>NZ_FQLF01000002.1:1543340-1852008 GCF_900120175.1 Oceanicoccus sp. KOV_DT_Chl
GGCAAAGCCATCAACATTAGTAAAACGACAGCGCCCCATGCGCTTTCCTATACTATCACCAGCCTTTTTGGTATTCCCCACGGTCACGCCGTAGCAATGACACTTGGAGCTTTTTTTCCTCACCATGATAGAGCCAATGAAACATTACTGAGTGCTGGTGTTACCGATGAAGAATTCACTCAAACTCGCACCGAGCTTTTACAACTGCTAGGTGTTGATTCTGGCAATGCCGCAAAATCCTTGTGGTATACCTTAATGGCTGATTGCGGGCTGAACCTCTATTTAGGCGACCATCATATTGCCAACTCACCTGACATTAAGACCATTATCGCCGGGATTAATATGGAGCGCTTAGGCAATCACCCCGTCCAATTAAATACATCCGAGCTAGTAGATTTATTAAAAAGTATTCCTACGCATTAAGGTACTTCAATTATGGTCTTTGATAGCTTAAAGCTTTTTTTTCGCGCCAAACGAGATATGAAAGCATTCAACGCCCTACCACAAAAAGACCGTAAAATTGTTTTTTATGCCGAGGATACTCATTCAAAGATTCATTTTGAAGGTATCATCTCTCAACTAACTGCTAAATATGGCGAAACGATTTGCTACCTGACATCCGCTCACGATGACACCGTATTGCACTCATCCGATGATCGGATAAAAAAGTTTTATATTGGGGATGGCCTTATCAGGAGCGTAGCATTCAGAACGCTAAAGGCCGATCTCGTAATCATGACAATGCCCGACTTGGAGAATTACCACCTTAAACGGTCTCAGACTTATCCTGTACATTATCTATATCTTTTTCATGCCATGGTTAGCACTCACTCTAACTATCGCCAGGCAGCCTTTGATCATTATGATACTGTATTCTGCACTGGGCCCTTTCAAATAAACGAAATCAGGGCGACCGAAAAAATTTACGGGCTAAAACCCAAGCACCTGTATAAAGATGGTTATAGACGCTTGGAGTCGATTATAAATGATGTAAAAAAGCATCGTGCTAGCGTCGGCGAGCCTTCTGTCAACGGGGTAAAAACCGTTATCATAGCGCCCTCCTGGGGTGAAAATGCAATTTTGGAAAGCTGCGGAATCAAGACCATTAGCGTACTGCTAGAGGCGGGCTATCGAACAATCGTTCGCCCCCACCCGATGACAACCAAGCATAAACCTGAGCTTATTAACTCAATCATCAGTCAGTTTGCTAATCATCAACGGTTTCAACTTCAAACTGATATTCGAGATCATAAAACTTTATATGAAAGCCACGTCATGATCAGTGACTGGTCAGGTGTTGCCATGGAGTATGCTTTTGCCTGTGAGCGACCAGTCATTTTTATTGATGTACCAAAAAAATGTAACAACCCTGAAGCTGATAGAGTCACACAAATACCCATTGAGGTATCGATAAGAGATAAAATTGGCAAAATTATTCCGCCCAATCAACTCGATTTACTTCCCAAAGCTATCGAAGATATCTATCAGGATAGCGAAAAATTTATCGAACAAATTCGACAAACCAGAGACGTCTCTGTATTTAATTTAGGCAACTCACTGAATGGTGCAGTCGAGGAAATATTAAAAATCGCAAATAAATAATTCAGGACAATAAAGTAATAACTAATTGTAATTCAGCCGCTGTAGTATATTGTGCAACCTACTATTAATTTCAGCACTCGCCTCACCAGTAAGCGCACTTTTATGCTCACCAGGTAGCATTCTTCTTTTATGTGTAGTTCCATCAGCGGTATCTAAAGATACCTCGGCCTTAAAATAATCATAAACAGCCGCCTGTATATTTTCGGATAAGTGTAATGGATCCAGAAACGATGAAATCCAACTATCAGAATCACCTAAAAAAATATCTTCGTATTTCAAAAATGTAACATTAGGTTTATCTAAATACTCGTCAATATAAATATCATAGCGACTAGCTAAATCTTCCAGCCGCTGTAAACAGAAGCCATCAATTCCTTTTTTAATCCGCCTTTCCCTCTCCTCTTCAGGAATACCACCATGTATTTTGGTAAATGAATGAAACATAGAGACAAGACAATCTCGCGGATCTCTTAAAACAAGGACAATATCATGATCAAACTTGACATTTAGGGGGCGACGTAGTGGGCCAACAATGCCTGAACTAATTTCATTATATAGCTGGCTCAATTCACCGCTATTAGCGGGGTTGCCATCTGGTATATTAACAAAGCGACCCTGATCAGAATTATTTGCAGAATAAAACTTATAATTTATTTCCAGATCAATCACTTTTTTTAATAATTTATAAACAAGCATTGATCCGCTTTTATGTACTGTAAAATAACCTACCTTCATATAAACTCGCAACATTAAATAGAATTGATAAATATCGTCTCTAACATGATTTATTAAATAAATTCGCTATAAAATTTGGTTTGAACATAACCAAATTCAAATCTTTATAAACTGCTGCTGAATTGCATGTAATATATTAGCCAAAGTCCAATATAAAACCATCACTGCAGGAAACGGGTAAAAAAGCACCAAAAATACAATCGCCATTAAATAAAGTTTCAAACGCTGATGGCCAACCTCCTGCGGGGATGCATACTTATTCTTAAACATAAGCGCTGAAAGGATTGACACTATCGTCATCAAAATAGGCAATAAATTAAAGGTTCCTCCCAATAAGGGTAAATCTTTTTGAAACTCGAAAAATGCATCTGGATACGCCAAGTTATTTATCCAAAGAAAATCACTGCCATTGAAATGAGGCATCTCACCTAAAGCATTAAATACAGCAATCAGTATAGGGATCTGTATGGCCGTCCCCAACATAGGCTTTAAGGTATAAAACGGTGAAATCCCCAAAGATTTATGCGCTGCCATAATACGCTCATGCGCTTGTTCGCCATCATGCTTGGATTTTATTTCTTTAATCTGAGGCTCTAATAGAGACTGGTATTTACTTACGGCACGTTGAAAGTTGACCACAAGAACAGAAACGGGAATAAGTAAAACTTTTACCGCTATCGAAAAAACGATAACTGTAAGCCCCCAACTAAGGTCAAAAACCTGCTGTATGGAGACTAAACTCCACTCGGCAGATTTAGCCAATAATGCCAACCAGCCCCATAAGTGCTGATATTTACCTGCCTCAAATATTGCCCTAGCATCCTTAGAAAAAACGGTATAACGAATGTTAGGTGTTCGCTTCTCAAATGGTTGAAAAAATATAGCTTCGTCTGATACTTTAACTACCACATCCTCAGTACTGAAAACAGCAACGTTAAAACGGCCCCGTACAGTAATCCTGTTCTTATTTGGTAGCGCCACAAGTTCACCAGGCTGGATATTTTCAACATCATTGCCTTCTGATAAAACAAACGTTACAGCATTTAAATAGGTCGCCAAACCGGAAAATTTATAGCTATCTGCCACGCCTAAAGACTTGATATCAACCCGCGCACCAGCGCCTCCTTGCCATTCACACTCTAAACTATCTGCGATCTGCGGAGTTCCATTAAAACCTTCTGCACAGGACGCCGCCCATAAAGATGATACTAAATGTATATTTAATAAAATAAATAGCAATATAAAACGTATCAAAGCAGTTCTTCGCCGTGTGAGGAATTTTTTGTTATTGAACTAAACATTATCAATAAAATACCATTTAATTTTCACTACTTTCCAACCACGACATAGACCCTGGAATACAATGCCGATAATTTTAAATGGCCATTATTGATAGTATTGGTCTTGCTACTTTGAAAAACCAATGTATTGACACCATCATTTATCGTGGCTAAATCAACAGGAAAACTCAATGTTACCCACTCACTTTTCTTGATAGTAAATGTTTTTGAAGCTGAACCATTAACAAAAAGGGTAAACTGCTGCGGCAAATTAACTGAAGGCACATGAATTTTTGCTTTAATAAAAGCAGTGTTATCTGGCAACGCCATTTTTAACACCTGCTTGTCACCCGCCCCCCAACTTCCTTTAGAGCCCGTCCATCCCGAGCCAAAAGCCAACTTCGAATCATGGCCATCGAAATTTAAACTCAACACAGAGCCAGAAGCCGCTTTCTTGCCTCCGGGGTATATAGTGCCGCTGTTCACCCAATTTCCAGCATCGCTGGCATCACCCGTAATTGTATAATTTTCTAATTCAGGTATGTAGGCACTCTTTGCAACCTCTGACGACCATGGGTGATAACGGTAAACCCGCTTACGACTAAGATCATCTGTCATCCGAAGAATTGATTCTCCATAACTTTCGAAACCATCAATCTTCAAAGCATCCAATATTGTCGCGGGGATATCTACATTACTGGTAAGCAAGTCAGACACCTCAAATGCAGCGCTGACATTAGGGTATTTAATCATTTGCGTGGCTAACGCACTATCCGCTAATACTGTATGAATACCATGATCAGAAGATAATACAATTAAAGAATTATCATACACTTTCAGGACCTTTAATTTATCAACCAATGAAAAAAACAAATCTAAAGAGCACTGAGCTTGGTTGCTGTACGCTAATCGAGACATAGACTGCTTACCAATAAACGAGCATGTCTCATCTAAAACTATAGGCAGGTGCGGGAGAACAACATGAATAAACTTGTAGCGAGGTGCAGGCTGACTACCCACATATAAATGCTTGGTAAAATACTCAAGGTTATCCCTTGCAACTGCCGGCCTAAAATTTAGCTCTTCGTTATTAAATAAACTGGAGATCAGCCATTTTTCGTCGTTATACACATAGTGTTTAATTATATTAGGGCATATCTAAATAAGGAATAATCCGCTAATTTATAAGCAACTCGCTTGCTATCGGCCAATGATGAGTCTAGCGGAGAAATTGAATCTTCACATATAACACGCCCGTCCTTACAAAAATTTGATGGCAAGAAATTTTTTTGAGTCAATAAGTCGATAGCATAACCCTGCCGATGCAACTCTTTATAATACGCATCATTTTCCATAGCATTATCGATAAACTCACGCATCGGGCTTGTATTATCGTAAGCTTGGCCGCTCAATAAGGCAGGGAGAGAGAATTGAGTGACAGGAAAAGCGCCTATATTTTCCTTATAGAACACAAAATCGTCAACATCCCGCTGAAAAGATTTATCAGCAAGGATATTAAAAGCAACATCTGACTGCAGCTGGTCCAGTAATATATGGATGACATTGAATGTAGGCGATAACTCAAAAAGGGTGTTATCGACACCTGCGTCAGACAAAGGCAGTTTAGCGTTGAATTCATCAGAACGCTCTATATATCGAACTATACAACTAGCGCTGACGATAAGAATGATAACAATAGAAATAAATGTAGCTTGTTGACTAACTTTTTTATGGAATACTATACCGGCTAAAATCAACCCCGCCCAAACAGGCAGCTCAATCCAGTTGCGCGCTGTGAACTTTGTAAAATCGATATCTGTTCCATCCAAATGACCGTAGCTTATAAAAAGCATATTACCTTGCAGGTAAACAGCAATAGCTATAACAAAAACAAATGATATGAAAACAGACCGCAGAGCGGAAGGGACTACTATCGCCGCACAAATACTTACGCCCAAACAAAGAACAAAAAAACCAAGCAGATTAATAAGAAGCGCTTCTAGCGGTAAAGAATATTCATTTATATTGGCAAGATAAATATCAAAAGGACCAAATATAAATAAGCTTGAAGCGATTAATAGGCCACTACAAGAAACTGAGAGTACGCAGGAAGCTCTGGACATTGATACCATGATTTAAGCTTATCTAAAGAGGGGGGATATAAAAGCTCAGAATACTACCAATACAGCTTCTATCATGTCAATCATGAGAGTGTAATGCATTATCTATATGATTTATTGCGCTGACTATTAATAAACGAATTTTATTAGAAAATTAGCCTCCGCAATACTTAACTATATAATCCTATAAAACAGCGTATTTATCCTATAGAGGCTTCAAGTAATTCCTTCCTGCTAACTATAAACTGATCATAACTTCGAATATAGTCATCTTCATCATAATAATCTGATGCCATTACCAAGCAAATCGCTCCGTCGCTAAAATTACTTTCAGCAGCCCAAACCGATGGAGGCACATGCAAGCCCTCCCAGGGCTTGGTCAGTGAAAATATTTTTCTATTGGCACCATCATCGACATGCACTTCTAAATTACCGGCCAAGCAGACTAGAAATTGATGGCAAGACTTGTGGGCGTGAGCACCTCTACCTTCACCCTCAGGCACTCCATATAAGTAAAAGACTCTCTTTATTTCAAAAGGAAAATTATTATTTTTTTCAATAAAAGTTAGGCTGCCTCGCTCATCTTCAATTTTTGGTAACGTAACAACTTTACAATCTTTAATTCCGTAAAAATTCATACTATGATTTTCTTCCGTTAAACACCATGCGGTTAATAAAAAACATTATTGGGACTGTTAAAAAAATAACCACTAATGGTGCGAACCTTTCATCAGCTTCAAAAATATCGACCATTACATATAGAAACAACATACCCAGACAATACTGCACTAAATATACCATAGGATAAACTGTCGCAGTTTTCATTCCGGGCTTGCTCCGAAAAACATAAATTGCATTTAAAAAATACCCAATAACTATACCAACAGCAAAAGTAATCGTATATGACAACTGATACGGCATAAAAATTATCAAAAACAGATAAAATATATATGTAATTACCGTATTTAAAGCACCACTAATAAAAAAACGGACACCAGACACTAAAACTTCTTCCCAAGAATAAATCACAAAGGGCCCACCGACCCTTCCACTTCGCCCCAACACAAAAAAAGATTAAAACGAAAACTCAACTAATATCTAACTGATAAAACTCGTGAGCAACTCCTCCTCCACCGAACTCAGATTTAAAGCGATACAAACCATCATTCAGCACCCTACCGCTATCTTCATTGCTTGTCCCAAAATCGAAATAAGAGATATTAGCCTCTACTGCTTCATTTACTGCAGCATCAAATACTGCGTCCAAGGCAGATATTTTATTTCCGTCTTCTGATGTGGCTATATACTGTGCATGCCAAACTTCTGGTGAATTAAACAATACAATTCCGGCATGCAGTTCACCCTCAATCAAAGCTCCTCTCAATTGTATTTCATTAGGGAAACGCGCCTTTAAAAGCTGAATCTCACTCAATGAGTGGACAGGTTTCGCTCCATGCTTACGCGCCAAGTTTTCTACCAAAACCTCCCAAAAACTCCCCATCAATGAGCTATCAGCATTCAAAGTAACTACTTTTAGAGCCTTCTTGAGGTTTCTCCTACGACGAGAACTAGGGCGCCTTCGATGCTTCAAATTGATGGTACATGCCAAATCACTCCTTACTCTCTTAGCGCCTAATCGGAAAAGAGCATATAGATCATCTTGACTGGGATGCTGAGAATAAGTGTATGGTATAGCCTTGTAAATTATTGAATCAAAATCATTCTGCTGATAGTAATTTCTCAGCTCACCCAAAGCTTCTATCATTCGATTCCCGGACAACCATCCATTATGGACAACCCCGCCAAAAGTTGCACCTGGGTGACTCACTATTTGTTTATTGTCTTCAAGGCTAATAGCCGCAGGAAAGACACCCACGAGTTTATCAGACTCCATTATCAACACCGACGCATCTTGAAACCGATCACCGTGATAACTTAAAAAGTGCCGCGTCGCCAAAAAAGTGCCATTTACTGCCTCACTGCACCAAAGGTCCCATTGCGCACTATGCTCTTTGGTATATGCAATAACTTCCATTACCGCCCCTCTAACAAAGCCACAGCGAAACCATGCTCACCAAAATTATTACCATTATAAAAACAGTATGTTCTATCATCTATAGAAATAACTGAAGAGTACATTATCGCTTCTGTTGCAACACAGTCATTAGACACGTCCAGGCCCATTAAATGGTCTTTTCTAGTCCACTCAATACCATTATCTGACTCCGCATACCCAAGACAATACGCTCCGCGCACACGGCTACGTATTGAATAATACATTTGATAGCCCAGCCCACGCCTTACTATCCAGGGGCGTCCAAACCCATGCTCCATATCGTCGGTAAGTGCCATCGATAGCTTGCCACTTGGCATCCAGTCGATCCCGTCAACTGATTCCTGATATCGAAGGTCGTATACAGGAACTCTTTTACCATCAATTTCAGTCCAACTATCTCCGGCTATATACCACAGCTTGAACACCCCTCCTTCTTTAAGTACAAATGGACCGCATCTAAAGTACATCTCTCCATCAGCACGATCGAGTATGGGCACCTTGCTATGACGCTCAAACGTCTCTCCACCATCATTACTGATCGCAAGACCGGTGAATATTCGATAGCGAACTTTTTCACAAAGCTCGAATCCTGCATAGTACATATATACTACGTCTGGACTCACCTCAACAATACTTGTAGCCATTAATCCATTGTCGTCGAACGTGCCAACATCGCCAATATCAAGCACTGGAAAACCACACTCCGCTATTACTTTAGTAGGGTCAGCGGCAGACACGTCAATATAAGTCGGACGCCCTCTACCTAATTCATCCAGACATGAAATATAAATACGAATTACATCCTTGTTGAGCCTAAAAGGCGTAGGGCCCATTGCGTGTGTTTTTGCCCAGGAAGGCCTACCATCAGTATTCCATACAACCCCTAATTTTTTCCAATTCATTCTTTTACCTTAAAAAAACGTCGTGCTGGAATTTTTGCCTTTTCAGATTGCTCACCCTTAAATAAAGTATCCGCCTCTGTAGTCCGGCTTATTGTTACTCCCAACCCAATCCAATTGTCTTCACCAATAGAAATATTATTTGCCAGTGTGGCATTGACTCCAACAAATGAATTTCGGCCGATATCACAAAAACCAGAGATAACGGCATGCGACGCAATAAAACAATTCTCCCTGATTACACTATGATGACCAACATGATTACCACTCCATAACACAACATTTTTTTCAATTCTAACAAATGGTTGAATTGTATTATCCTCAAAAATAAAACAGTGCTCACCCAATTCGACATTTGGCCATACAAATGCTCGCGTACTAATGTAACTTGCCGCTCTATAACCTTTCTCTTTCGCCTCACTGTACAAACGAGTTCTCAAGCGATTGAGTTGTGAATACACAAGAGCCGCATAAAACTCTACGTCTCGAACCGAGAAGTGCGACTCTATCTCCTCAAAGGGAATCACCGGCAGACCAAAAAGGCTCGATTTTTCAAGATGCTCTTCTTCAACAGAAAAGCCAACTACCTCATACTCAGAATCGTGTGTAAAACATTCATATGCAATTTCAGCAAATGCACTATCCCCTATAATGACCAGCTTTTTATTTTTCTCCACTTTAGATACTCCTTATGGGCGACGAATTAGTATGTCTTCTCTTCGATTAGACATCGGTAATAATGGATTTTGTGGTAATAGAAAAGCGTCAAAGCCAGCCATTCTTGCTCGCTGCAATATTAAAAATAATACACTATCGTCAATTTGATCATGCTCAATATTATTGAATATCACATCGGGCTTATCGTCGGTTTGCATATAATCCTTATGAAAACGAACACCCGTAGCACTTGAAAAAAAGCGTTTTCTCATCGAGATGTTAGGGATATCGCCAATCAGCATTTGGCCACCGGGTGCCAACAGGGACAAAGACAGATCCAAGAATCGAAAAAAACCTGAATCTACTATAATATAATGAAGAACACTGTAGCATAGTATTACATCAACTTTTTCAGCGTAATCGGTAAACAATTCAGGGCAATTAGGATATAGGGCTGCTACCTTATCTATGAAATCATTATCAGGAAGTAGCTTTAACATCTCTTCACTATCAATAAGAACCAGTGAATTATTTAATTTCTTACATGATTCAATAAGCATTAAAGGAAGATCACTACAACCGGGACCAATATCGATAACAGTAGAATTACTAGATTTAAGATTTGTCAATTTCTGGCAAATATCATCAAAAATATGGCTTTCGAAGCCGTCACGATACGAGTCAGGAAATCCAATTTTCTCGTACTTAGACAAACTCTCATCCGTTGCCAAAGTTCTAAAATCATCAAAACCAATGTCAGTAAACCTAGATGAGTCACCCATTTACTTATTCCCACGCTCAAAAAAATTAATAACATTATCCACAACATAATCTACATCTTGCAGGCTTAGGCCTGGAAAACAAGGTAACGAAAGTATGCACCGGCTCAACATTTCAGTGATAGGAAGATTACACCCGGAATATCGACCATCAAAAATAGGCTGTTGATGATCAGGAATCGGATAATGTATATCAACACCAATCCCTTTAGATAAAAGAAATTCTCTCAACTCGTCTCTCTGCTCAGTCTGCAAAACATACAAATGTGCGACGTAAGAGGAATCTAAGACCGCAGGGCAAGTAACAGGAATTGAAGAAAAAGCAGCCGAATATCGCTTCGCTATATCTCGTCTTATTAAATTTGAGTCATCAAGATAACGTAGTTTACACCTCAAAACCGAAGCTTGAATTTCATCTAACCTACTATTTCCCCCTCCTTCAATCGCAACTGTATACTTCTTGCTCCAACCATACTGGCGAAGTTGCATAATGCTGTCGAATAAATTTTTATCCTTACAAACAATCGCCCCACCATCACCAAGTGCACCAAGATTTTTTGTCGGATAAAAACTAAAACACCCGATAGCACCAAAACTCCCAGCTTTATTACTGGAAATTTCGGCCCCATGCGCTTGCGCACAATCTTCGATTACCGGAATATTATATCTATCCGCTAAACGGACTATAGCTTCCACTTGAGCCATCTGACCATATAAATGCGTAACAATGATCGCCTTCGGAGAATCAATTAACACATCACCCAAACTAGCAGGCGATATTGTTAATGTAACTGGATCTACATCCACATAACGCGGTGTTGCACCACACCTTAACACTGCAGTACTACCGTAAAAACCGGAATTCGCGGACAAAACCACAGTATCATTCGGCCCGACACCCAATGATCTCAACCCTATCTCCAGTGCATCGGTACCATTAGCAACACCTGTACAAAATTCAACGCCACAATATTTTGCGAACTCAGCTTCAAATGATGATACTTCTTTCCCCAAAACATACCAGTTACTTTTTATGACTCTATCAATAGGGGAAAGTAAATCATATTCACTATTAACAGCTTCTGCTGAAAAAAAAGGTACTTGGTGATTCATAATAGTTAATCTTTTAGTTGTTTTTCCATAGCGCTAACGTTTAGTCACATCAATAACGAAGAAAGATATCCGCATTAATGCGCTAACATCGCACTACGCAAGAGTTTTTCTCGCATAGAGTAAAATATCAGCTCCCGAATAACCATGAGGCCGAAGATAAAAACAGTCATAATTCATACTCAACATATACTCAAATAAATCAATTAGGTCTTTAGGTTTGTGGTAGACAGAAATAGCAATATCCGCCAAACCTTCCGACAAAATATTCTTTGCACCACTTAGCGCCTCACGCTCATTACCTTCTACATCAAGCTTTATGTACATTGGCTTACCCATAGGAAGCACTTCATCCAGCGGCACAACATCCACCTCGACATCACCTTCGGCGCTAATCTGAGCACCCATATCGCCAGTAGAGCTAAACAGAACCGACTCATACTTCTTCCCTACCGCTTTAGAAAAGATTACAACTTTCTCTGCATAACCTAAACGACTTACATTCCGCGCTAAAAACTCACTATTTCTAGGGTCAGGCTCAAATGCATAAACACGAGAGAATTCAGAATCGTAACGCTCCAAGTATGACTCGATGGTATCTCCATCATAAGCACCACAGTCAACTAATATCGAACCTGTTTTTAACGCAAAGGGAATATCCGATTTACCAACACATGATGAAAGCAATGAAGAGTCACCATATAGCTTTAATTCAAGGTAATCATATAGACACGTCAACGACTCCTCGTCGTTTAGACTCGCGGCCAATTGTAAGTAACGTCTTTCATCTGACAAAGTGTCTTTTGGCGATTCAAACAACATCCAAGGGAGAAAAATTTTAGGGTACAAATTGAATATTTTTACAAAAGACACTACTTCAGCATTCGGCAGCGATAAACGAATATTTTCAGCAATGTCGGAAAATGAAACCATAGGCAAAAATATTGTTACCACCACCACCAGATCCAAATCTGATACACACTGGTTTAAAGAGACAATTTCTTGATCAAAAAGCACCCGACCAATTTTTTCTGGCGTGTCATCTACTAGTTGAAAACAAAGCCCTTGATCATATAATCCTTTCGCCACTTTTGTACCCAGACCACCAATGCCATAAAGAACTAAGGGGCGGTCCGAGCCGAGAACAGAATTGGTATCACTAGAGTCGCCGCACGCAAATTCAAGCTGGGCTCGCTCAAATAGCTTCTCGATATTTGATTTCTTTATCATTTACTCACCGGCATCCGCGCATTTCTCCATGCTTCCACAGAACTTGCCGGATTCCATTTATAGCCAAGATAGTTGGCCAAAAAGGGATCGAGCGCATATGTATCACCTAACATCTTTGGGATATCAATTTGCTGTCCTAAAAAAGGCAGGCCCACAACATGATTAACAGCGCGTCGAGGAAGGTCAGTAATATTTATTCCCCCACGATGGAAGGTCATAGCATTCATCATTATCACATCCCCAGCCTTCGCTAAAATAGGAACTTCGTGCTTCCTAACAAACTCGTCTGAAGGGAAATTTTCGTGTAGGTGACTACCAGGCAGCGCGAACGTGCAGCCCCTATCAACAGTAAAGTCATCAAGACAATAAAGCATATTTATTGATAAGGGCTTTGATGAAATCCAATGCTGGTAATTAAGATCTCGATGCCACTGCGCTTGAAACGCCTTTTCAGTAGACTTCATTATAATACCATTCTGCATGAGCAGTACAAAGTTTTCACCGAGAACTAATCGTAGAATATCCAGCAAACGCTCATCAGTCGCTAAGTCTAAAAAACTCGAATCTTCTACAAGTGGGCAACGAACAATTCCCTCATCATTACATTCCGCCAGACGACCAAAACCTAGAGCTTCATCTTGCTTTTGATAACACGCATCTAAACGATTTCGATATTGAATTAAGCTAACTTCTTTTAACGCCCCTGGGATAATTGACACTCCAAGACGAGAAATTTCTTCAGCATGAAACATTGAGACAGATTCACATATATCTTGTCGATTAACTCCATAACTATGCACTTCCTCCATACTACCCCCTATAGAAAAAAACAATTATTAATATATTTTTTCAACTACCGCAACAGGATGATCTTGTATCTCATCAAATATACGCCAAACATACTCACCTATTATCCCCAGCATTATAATAATAATACCTAATAGGAATGACAAAAGAGCCGCCAAAGCAGAGAACCCTGGCACATCAATATTACCTAACAACGCCTGTACAACTATCACACCTCCATAGCCAAAACTTATAAGAGAAACAAGAATACCAATCATCGAAATTAATCTAATGGGAAATATTGAAAACCCCAATAGAGAATCGATAAAAAATGTTAATCTCTTAGAAAATGTCCACTTTGAGCTTCCGTGAATACGTTCTTGCCTATGATATTCAACAGAAGTAGGTTCGTAACCTAACCAATAAGCAAAAAGATTAGGGTTAATATTTTTACCACTGGCTTTCATATACGGAAGAAATTCTTTATCCATCAATGCCAAATCAAAACCACCCGACGGATAACTGGGAACAACAAAAAGGCGAAGAAGACGGTAGTAAATCCAAGCAAATATTTTTGTAGACAAAGGATCATCCCTAGTTACTCGCGTACTGATAACAAACTTTGACCCGGCCAACCATTTATCCACAATCTCCAAAATAAGATGAGGCGGCTCTTGCAAGTCAGCAGGCAGTCGGACATACGCATCTCCAGTTACGTGCTCTTCACCTATTTTTGCTGCCTGAACTACACCAAAATTTCTAGTCAGAGATATAACTTTAGTCGTAGGACGCTTTTCTTTTATTTCCAAAAGCTTTTCCAGAGATCCATCGCCGGATCCATCATTGACAAATATTAACTCAAGATTAACATCTTTCTTAAGCAATTCACCTTCGACAACTCTCAGCTGCTCATACAACTCAGGCAATGATTTCTCATTAAAATATACACAAATTATAATAGAAAGTGTTCTCATCATATATCTCTCATCTTCTTTCTTACCAAATTCAAAAAAACTTAATAGAATTCTGTTTAAGCTTAAATTATTAGGAATACAATGATATCAATCATAACTACAACTCAAAAACAAAGCCGTCTCCATGAATAACTCTAAATAGACCCAATTGCCCGCGCCAGTAACGATCATTGTACCCTTTACCAATACTAACGCCATTTACCATCCTACAATTTTCGCCATCAAGAACAAAAATATCATTTATGATCAACTTACCGACTCTATCACTGTCAACCACTAATGAAATATCAATCCATTGAGAAGCACCTTCTACTCTGACAAACTTTTTGTCCTTTATAATTAACAACTAATAAAGGAGCTAATGTAACAATAAAGCCGACAACGGAAGCTGCCATAAAAGCTACACGTATCGTAACTGGATTTTGTACTTTGTTAAGTAAACTGCCATTTATTACTAGTAAGTAGGCGCGCCAATATTTAGTACAAACTATATAGGTAGCGACTATTGTGGCTACAACTATGAAGACCGAAGACAAAGAAGTATACTCGCTATGCACATACCCCTTAAATTCAGCTATCTGAGTTAATATTCGATCAAAATTCACACTTATAAGGCCTGGTATACTGTTGTAGTGATTGCTAAAAATCCCAGAGAATTCTAGAAGGCCTAGAAGTAATGAAGGTACTAGCGATGCTAAAAATAACGAACAGAGCAAGAATCGTCCATAACCCTCATACACAGCATAAATAAAAAATGGTAACAATATTAATGATGCTAACAGCAAATTGGATGTCGCAATACCGGCTAGCAACATAGCCAGACCGCCTAATACTAAATAAATGATTTTAAACCATTTATTTCCAATACCTAAAAACGAATACGTAACAAAAAATATTGAAAATAATACGAACAGCAAACCTGTAGAGGGATGAGATCCAGTTATAAATGTAGATTGCGCCAACGCTGGAGACCCACTGAAAACCGCAACGGAAAAACTTATACCATAAATAAGATGAACTTTTGCAAACCGGAAAATATATAAAGACAAAATTGATGATAGTGTCAAGAAACCTATAAGAATTAGACGACCAAAGTAAACAGACCATGCTCCGACAACGTCACAAATAACGATTTCTGAAATCCACTCTTTGCTTGTTCCTTCACACTCACTGTTTAGTGCACTTGGCAAGAAATGTAAATCGTCAGCTAGAAGAATCTCGCCCACGATTACATCGTAACGAATAAACGTATTTAAAATAAATATCATCACCGCCAGAAGTATAGAAACAAGAAGGAACTTCACGCTACTATTAAACGTCGCCCCGATCATACTTTCACTTCCCCGCCAACCTTGCTATAAGCTATTTATATTTTTGACCAAAACGTCAATCGGTTTAGTCTCTACCCACTAACAAGACTGAGCGCACTCACCATTAACTAGTGACCGCTTTATCAATTTGCCATTCTCTTCCACTACATCTACAGTGGACTCTGTCAATTGACCGACCCAATACCTGGACTTATAACCTAGCCCAACTTTTATTCGAGTTAGTCTTACTGCCTTTTGTAACAAATTGCTATATCGTAAGGCTCCATTCTGAAATACGTATACACGTGAATCAGTATAAGCAATAGAAACCTTTTGCCACTCACCTTCAGTAAAGTTTAAATCGACAGAATCTTTACTACTCCCTAAATTTAGGCTTACACGCAATCTATTCCTTGAAAGCTCGTAAAATGAAAATACATTTGAAGAGGTAAGCATGGGCGGGGACGTCTCTGTAAAACCTGCTTTACCAGAATATTCGTTGTCGCCCTTAAACGTAAAATTGACTACGAATTTATCCAGCCCAGGGTTAAAAAAAGACTCCAAAGATGTTTCACCTAGAAACTTATAAATCGACTCATCATCACTTATATCTATACCTTGTGGTATATTCGCAGAGGGAAGAAACAAATTATTGTTATCATTTCGCCCTATACCAAAAATAAATTGCGACACATCCTTCCAATAGCTAGATGTAAAAACCCCTTCACCTTGACTTGAAAGATACTTATACCCCATCTCCTGATCAGAAAACTGTATTACATTTTTTAGCATCAACAGTTTTTGTGTATCAAAATTAAATGTATAAAAATAGACTGGGGCGTCTAAATTAATTAGTTCGAGATCTAATTTAACTCCAATCTGAGCAAGAGTAATATCATTTCGGCCAGTTACAGCTCGAGCAAAACCAGTATCTCGAACATACCTTAAACTTGGCCCAGTCCCCATGCCTTTAGGCACATAAGGCAACTTAATAAATACTTGCGCTTTGTCTCTCCATTCTGCTGATTCTGTCCTTATTGCATCAATAAGTAATGATTGCTGTCGCGAGCTCATATTTATTTCTTCGCTTACCTTCCAAAAAGAAGGGACAAGCAATACAAAAAACAAAATACCCACCCCAATCGGGGCGCGTGAATGAATTGATATAGATGAGTATAAAACCGCACATAGTGAGAACAGTAACGGAATAAAAAAATACCAGGGGTGATGAACATTTAGCACCGTAATTGGCGCAACCGCTAACAATGCACACAATACGAAAAACGCTGACACTTTAAACTTTTCATAGTCTCTAACAAGCAGCCATCTTACGATAGAAAAAAACAAAATCACCAAAGAAGCTGTAGCCATCAATATAGCTCGCCACCCCATCTCTAACTTTGCAACAGAGCCATAAACAAAAAACAAGGATTTCTGATCAACTGAAGCGACCAATCTTGTATAAAATATTAATAACTGGTCTAACATCGAAATTAAATTGTAACTAACGCGACCAGACATTTTGCTATATGGATGTGCCCACGAAATTTCTACATATCGTAAGATCAATAAAAAAACCACAACCAGAATTGTTGCAAACCAGTATTGCCTAAAATTAGAGCGAAGCCTAAGCCCCGAAGGCTCAAACCAAACAGGAAGAAAGATTACAGACAATACTAAAAACATATTTGATTGTGCAAAAGCTAACTGTAAAAAAGTGAGAAAAAATATCAGCAATACATATTTTTTAATACTCGTCGCTGAACGCTTACTATTAATAACACGACAAATATATAAATAAGTGAGACTTAAAAAAAACAACTGCAAGATCGGATACGAACCAGCAACAAATACTATTAAAAAAGAAGATAGCGGAAATAAAATTGTTAAAAAAAACGCAAGAGATGAAACTTCACGAGCAGCAGAAATTTTATTTAACGCACTAATAATTACCCATCCTACTCCTGCCAGCATCATAAAATACAACAGCCTAACCAGCGATATCTCCTTCAAAAATGAATTGTGAAGATGATAGAAAAATCCGTGGATACTTACATCTGTCGGATTAAGAACCGAATCTGCGAACAACCCAAGATCATCCATTACCATCATGTCAGACAGATAAGCATCACCCCTAATCACCAAGATAACTGCAAAAACAAAAAAATACAGAACCCACAAGTTTCCAAGTGCCAAGTCTTTTGGAATCACCATTCTTTCTTTAAAATCCATTATCTCTCACACTTGTCTAATTATTGACTTATTCAGACCCGATCACTGAAAAGCTGAAGGCGCAATAGTACTCTCACTAGATTAATCGATGTCATTATTACAAAAATCAGTCAGCTTAACTTTCTTTAATACTTTTAAATTTCCACCACTTGTAGCATCGACTAACATTCGTCCATTATTTTCGAAATTATCTTTAGCGCGTTGATAAGACCTTTCACTCTGCATTAAATCAGGCGCATCCCATTTCGCTCCATTCGCAAAGTAGTTTTTATCAAAATGCCATCTATCAAGCCCAACACTTTCTTGGGTTTTATTTGGCTCAATAACATTGCCAAAATAATGATCGCAACCTACCAATGCAACACTTGAAAACCCCATATGATACGCCAACTGCAAGGCAACATAAGTAACCGTGTACCCCTGAAATACACTACCACTGCAATCCTTGGCAAATGAGGGTATGTCCGAAGTATATAAAAAAACTCTATTTTCCCCACCTTGCAAACCTAGAGTAGATGCATAGCTATCTACGAAGATTGGAATACTTGTATCAGTATAAAAATCTATATTTTGCTCTAGGACCAAAGGATTGACTGCAACAATTGATGATGGTCGGAAATCTGTTTTATTAAAAAGTAAATTTATTTTATTCAGGCCGAACGTATAAACATTTTTAAGTAAATCGAAATCGACTTCATTCAATGATGGACCATTACACAGTATTACAGCCTTTTTTCCTTGATAAAGATTTTTTAGACTTTTTAATTTTTTTCTAGAAACCCAGGACTGTAAATGCAAGTCCCACATTAATCGTCGGCGAACCAAAGCCGCTGCGTAACGGTAAACGCTTATTATTTCTCGCTCTGACATTGAGCACCTCTAAACAGGGTCATGCAATCTGGAAGCAATAGCCCCATTAAGACCTATACTTTCACCATTTAAAAAATTCAAGCTACTATTTACTAAAAAGAAACAAAGCTCTGCTACTTCATCAGGAATACCTATTTTACCTGATGGATGACAATCAACTAATTCTTGCATTTTTTCTGGGCAATCTTTGAAGCCATCTTTCAACATATCTGTAGCAATTGCTGCTGGTTCTATACAATTTACTCTTACAACACCTGCTAAATCTACAGCCATAGACTGAGTTAAACCCTTCAATGCAGCCTTACTTGTTGCATAGCTAATAAACTCTGGTTTGGTTAAAGTTGAATGTATACTGCCAATATTTATGACGATTCCTTTTTCCACTTTTAAATACTCTAAAAGAAGCTTCGTCAATAACAAAGGAGCAGCGACATTGGTTTTCTGAGTCACTAAGAAATCATCAATCGACAATTCAGCTAAAGAACCTAAAATTTGTACCCCTGCGTTATTAACTACAGATTTTAAAATCAACCCCTTCTTTTCAATGATATCATTTACAGCTGATATAAAACTTTTTTGATAATCTTTCTTATCTACTAATTCAAGTAAATCAACGGAATAATAAAAATCTACATTATGCTTGTCTTCGGCTTGACAATCAGTGCCAATCACAAAGTAACCGCGAGATGAAAAATAGCTGCATATTGCAGAACCAATTCCACCATTAGAGCCTGTAATTAATATAGCTAACAATTTATATAACCCCTAGGAAATCAAGCAAGGCATTTATGGCTTTTTTGTTAGTTGCATGAACTGCATCTACGGTATTTGAGGAATTGTGCGAACCAAAAATACACCTTTCCATTTTTGCTAAGCTCGAACTCTGCTGTAGAGGCTCAACCTCAAACACATCTAAAGCCGCAGAATAAATTTTATTTGATAGCAGGCCAGCTATTAAATCGGCTTCATTAATTAATGGCCCTCGCGCCACATTAACAATGCGAACACCATCTTTACACCGACTAATCTCCGCCGCAGAAAACATATGAAAATTACTGTCAGATAGCGCGCAGGTAAATACAATAAAATCAAACTCATCAATCCCTTCAGGCCAGTTAGCGAATTTTACATCCGGGTATGGATTACGAGACTGATCATAAAAAGGATCGAAGACTATCACTTCCATCTCTGCCGCAAGTAAACGTTTTGCTGTATTTTGACCAATATCGCCATACCCTACCAAACCTACTTTCTTACTCGCCAAAGACATACCACTAACTTTCAGCCAATTACCCTTGCGCACTTCACGGTCTATGGTAAACGTTTCACGAGCTAAACCAATGACATATCCCAACGCAATGTCGGCGACTTCACGGCCAAACATATTTGGTGTGTTGATAATGGGGATACCCAATCGTTCACAGGCTTTAAAATCAACATTATCGACGCCAATACCCCATTTAACTGCTGCCTTCAAATTACCTGCAGCGCCAGCCTCAAAAACTGCCGCTGTAGCAGGGTCATCTCCAATAATCCATCCATCATAATTAGGAACTAGTTTTATTAACTGTTCCACTGATAAAGTTTGCACCACATCCGGGGTATCTACTTCTATACCATGCTGCTTAAAATAAGGTAAAAACTGGTCTTTCTGTCCCAGCATTGGGGGCAAGTTACTAATACTTTCATGGCTGTTCCTGGATAAATTTTGGCGCAAGCGCTTCAGCTAATTGCCAGTCTTGTGGCTCATCAATATCGACTGACTCTAGCTTATTAGTTTCAAACATCATCGGTCGCTCTCCAATACGTGCTGATGTCTTGCTAAATGATGCTTTAGAAAATAAATACATACATGAATTTTCTTCAAACCAAGGTTCTAAATCCTGTGTCGGAATAAGATTATTCGGATCGTGGTTAATCGCCTTACAGTTGATATCATAAAATCGTGTTTGCATACGATTTACTGTAAATAACGAATCTGCATCAATATTATTACTCAATGCCTCAATTGCTTTGTTAATGGTATTCAAACTAATAAATGGATTAGTCGTATGTGTCATCAAATACATATCAGCATCTGTATTGGCAATATCGTCTTCTAGAATAAGGTTCATACTAATCTCATCCCCTCGCAATTCCAGCTTACGATTTCTAATCACCAACTTATTGTTATCAGGAAACCCGGCTTGCTTCAGCTCAACTTGAGCATCGGTATTTATTACCACTTGATCAATATGGTCACTGGCTAACAGCTTATCCAGCATCCAGCGAAAAAGCGGCTTACCTTCCAACACTTTAAAGTTTTTACCCGGCACTCTTGAGCTATTTGCTTTTAGCGGCATTAACGCGATAATTTTTTTCATTGTCAGATTCTACTTCTAGATGGCTAGTAACTTTTTCATTTGGATAAAAATATTTACGCTTTGCTTGTAAAGAAAGCTTTCTATGGATGTGGTTTCCCTGGTACCCCCCCCAATACTGTAAGAACCTAAATAAATAAATATCTTTAATTTCTTTTAAAAATATTTTTTTGCGCAAGGCTATCCCCATATCTGATAAGCAGCTACTAATAAAACAACGCATAAAATCAGTGAAGGTCATGTGAATTTCAGGGTTTATTTTTTGCAATGCAATTGCCTCGCGCTCATATCGGCGCCTAACCTGAGCCCAGCTTTCATCGTGAATATGAAAAACCGGTGCAGAACTTATATATGCAACCAAACCGCCAGACTCAACTAATTTCTTGGCTAGATGCATATCTTCAAGACCGGTTAAGTCCTCGTCAAATTGAAATTCTTGCCATGATGATCTTAGCAAAGCAGCATTCGCATTATTACAAAAGAATCCAGATTGAGGCACCATGCTATAAGCAGGAAAATACTTATCGAATACTTGTCGCTCACTAAATTTTGTGTTGTCTCTACCTATCTGGCGACCATAAGAATACTGCACCTTGCCTTCATAGATGGGTACGCACAAGGCATGCAGCCATGTCGGCTCTACAGGGATACAGTGGCCGCTTACAAATATAAGAATTTCACCACAAGCAAAGGAACAGCCAATATTCAACGACCGCCCAAATGAGAACTCTTCCTTTTTTATATGTGTGATACGTGCTTGATGTGCTTCGGCTATAGCTAAAGTACGATCCGTAGATCCCGAATCAACAATCACAGTCTCTATCTCAAAAATATCACTCTCTTGCTCATTTATAGCACTGAGCAATTCATCAAGGTGTTTTTCTTCATTCAAGGTACGTATTACAACACTAACCAGCATATTTATTATCCAACACTAATAATCTTCGCTCTAAATCGGGGTGGGATTTTACCATACTAGGGCTTGATCTCTTCCTTATAGACTTGATTATTTGCATTCACAGTTCCATATGTTGGATTAACAGTTTTCACCTTCGATAGAAAACCGATTGCTACTCAATGAGCCACAGTTTTTAGCTATTATAACCGGAGCGACAGAACTGAAGTCTATATTAGACTAGGATTTGATAAAGCAAGGATCCATCTATGGCATAACTCCCAACTACTGTATTTATCCCTACCTGCCTCAGTATCTGCATTTCACATTATGGCAACTCATTCATGACACCAAATCTCGACCCATCCGCTCTTTCAGGGCTGGGATGTATGATGGCGTAATAGAATAGTATTGTTTTCCTGCTGACTCACCACACTGAAAATATTGCTTAACTGCTTCGCAGTGCTCTAGATAATATTCATTATAATCAAGTTTGAAAAATGAAGGGTGCGCAACTTTAATATCATCCATCTGATCAACAAACTGCGTTTTCTTATTGTGCTCCCAAAAATAGTCATCGTTTTCTATCGGACGCCCATCGCTACCTAGTATATGGATTTCTTCCGCTAATGACGAAGCTACAGGCAGCATTAGGAAAGTAAATATATTGCCAGTAGCCCTTAAATTAAATTCTGAATTTAAATCCAGATTTACTGGTATATCCCCAGCAAATGGAATCCCTATTGTTCTTGGCTCCATCTCAGGCATATGATATACGAACAAGTTGTAATACATTAGTGGCAGCACTATGGTTAAATCGTACTTTTCAACCACACGCTTAAGCTGTTTATAAAACTCATATGTATAGGTTGAACAACCAAAATGAAATATTGGGTCAGCAAAAACTAACACTTTTGGCTTTACCCAATCCATTAACTCAGTATCATTAATTACACTGTTACATATAATAGAAATCCCATCACGATAGTCATAATTTTTATACTGACTAATAGACGGACCAGAACAGAATAAATAGGCCTTTTTATTATTTGCATGTGTCTTTGCTAATGATGCATATCTTTCTTCACATTTTTTTACAGTTTCATAGCGAGACTTTGGAAAACGGGAATAGCTGGGCAAGATAAACTTTGAGCCCTCTAGCCTTAAATTTTTATCGATTTCAAAGCGCTTAATTGTTCTACCTTCTATTATCTCCCGAACTTCAGGAGAAGCTTGCGCAAGCGGGTTTTCACACCAGGTGATTACCATGTCAGCCTGTTCTAACTCACGAGCCAGATTTATGTCTGTAGTATCCCGCTCTAACTTAATAATCTCTCGTCCTTTTAGCTCACAATACAATGACCGCACTACTGGCGAGAAAGAATCTGGCAAACTAAATGGCTGAATATCAGACCTTGAAAAAAAACTAATCTTTTTTGGCTGCAAAGGCGATAAATACCATACAGCCCTAGCCAATTGATCGTTCAACTCTCCATTGTTAGAAAATGGGGGATAAAACACTACGACGGGCTTGCTAGTCATTATACGCCTCAATATAGCTCTGATAATTCTTAATGATTTCTTTATTAACGACATGAGCTTTAAACTCTGTTGTCTGTCTGTCTTGTGCTTCCTATTTCAGCATTCTCGTCGACTGTCAAAACCCCACGCCAGCAATAGTCAGGAGTTACTTTTCCCCAGTGCAATCCTTGGTTTGACTTAATCGACAATGGCAATACCGGCTTACGATAAAGCCACTCTACTCCATCTTGAATTGCTACAACTGCAAAGTATTTTCCCGGGTTAAAATTTAAGCTTTTAATTTCTAAGTCGATGGCAACCGAGCCATCACTTTTCATATCAATATTAACTTCGCTTGCATCTGTTGACATTCCCGTCATAAGAACCCCATCCTCTGAGAAAATTGGCACGCCTATTAATAATTTTCCCACGGGCATTAGCATTTTAAATTCAATACGCAGAACTAAAATTTCATTATGCCCCGCACTAGCCACCTCTTCTAATTTCTCATTTAGCCAGCGATGGCTAACGGCCCCAATCAATTCATGATCAAAGTGAAATGGCTGTAAAAACTCACTCTCCTTATTTTTTGGCTCACTCTCTTCTGATTTATTAGAAGGCAATTCTAACTTTTCTGTTTCTACATGGTAATACTTTATTGCCTCTTTAACGTCTCCTTGAAAGACAACAGCGCCATCCTGCAAGACAATTCCCAGGTCACAAAACCGCGTGATATCAACCATAGAATGAGAGACCATAACAAATGCCGCCTGGTCACGCAGCTCCTGCATTTTTCGTAAACATTTTTGTTTGAATTTAAAGTCTCCAACAGAAAGCACTTCATCAATTATTATTAGCGAGGCTTCAACATGAACGGCTATAGCAAAACCTAGCCTGGCAGACATACCTGAACTAAAAGTATTGAGCGGCGCATCCATATAGTCACTTAATTCAGAAAATTGTACGATGTCATCAAATACTTCATTTAGATATTCTTCTGTTCGACCATACAATGCACCTTTCAGATATATATTCTCTCTGGCAGAAAGACCCGCCTGAAAACCTGCCGACAGCTCAATCATACTAGCTATATCTTTTGTTACCCGAATCTCTCCTGTATCTGGCAAAACATGCCCAGCAATCATTTTTAGCAATGTGCTTTTTCCTGCGCCATTCAGCCCTATAAGCCCAATCGCTTGGCCACACCTAATACTAAACGACACATTTTTGACAGCATAAAACTGCTCTTTTTCTAAATCTAAGGAGTTATTTTTTGTTGTAAATATTGAAGAAATAAATATTTTTTTCAGGAAATTTCGCTTACTCTGTTGATTTCGAGAATATATCTTACTAACACCTTTAACTTCAAGCACAACATCCAAATCAAACCCCATACTATCAGTCATCTAATAATTTCCTTTTAGGCGAGGCTCAACGACATACAGAAGTCGCATAGCAAAAAGAAATACTGCAACTGATATAACACTCACTACTATTAATGGCACTTGAGAATGAAATTCGCCGATCGATATTAACGATCTGAAATTATTGATAAATATGGCAAATGGATTGTAATGCTGCATAGCTAAAAATAAAGGTGTATCTGGCAGCGGGAAAATAACACAACTTAAAAACATCGCGTATCGCAATACCACTGTAGTGATATTATTTAAATCTGGCATAACCAAGCCAGCAAGCGCCAACAGTACGCCAAAGCCAAATGCAAAAAATGTCATCGTAAATAGTATAGGAACAACCCAAAGTGCCGATATTAAAAAATCATCAACGAATAAAATAACAACAATAGCTACCAATACAGAGCGCACCAACGTATCAAACAATATTTGCGTATAGGCTGGCAATATAACCGCCACCATCGGCAACTGACTTTTTTCTATTAATACTTTTTTTTGTTTTAGCGCACTGGTAGGCACCAAAATCATATCTGAAATATAGGCCCATACTGTAAAACCCAGAGTGACATACAAAGGCCCTCGCGCATAACGGTCACCTCCGAGTATTTGACCACTGGTTAACAATATAAACACAGAGACTGGTAACAAAGGCAGCAGAACTGCCCACAGATTACCTAATGCTGTTTGATTAAAGTTTGCCGCCAGATTTTTTTTGAATTGATAAGCGATATGCCAACGGTATTGATTTGCCTCTAGCCAAAGAGAAATCACTGCTGAAATTATTGTTGAGTCGCGCCGCATATCCGGACGATAGACCGAATAACCAGCCATTTTATTAGCTTTTTTCAGTTTAGCACTCATGTAAAGCCAACCCCGTTCAACCGCTGTTATCCATACCGTTATTATTACTAACTAGTCTGCTTTTCCTATGACCTTAAAAATACAGGTACCCCACTCAGCACCAATAAATTCAAGATGGCTTAGCCCCATAACTGACTCATCTACATATCGCTTAATATCAGGCCACTCAGTGGTCTCATAGTCATCAAATATTATCATCCCACCTTTTTCAACCAAGTGCTGATAAACTTCGAAATCAAACTTAACGCCTTCGTAAGTATGATCTCCATCAATAATTAATAAATTATAGGTTTGTTTAGAAGCTTCCTTAAGCGCCTCCTCATCAGTACTCAATCGAAGTATTTGCTGCACCTGAGATGACTCCAGTCCAACTTTTTCAAAATTGCGATTAGTTACTTTTTCTGTCACCGGCATACCCGTAAACTTATCAATAGCACCACTTTTGTAATACCCATCTAGTGGATCAAGTGTTGTTACTGTAAATACATCATTATCGTACCGACATAAATCGTATAAAATAGCAATATTAACCCCGAACAATGTACCTATTTCTAGAATTTTTAACTCTTTTGCGTCAATACTCTTAGCCACTAAAACACGAAGCAGTTGTGACTGAAGACTAGTTGCCAGACGTCCATGGCTAGATGCCTCTATCTCACATATCTTATGTGATATGTATGCGAGCGCTTCATGACTATATTCTAGGCCCAACTTACCACACCAGTAATTTATGAAATGAGTTCTCTGTTCCTGTGATAAACGACGAGAAAAATACTGATGCGCAGGAGGATTAAAGCCCGCATTATTTTCTAAAAACCGACCGGATCGAATCGATCCTTCATTTAATTCTGCAATGGGCACACCAAAAATATCTGATATTTTTTCACCTAACAACTTAATCTGATCGCTTATATTTTTCTGCGAAATTCGGTCCGCTTCATTATCAAACTTGACCCGTTCTATATCAGACAATGTTGATGCAAGCTGAAAAAATAAGTCTTTGACCTCTTGCTTTGTGTTAATTTTAAAATCATTAACATCTGTACTTAGCGTATTGACATCAACTGCAAGCTTGCTTGTATTTCCCCTTAACTGATTAACCCCTGTCTTTAATCCATGGATTTCGCGATTAGCGTTGTTCTCTATTGCCGCTATTCTTGCAATTGGCTTTTTAAGCGCGTTGATTGCTTTTTTACGAAGATTGTCTACATATCTTGACTTATGATCACTATAAGCAATCGCCTCATGTTGAAGCCGTCCGTATAACAAAGCAATCAGTAACAGCACAATCCCAGCACTTATAAACGTAAGTAACACATCGACAATACCTGGGGCCACAAAAGGAAGTGCGTTAGTGATAAATCCAGCCACACCATCTAATTGCAAGAAAGCAATCATCAGCACTGATGCCAGAGTAAACATGCCTCTTTTGTTTCGATAAAACCCCAAGTACCGACTTGTCGCATTAAGCAACCTGCGTCTTATTCCTAATATTCCTTCAGCGTCATTGCTCGACTCCTTCCCACTAGCACTTCCCTCTGTAGCGGTCATTGTTTTATCACTCGGCTGAACTTTCTTTACTGTTTTTGCTAATGCCGAACCTAATACGGCAGCAACATGCTCTTCCGAGGGTTGCTCTTTAAATGCAACCAGATTGCCCCACGCATCCTTACCCGCAAGGTGGCATGGATATTTCACTAAGCGTTTCCAGTTATGCCTGATTCCATATCGAACTATAGGGTGCCACTCACTGACATACACAACATAACCTTTATCTACCAAATACTGGGCGATATCATGAAAGGTGTAGCCTAGCGCTACTGTTTTGTTATCTTCAAACTCACACTCAACGATATCTGGAGAAAAGCGCTGCCAATCAAAGCCCTGTAACACAAATAGATCAAAACCTTCAGTATCAATTTTCAGAAAGTCCACATGATCAATTTTATTCACTTCACAATAGTCTGTAAGTGTTGTCGTGGTAACACGGCATATCTCTTTATGCGTATCCCTAAATGCAGACAATCCGCTAATGCCGGTACTTTCGTCACTGGCATAAAACGATACTTCTTCATTCGATTTATTACTGACTGCTCTGGTATCAATAGATATATTAGGATCTGATTTATACCTTTTCTCCAGCTTGGCTCTATTATTAGGGTCAGGCTCAAATGCATGTACACGCCAGCCATGTTTAAGAAAAGGAGCCGCAGAACTCCCCTGGTGCGCACCGACATCTATCATGACGCCAGTGCCTTTCGCAGCAACCAGGTCGGCCACCACATCTGTTTCATCAATGTGGGCACAACTATCACGGTCATAAATCCCTACCAGCCCTCCATCATCTGCCTTATTTACTTGCGTCCCGGGCTTCCAACCATATTTACCTGCTACCATTTCAACCACGCCTTTAAACTCCGCTATCATTTTTGTTGCATTCTTTTCGCTAAAAACTACATTTTGAGCTTTTGCTACCAATGCTTTTCTTTCAACATTATCAGTTACAATTTCATGTAATGCTTGCTTTAGTTTCTTTAAGTCACGCTCATCAACCATCTTTGCAAAATCACGCTCGGCTATGAAATCCATAGTTGCAATTGTTCTAGGCCCATAAGCCAAAATAGGAACACCTGAAGCCATATATTCCGGCAATTTATTGGCCATAGAAAAACGAATGTACTCTTCAGTATCCTTATCAAAGTTATATGTCACCAACAGAGCGTCAGACGATTTTAATAAAGAATGATATTCATCAGGGGCAACCAAATGATGAGCACTAACACATTTATTCCTTGCTAACTTCTCGGCCGCCGCAAAGCACCAATCCATGGTATAAATCTCAAATCGCACCTTTCTACCACAATCCATCGTCCCAACAATCTTTGCTAAATCAGTTACCCCTTGTCGGGTCATATCATCTGCAAGAGCACCGCAATACCGAATTACAAAATCTCTTTTGCTGTCTGTAGACTCTTTGCCATCATCCTGCCATTCTGAAGGAAATACAGCATTCGCAAATGCCATAAACTCGCGCCCATATCGTTGCTGATACTCCTTCGACATTGCTTCGCAAATACTTAAATTAACCACAGCAGAACCAATCAAACGCTCCAATGGAGGGACTAGCTGACCATAAACTTTTGGCTCTTTGGACTTAAGTCTAGCGGGCCAATCATCCATCATATGGACAATATAAGGTGCTCCAATGGCTTCAATTACCTCCGTTACAAACTGATGGTAATCAACTGGCTTATCAGCTGGCCGGTAGTAAATAACGTCTGGTGAAAAATTTAAACATGCTGCCAATGTACTGTCTGTTTTACCCGTATATTTAAATAGACTTTTTTTCCCATTAACTGCGCCAGGAGCAACATAAACATGCATAAAACGACTTTCAGGCCAGTCATTAAAAAGCAGCTTTGACAACTGGCCAGTAGCGCACTCACTGCCAGTCGCGCTAGTAGAGAAGACTAAAACTTTCGGAAAACTATTCTCAATAGCCAGCTGCTCAGGATGACAGCCGCCTAGTTTTAACTCATTTTCCAACTCTCCTCGCCTAAATACTCCAAGCTTGCCACCAGCGGTACAATTGACTACTTCTCGCCCATCCGCCTTAAAAGCCTCATTTGCAAGCCTATACATATCCTCCATATTTCCAACATCCGCAGCCTGCCATTTTTTTCCTTTAAAGTATGTGGCATCAAAATGATTTTCGTCATTATCATTTTGCTCAATAAGGTCCCCTTCCTTTAGGTTATCATCCTGCTGGTAACTATGATCAAAACCTATCATTATGACTTTTTCATAACCCAGCCAATAAACTATTTGCAATAAAAAAAATGAAACTGTTGATCTCCAGGAAACATTATTTTCAATATCTGTCGAAAATTCAGCATATCCTATAGAGTCAAAGAAGTAGCTACCCTCCCCCCCAACACAATAACTCAACCAATAAGGATATAATTTATCTAATCCTGCCAAACCGTTGAACTGGTGACTACCCTGCTCTGCCACTAAATAATTTGTTACAGCTAAAAATTTTGCATGTTTAGCTAAATCTTTGTTCAAAAAAGCGTAATTACTTATAAAAACATCGTTACCTTCGAGCAGAGATAAATCTGTATTATTTAGGCTTGGGCCATTGCCAACAAGGACGCAAATTTTACGATTCCGAGTTTCCTTTAATTTTCGAAAATGATTTATTGAACGCGAAGTCGCCGACTCTTTCCAGCCCCGATGAAATGACCAACGTTGAGGACCAACAGTATAGAGAGTCCTGCCAGGTAAATTTTTTACTGAATTATCAATTCGCACCGGTCTAGGCGGCAGTTCAACAGCTAACTGCACCAACCTATTCCAGGTTTTTGAATAAGGCGCCCGCCCCTTGTTTTCCTTCAATACCTCAAAAGCCACATGGTCCCCATTATAACGTTTCATGAGCTCATTAACTTTCACCTCTACTGCAGGTCGATTCACATGCTCCCTAACACCTTCATTGATAAGCATGCCATCCCAGCCTTCCACTAAATATTCAGCATACCGCACCAACCAATTTACGGCGACATACCCAAACTTGCCTTTCAGCATTCCGCACACTTCTTCGAAACTACGCCCTCTATCACCAAATGTTTTATTATCTGGGTAGTACTTTGCTTTCGCAAAATACTCAGGAACATACTTGAACTTCACTCCACTTTGAAAAGCCCTTATCCAAAATTCATAGTCCATACAAAAATGTAAGTCTTCATTCAGTAATCCTATTCGGCGAGGCACATCCGCACGCATAAATAATGCCGGCTGTAAAATTCCTACTTGAGTCTGAAGAGAAGAACCTAGAATATTTACATCGTCGATTACATGAGCTTCTCGAAGATACTGGTCATTATCATCAACATAAATACCCTTTCCATACAATATTCCAAGATCCTGGTCCTGCTCAAAATGCTCTACAACCTTGCTAAATACTGCTTCATCATAATAGCAATCATCAGAATTCAACCAGGCTATTATGTCTCCATTCACTAATCGAAATCCTTTATTGATTGCATCCGCTTGGCCGTTATCCGGCTCTGCAATCAGTGTTACGCCCTCTGCCATATTAGCTATATCACGGCTACCGTCATCGGAGCCTGGATCAAGCACGAAATGCTCTACTGCTTTATGCGTCTGCGCTCTTACGGAGGCTAATGTCTCCGGTAAAAACTTTGCCTGATTATAACTTGGCATGACAACTGAAATTTTCATCAACATTCCAAAATAAAATTAATTGTTTGCTAAAAATATAACGATATTCATTTTTTATATTTCTCCAAAAGCACCGCATTCATATATGTCTTCCAATCGCTTATAGATACATCAAAAATATCTTTTATTAGCTCATTAGCGAGCATGGAGTTAAACGGCCTTACCGCTTTCAAATCAAGGGCTTCTGATGATATCGGGTAAATGTCTTTAACCGCCAAAGGCTCTTTTAACCGAGCACTCTCTATGATAGCCACGGCAAAATCATACCAACTACAATAACCATTGGGCTTTAAATGAAAAACGCTATTTTCACCTGATGTATGGACACCACTCTCTACATATTTTTTTAATACTTGCCAGGTAATATCTGCAATAAAGCTAGCCGACGTAGGTGTTCCAATCTGATCTTCGACCACTTTCAATGTTTCTGTTACTCTCGCTTTTTCAATAATGGCATTGAGAAAGTTTCTGCTATGAGCATCATATACCCAGCAAGTTCGAAAAATTAAATGCTTACAACCAATCGCCTGAATAGATTTTTCTCCCTCCCGCTTGGAGCGACCATAAACATTCAACGGATCAGTTTTATCCTTCTCAATATAGGGGGTATTTGATCTACCACTAAACACATAATCAGTAGAATAATGCACTAGCACTGCATCTATTTTTTTACAGGCCTCGGCCATCACGCCAGGTGCCTGACTATTGACATTAAAAGCTAATTCCGACTCATCCTCTGCCTGATCAACCTGGGTGTAGGCCGCAGGATTAATTACAATAGCGGGCTTTACTTCAATGATTATTTTTGCCAGTTCCGCATGGTTCTCCAGATCGATTTTAAAATCTGCACCCTGACCATCTCTAGAAGCGGTAATAAGCTCACAATGAGATCCGAACTCTTGTCTTAAAGCCCTCCCCACCTGACCATTCACACCCGTGATAAGAACCCTTTGACCCGCAAGTGACTTATTCATACTCAGGCAAATCCTTCACAGGTATTTCGCTCAAATTCTTACCGTGCCTATCTTTATCTGATAGCTGTGGGGCCATACTTGGCCACGGAATTGATAACTCAGGGTCATCCCATGCCACACTGAACTCACCATCAGGGTTATATAAGCTTGTACACTTATATGAAAATAATGCGACATCGGAAGTCACCATAAAACCATGTGCAAACCCTTCAGGCACATAAAATTGACGTTTATTATTTTCTGAGAGCAGTACTGCCTCCCACTGACCAAAGGTAGGGGAGCCCACTCGAATATCGACTGCCACATCATAAACTTCTCCCTGTAATACTTGCACTAACTTCCCCTGTGTCATTGGCTTCTGGTAGTGTAAACCGCGCAGAATTCCCTTTCGAGAAAAAGACAAGTTATCCTGAACAAAGCTTTCTTTTATACCAACTTCTGCATATCGCTTTGCATTATATGTCTCAAGAAAAAAACCTCTTTCGTCGCCAAACACTTTTGGCTCGATAATTATCAGTCCGGGGATTTTCGTTTTTATAATATTCATAGATAGTTTATCTAACGCTTATTAATTTCTGGCAAGCGACTTAGATATTTCCCGTAATGGGTTTTTTGAAATTTTTCAGCCAGCTGCAATAGCTTGTCTGTGTCTATCCATTGATTGTTATATGCAATTTCTTCAGGACACAACACCATCAGCCCCTGCCGCTTGTTGATTGTCTCAATATAATTTGCCGCTTCAAGAAGAGAATCATGAGTACCCGTATCTAACCAAGCGCTGCCTCTACCAAGATCTTCCAAACGCAACAAACCATCCGCTAAATATATTTTGTTTAAATCGGTAATTTCCAGCTCGCCGCGAGGCGATGGTGTTAATAACTTGGCGTACTCAACTACACGCTCATCATAAAAATACAAACCTGTTACTGCATAATTTGATTTTGGCTTGTCAGGTTTTTCTTCGATCGAAAGCACATTACCTGCTTTATCTATTTCAGCTACCCCATAACGACCTGGATCATCTACCCAATAACCAAAAACAGTTGCTCCCGACTGTTCTTTATTCGCACGCCTCATCACATCGACCAGACCATGTCCGTAGAAAATATTATCCCCTAGAATCAAACAGGAGTGCGAGCCTTGTAAAAAATCCTCGGCGAGAATAAACGCCTGAGCCAAACCATTTGGAGCAGGCTGAACCACATAGTCAAATTTCACTCCCCAATCAGAACCGTCACCTAATACTTTTTTAAATTGCGACTCATCCTCAGGAGTAGTAATAATTAATATTTCACGTATTCCCGCCAGCATTAATGTGGCTATTGGATAATAAATCATCGGCTTATCATAAACCGGCATCAGCTGCTTACTAACACCCAAAGTCAGCGGATGTAATCTTGTGCCTGTTCCGCCAGCTAATACTATTCCCTTTCTCTCAGTAACCATCACTCACACCCACCAATACGCGCTAAACGATAACTACCATCTAACACTTGCTGCCACCACTGCGGCTGATCCAAATACCATTGCACTGTTTTTCTAATACCGCTCTCAAATGACTCTTGTGGCGACCAACCCAGTTCACGCTGAATTTTTCCAGCATCAATCGCATAACGCTGGTCATGCCCCGGACGGTCTTTTACAAAAGTGATTAGAGAGGAGTAGCTAGAGTCGAGATGCGAGTTATTAGAAGAAGGCGCAAGCTCTTCCAGGATGTTGCAAATAGTATTTACGACTTCAATATTTTTCTTTTCGTTATGACCGCCAATGTTGTAGGTTTCACCAACGCCACCTCGGGTAACTACAAGATGCAAAGCTTTCGCGTGATCTTCCACATAAAGCCAATCCCGAATCTGTTGGCCATCACCATAAACAGGTAACGGCTCACCATTTAAAGCATTTAATATAATATGCGGGATTAATTTCTCCGGAAAATGATAGGGGCCATAATTATTAGAGCAATTAGTAATGATTACTGGCAACCCATATGTCCGTTGCCAAGCGCGCACCAAATGATCAGAGCCAGCTTTTGATGCGGAATAAGGTGAGCTCGGCGCATAAGGGGTAGATTCCAGAAATAAACTTCCATCATCCTCTAAGTCACCGTAAACCTCGTCGGTAGATATATGATGAAAGCGAAAATTTTCTTTCTTTTCATTAGCCAAATCCTGCCAATAGTTTCTAACTACCTCCAGCAACGTATAGGTGCCTACGATATTGGTCTGAATAAATTCACCGGGGCCATCAATTGAACGATCAACGTGGGACTCAGCGGCCAGGTGCATCACGGCATCAGGCTGAGTTTCAGAGATAACATTATTCATTCCTTGAGAATCACAAATATCCTGTTGAAAAAATTGATAGCGACCCGAGCTTTCAACCTCGGCCAAAGAAGCCAAATTTCCAGCATATGTTAACTTATCCACGTTGATGACATGATCATCAGTATTCGCAATAATATGTCTAATTACTGCGCTACCAATAAACCCGGCGCCACCCGTCACTAATATCTTCATCAACCCGTTTACCCTAGAAATGTCTTTTAGTCATCCTGGAACTGCAAGGAATGTAATTTTGCATAATGCCCTGCCAGAGCCAACAACTCTTTATGGCTGCCCTGCTCAACAATCCGCCCCTTATCCATAACAACTATTCGATCCGCATTTTCAATCGTTGATAAACGGTGGGCTATCACTATCGTAGTGCGCCCCTCCATAACTTTATCCAATGCTTGTTGAATACTACGCTCGGATTCGGTGTCCAAAGCAGAGGTTGCCTCATCCAAAACAAGAATAGGTGCGTCTTTTAATAACGCCCGAGCAATAGACAAACGCTGACGCTGACCACCCGATAAGCGAGTGCCGTCCTCACCAACCAACGTATCAATACCCTCAGGCAGGGCATCAATAAAATCCATAGCACTGGCATCAGCAGCCACCGCTAAAATAGTATCGTCATCTACTACTGCCAAATGACCATAGGCAATATTGCTGCCTATGGTGTCGTTAAACAAGGTAACTTGTTGGTTTACCAGGGAAATCTGACGACGCAGGCAGCCAATTTCAAAATCGCGCAATTCTACATTATCCAAGAGTATTTTGCCGCAGCTTACCTCATAGAAGCGCAGCAGCAAGCTGGCCAACGTTGATTTGCCACTACCAGAGCGACCCACCAATGCAACCGTCTCGCCAGGTTGGACAATTAAATTAATATCATGGAGCACCGGCTCATCAACACCGTATGCGAAACTTACATTCTGAAATTCAATCCGGCCATCTACCCTGTCTACAACTGTCGACCCGGTATTAGTTTCAGCCGGGGTATCCAGCAAGCCAAAAATAGAGTCTGCTGCTGCAATCCCACGTTGGATTATTGAATTCACGTCGCTTAATTGACGAACTGGCTTGGACACCATCCCCGCAGCAACAACATAAGCGACCAAATCTCCTGCAGTTACTGAGCTCTCCATGGCCATATACAGTACTAAATACATCAGCGCCGCCAAGGCCAGTGACAAAATTAACTGGAAGACCGGAGTTTGAACTGCTTGCACCCGACCAAATTTGATACCCTCACCGGTGTTTTTATCACTCGCTTGAAAAAATCGTCGATGCTCGTACTCTTCTCCTCCATAACTACGAACAACGCGATACCCCTGTATCGCCTCGTTAGATATATGGGTGACCTTACCCATTGAAGCCTGCATTTTGCCACTGATGCGGCGGAAGATTTTACTGGTATACACTACCAGCCCAGCCAAAACCGGAGTGATCAATAGAAACAAGAGGGTCAGCTGCCAATTCTGATATAACAGATAGACCAATAATGCGACAACAGTAAGCCCCTCACGAAACAATACTTTAATAGCGTTGGTCGCCGCATTCGTAACCTGGTTGACGTTATACGTAATCATCGACACCAGCTCACCAGAATTACGCTGATCATGATAAGCACTTGGCAACACCAACATATGGTCAAACATCTGTTTACGGAGATCATTGACTATATTGAGCGCAACTTTGGTCATATAGTAGTTACCGCAAAAAAAACCTAACCCCCTCACCACGGCGATTACCATTACCGCGGCAGGGACAACGGTGATCATTTTGGCGTCCTTGGCGCCCAAGCCATCGACAAAATATTTCATCAAGTGTGCTAGCGCCGTTTGGGTCCCAGCGTAGGCAACAAACCCCAATAGACTTACCAGAAAGAAATGCCAATAGCGGACACTATAGGTAAGCAAGCGCCGATATACTTTCCAGCCGGTATTAGCTGAAGCGGCTGCTTGAGATAGATGTGAATTCATATGGTACGACCAGTGTTCTCTTTTCTCTGGTATTACGGATAAATTGGCCGAGAGTATACCTGAAAAAGCGAGATAATGGCGCTTGTATCACGCAGACTCCAGCGTACCTAACAACTCTCCAGCGTAAAAATATTCAAGTCTTCAAGTTACGAATTAGCTCATGCTACTATATGCTCTCACTCACACAGCCAAACTTACAAAACGCTATTGACTCAGCAGCAAGAGCCGTATAAATAATGACCAACCCGTTAAACAAGCTATTTCTGAATGAAAATTATCAGATATCCTTTTCAGCTATAGTCATTCTTAACCTCCTACTTTCTGCCTGGTTAATCGCTATCACACCTACCATCAATAATGATGGCATCTTATATCTAATTACCGCCCAAAATTATTTATCCGAAGGACTGAGTAGCGCCTTTGCGAGCTACTCGTGGCCTTTTTACTCCATCTGCTTTGCTATTATCAGCGATATAAGCGGCCTACCATTACTGTTTAGCGCTCAACTAATAACCACCCTGGGCTTTACTCTGTTGAGCTACGCTTTTGTCAGGCTGGTAGCAGCCATGGGGGGCAATCAACGCACACAATACATCGCGCTATTCGTCATCCTCTTTCAGCCCCTTTATGCTAACTACCGCGCCACTTTAATGCGTGATCCCATTTTTTTAGGCTTCATGTTACTGTCACTGGTTGAGCTTATTCGCTACCACTCAAACCCCACGTTTAAAACTATCATCAAATGGGCAAGCTATTCCGCGTTATCATTTCTCGCACGCCCTGAAGCCATTATTATTAGCGCATTAACACCACTCAGCATGCTTCTTTGTACAAATAAAACGCTGCAAAAAAATCTTGTTGGCTGTTTACACTTCTATGCAACCCCATTACTCATTCTATTTTTCATTAGTGTTACAGCACTAGCTCTATCTCCTGATATATTAAACCAGACAAAACCATTCCAGGATGCCGAATCCTATATCAAGCTATTAACATCACTGCACTCCGAAGTTACAAACATCGCTAAAATAGTAGCGGATACTGCACTGATCCATTCAGCAAAAGATGATGCCGTATCATTAACTTACATTATGCTTTCCAGCATTTCGCTGATAAACATCCTTAGTGTATTAACACCGATTTATACTGCGCTGCTAATCTACGCTATGTTCTTCGTAGATGACGCCATAACGATATCAAAGCCTGCGAAGTGGGTTATTATTAATGCACTTTTAATCACACTCTTTTATCTATTGGTTTTTACATTATCTCGCCGCTTCTCACTAGAGCGATATAGCTTTCACTCTGCTGTTTTTCTACTTTTATTCATTCCTTTCATTGTAAATCATTTACTTCTTCAGCATGGCAAAAAAGTAAAGATAGCTATTTACATCATTGCTGCCTGTTACTTTTTGGACACAATTCATAATACCAATTATAAAAAAACCTATATCAAAGACGCGGCGCAATGGATACAACACAACAATCCGGATAACTTGCCTATTATTACCAATGTTTCGCATATTGCTTATTTTGGCAACCCCGAAAAAGCAAATAATAGAGGCGCCTCAGAATCCAGCATGACTATACTTAAAGGTAAGCTTAAGAAAGATTACATTTATGCGGTTGAAGCAAAAGGCAATCTCAGCCAACTAGAAAAGCTGGCAGAGCGTAGAAACGTAAAGAAACTACAAGTAATAAAATCTGGAACAAAGAAATCGGTACTGATTTTTAAACTGAAAAATAAGGATATAAAAGAAAAGATTAAGGGCACCCCAAACTCTTGACCTTATAATCCTGAAAATATCGCCTTGGAGTTTATTTGGATAAATTAGGCGACCCTAAACTATCTGGATCTTTACCCACTAATCTTGCACGTGTTTTCTGATAAATAGGTGCGACCAGAGCCTGATTGAAGCTCGACATTTGACGCTGATATGCCTTTAAAAAACGCACTCTATCGGTATTGGTCAAATCGATATCGGCTAGCATTCCAATTTGTACTAGATTTTTAATCAATAGCTTTTTCGGTATTTTTCTATATTGCTTATTGCGTTCATTATCAATGAAATGAAAAGCGATTGAGCAACCATCCCTCTCAATCAATACATTATTCGGCCGCAAGTCACCATGGACAATCCCCGCTTGATGCAAGCGCCCCACTTCAGCGCCCAAGCTACTGATTATTTCTCTTTTTTCCTTCAATAAAGCAGGTGTTGATACCCCTCGAAAATAGCTCGCCAAATAACTACCCACACCAACACCATCAACAGCCTGGGTAACCATGAATTCACGCCCACCCGACAAGCTACCCCAACAAAGCACTTCTGGTGATTGGAAATTATTATCCTTTAACACGTTAAGTTGCTTAATTGCCCGTTCACAACGACTCCCTCGAAACCATGCCTTTGGCGTTTCCATGTAGTTGCGAGGCAGGAATTGTTTATAAAAAACATTATTACTGCCTTGGCTATGAGCCACCCTGGCAAATACTGAACAGTTAACCCACTGCCAGCCGGCTGGCAAAGCATCTTCATTGAGCTCTGCAATATCCTTTTCCATCGATGAGCGATCATTTACTGAGTTACTCAACCACTTAATCATTCCAGTGATCCATTTGATAATAGATATGTTGCCCAGCCCACGTCATCAACAGTATCAATATCCAGCGAGCGATTTTTAGGCATTATGTATGCGGTGGTGTCTTCAGGGAAAAAACTCTTTTGTTGCATAAAAGTCTGCGTATTAATAACATAAACTGCACCATTCAATTCAAAACTTTGTGGACAGTCCTGTCTGCGCGAATACTGTTCTTCCTGCTTAATAACGGGAACAAGCTTGTTATCCGCTAACTGATAGATCCAATACGGTGGTTTTTCACACTCGACGACACTTACACACGCCGAAACACTACTTTCATCACAACAAGCAATTGTATTATCGATATCTTCTGTACTACGAAAAATCGAGGTTGGTTGCAGCAATACAATGTAATCAAATTTTTCAGCGAGTGATTTAATAGCGTGATTCACTACCTCAACCGAACTGGCGCTATCCGTTGACAATTCATCCGGTCGCTTAAACGGCACATCGCAGCCATAGGCTTTAGCAACAGCAATAATCTCTTCACAATCAGATGACAAAATAATTTTATCGATATATATAGACGCTTTTGCAGCCTCTATTGCCCAAGCAATTAGTGGCTTATCATTAAACTTTAGGATATTTTTTTTCGGCACACCTTTACTGCCACCGCGAGCAGGAATAATAGCCAATATACTTTTACCGTTAATCATTCAAAGCCTTTAATAAAATCTTTTTGCGCACGCTCAAAATCATTCATCTTGCCAATGTCCAACCAGTATTCATGAATAGGAAACTGCGCCACAAACTCACCCTTATCTATTTGCTTTTCAAGCAGAGTGGGCATATCTATAATTTGATTTTCTTCGACTTCATCAATCAGTTCACGATTAATAATATAAATACCGGCATTCACAAAAAATTTATAGCTGGGCTTTTCAACCATCGCCGTAATTTTATGTCCACTCCCCTCTACTACGCCATAAGGAACTTGATACTCATATTCCCGTACACACATCGTAGCCACTGCTTTCAGTTCCTGGTGATAATTAAGCAACTGCACATAATCAACTTTGGTCAACAAATCACCGTTCATCATTACAATTGGCAGGTTGGGTAATGACTTGGGCAATAAGCCTAGCGCACCACCTGTACCAAGAGGGCATCTTCATAAACATAAGAAATACTAACACCCCACTTAGAGCCATCACCAAAGTATGCCTTAATCATTTCTGGCATATAGTGCGTGGAAATATAAAAATTGTGGAAACCCGCATCAACAAAGCTCAGCAGTATTGTTTCCAGTATTGGGCGATCACCCACCCGTAATAATGGCTTGGGACAGTCATCTGTTAACGGTCGCAAGCGAGTGCCAAAACCACCAGCCATCAAAAAAACGGGGTTATCGAAACGCGGACGCGCTATTAACTCTTGTAAGGTTTCAAGCCCCACCAGCCTACTCTGGTCCACCACTGGAACCGAGAGCAGTTTTTTCTTCTCCATCAACTGCAACACTTGCGCCCGGCTTGTTCCAAGCTCGACAGTCGTTGGGGTGGTATTCATAATCTCTGTGACAGGAGCACTTAAGGGCAATTGATTAATTAACCCTCTGCGCACATCTCCATCTGTTATAGTCCCTAATAAGTTTTGCTGCTCACTGACAACCAATGCAATTCTCAAAGCTTCCTGATCGATAACTTTAATAGCATGCTCAATACTTGAGTCCGGGGTCAGTAAAGTTTGTCGCCAATCATGACTCATTATCAGCACCTATTTGTTTTACGCTACCACGCGCAGGATAAAGGATAGCCCGCGCTGCTAAATTTTTAGTTAACACCGCACCCGCACCGACGATAGCCTCATCACCAATAGCTACACCTTGAATAATGGTCGCGCCAGGCCCGATATGTACTTGATTTCCACTTGTTACACCACCGCACAAAACAGCCCCGGGAGCGACATGGCAGTGCTCGCCAATGACACTGTCATGATCAATGCAGACCCTGGTATTAATGATTGAATTTTGTCCTATATACGCATTGGCTTGAACCACTGCCGCCGCCATTATTTGTACGCCAGCAGTAATATGCGCTCGGGGCGAAACCACCGCAGATGGATGGATAACCGAGCAAAATGAATATCCCAAATCGACAAAACGCTGATATATTTGTCGTCGCTGATTTTTTCCGGGCATGGAGCCAATACCATTCACTAGTTCAACTTCATCTTTTTCATACCCAAGTACACAATCATCTCCACCTAAAACAATAAGCCCCGCAGGGCCCGCTTCACCTTGCATTAAGCCAACATCGGCAATACCCAAAAGCGCGCGCCCTTGTTGCTGCAAAATATCAATCAAAACTGATGCGTGTCCGCCGCCGCCAAGAACGATTATCGGTTTAGCTTCTGGCTTAGTCACTGATTAGCTCCCCGGCTTTACACGCTTTTTTTGCAGGCCCGCCCAGTAACTTCCAATAATTTATTGGCGCCAAACCACCTCCCGGTCGCTTAATGGCCAAATTGTCTGCAGTATAAATATCCCCAACACAAATATTCTTCGCAGCTACCAAACTTTTACGAGCTACATTCATGTTTTCTATCTCAGAGGGCCTGGGCCCCTTAATACCGTCACCGAGGGCTTGCTCAACAACGCGTATTGATCGCTGCATATCCTTTAGCTCATCTGGCTCCAATGAGGATTGATGATCTGGCCCTGCCATCGTTTTATCAAGCGTGAAATGTTTTTCTATCACTTTCGCGCCGCGGGCAACGGCAGCCACAGCAACACAGATACCCTGGCTATGATCAGAGTAACCCACAGGCAAATCAAAAGCCTGCGAAAGGGTGTCCATCGCTTTAAGATTAATATCCTCAGGAGGCGCAGGGTATTCGGTCGTACAATGTAATAATGTCACTCGCTCTCGCAAACATTTTCTCCCGGCAGCGGAATAATACGCTTGAGAAAAACACTCCGCAGTTAATTTTTCACCCTCCACTTGTTCCGGGTTTAACATCCCAAAGGCGATAACACCCAGCGCTAATTCAATATCAGCCAAAGTAGCCATACCTGTTGATAGAATTAACGAGCAACCGGTGCGCGCATGTGCTAATACCAATGGCGCATTAGTTAATTCACCCGAGGGAATCTTTAACTGTTTTAGCTTTAATTCTTCAGATAAAAACGTCAAGCTTTCAAAATCAAACGCTGTTGATAAAAAGTCTATCCCTTTATTATGGCAGTACTCAATAAGCTGATGATGTACTTCATAACTCAATTCCAAGCGCTGCAACATTTGTAGCTGGCTCTCGTCTGTACCAGTATTGGCTTTTTGATAGCCGGCTTTTTCTGCCGTATGAGATACCAAATTTGACGCTTTGAACGTCTGAAACTTTACCGCATCAACACCAGCATCGACAGCTACATCTATCAGCTTAAAGGCTAGATCAGCATCCCCATTATGATTAACCCCTGCTTCCGCAATTATATAAACCGCGCTCATACATCCACCTTCGCGTCTAAATCATAAAAAGGTTTTCTGATCAGTGATGGAAAATCAAGTCCTTCAAAAATAGCAAGAATAGTTTCCGCAGCACAGCCATCGCCATAGGGATTAACCACTCCTTGAATGCTCTCTTTAAACTCTCTGGATAAAGCTTTATCGATTCCCGTAATTATTGATGACTTGGATAAGCCGCAATTTATCACGGAGGCAGCCTGCACTCGACCTTTCTGCCTATCACCTATATTCACTGTAGGTACAGCAAATGAAGGCACCTCCAACAAGCCACTGGAAGAGTTACCAATCACACAATCAATATAGGGCAATACCCCCAGGTAATTCATAAAACCCAGGGACTGCGTCAATAAAACCCTTCCTTTGTTTCTTTCAGCATAGACATTCAATTGCTCAATTAAACGCCGTCCGTCCGCATCGGAGTTAGGATAAGTAATAATAATTTTGGCATTTGGGTAGTTATCCAAGGCCAGGAAAAAATCACTCAAATCAAAATCCATAGCATCAACGGATAATGTGACCGGATGATAGGTCACTAAAAAATTGACTTCACCTAAAACAAAATCAATACTTCTCTCGATATCTGCTTTATCCCGTAACGGCATCCTTTTTATATTATCAATCCCCGGGGCACCGCTTACAAAAACCCTGCTCGGCTGCTCACCCATTTGAATAACTCGCTGTCGAAACTCCTGTGTCGCTACAAAGTGAATATTTGCCATTTTGCTAATGGCATGCCGAATAGACTCATCAACAGCCCCTTCCGTTATTTCTCCACCATGTATGTGTGCCAGTGGTATTCTGGCAATCATTGCACACTGGGCCACAGCCAACATCTCAAACCTGTCACCTAGCACTACCACAGCATCCGGCTTTAAGCGCTCAAAAGCATCAGCAAAGCCTAACACCGCAAGCCCAATAGATTTACTGATGGCCACCGCCGTATCACCCGACACTAGCATTTCAACTTTTTCATTGATATGAAAGCCATTCGCTTCAATTTCACGATAGGTAAGGCCAAACTCCGGTGATAAATGCGTAGCGGTAGCAACAATTTGCAGTTCAAATTTCCCGGACTCTTCTAGTCCTTTCATCAGGCCATACAACAGCCCATACTCTGCTCGCGTACCGGTAACCACACAAATTTTAGGTATAGACATATATACTTATCCTTGCCATTCCAGCAATAACTTTACGCGGGAGAAATCACACCACTAGGTAAATTTACAACCCTCGCCTCTAACCACTCAGCATTACCAAGATCACCGCTTTCACAAGCCTTGAACATCGGCAGGCGATTCATTAGCCCCCAAATTGGCCTTGTCATTACACCAAGCGCATTGGTTTGTTCAATAAATTCATCCCGCTTAGCTTCATTAACCACTATCGCATTCAACCAGTAATTTGCCTTAGTGCCAGCTCTTTCTACAACAAAGCTCTCTTCACGGCTTTCAAAAAACGTCTTGTATTGCTCAGCAATAGAACGCTTTATTGCCAAGAATCCATCTAATTGCTCCATCTGAGCACAGCCCAAAGCGGCATTTAAATTTGGCATCCGGTAGTTATAAGCCACTTCATCATGTACATATTTATATGGGTGACTCAACTTTGCTGTAGTCGTAATATGTTTAGCCCGTTTTGCAAGTGCTTCATTATCGGTAACTAGCATACCACCGCCCCCCGTAGTAATTGTTTTATTACCATTAAAGCTAAATGCCGCTAATTCAGAAAAAGCCCCGGTATGCTTATCGCCTACAAAACTACCCAGAGACTCAGCAGCATCTTCCACTACAACCACTCCGTACTGATCGCAAACCGTTTTTATTTTTTCTATTCTCGCCGGATGACCAAAAGTATGCATTGGCACACAGGCCTTTATTCTTCGGCCAGTCCTTCGATTAAAACACTCGTTACCACGAATCTCTGCGTTAGCCGCCAGCCACTCAGCCAACTTATCAGCTGACAAGCCCATACTATCCCGATCAACATCTATAAAGACCGGAATAGCACCACAATAACTAATAGCATTACAGGTGGCCACAAACGTTAGAGGCTGAGTAATAACCTCATCATTGGCGACCACTTCAGCCATCAACAAACAGACATGCAAAGCTGCGGTACCGTTGACAGTCGCCACCGCATATTTCCCACCAACATAGTCCGCAAACATTTTCTCAAAGCGGTCTACAAACTCGCCAACACTTGAAACAAATGTTGAATCAATTGTTTCAAGCACATATTTTTTTTCATTTCCTGAAAATACAGGCTCATGTAACGGCAAAAAGTTATTGGTTTTATATAAGCTATGCACAAACGCCGACACGTCTTTAGACATTGTATAAATCTACCTTGTACTTGGCTAAGTTCTCCGGCTGAACAAACCAGTCAATCGTTTTTTTCAAGCCGTCTTCTATAGAGTTCTGAGGTTTAAATCCGGTCATTTCCTGAATTTTGGAATTGTCACACCAAAGTCGAAACACCTCTGATTTACCCGGGCGGATACGATCTTCATCAGTAATAAATTTGACATCGCTCGCCATAATTTTTTTGATCAAATTAAGCGTGTCACCCACAGTGATCTCAAAATTTGATCCAATATTGATAGTTTTTCCAATAGCACTTTCAGCATTAGCTAATTCTATGAAGCCCCGACAGGTATCTTCAACGTAGTTGAAATCACGCGTCGGACTGACATCGCCTAATTCTATTTCTTTTTTTCCATTTGCTATTTGCGTAATAATTGTCGGAATAACTGCTCGCGCTGACTGCCGTGGCCCATAAGTATTAAAGGGCCGAGCAATGGTTAACGGTAAATCAAAAGCATTAAAAAAGCTCATCGCCATCGCATCCGCACCAATTTTTGACGCGCTATAAGGTGATTGCGGTTGTAAAGGGTGCTCTTCATTAATTGGCACATATTGAGCCGTACCATACACCTCGCTTGTGGATGTATGAATAACTCGGCTGACACCATTATCAAGCGCCGCCTGACAAATATTTAAAGTCCCAATCACATTGGTCGACACATAACTTTCCGGCGCAACATAGGAGTACGGTATAGCGATCAATGCGGCCAAGTGATAAACAATATCTACACCTTTGGTAATATGCTTGCAGTAATGCGGATCCCGGACATCGCCTGTTAGCACTTCAATATCGGCGAGACACGACACATCCTCAAGCCAACCCCAATTATTGAACGAATTATATTGAGAAAGCGCTTTAACCTTATGCCCTCGAGCAACTAACATTTCAACTAAATGCGAACCAATAAACCCGTCCGCCCCAGTGACTAACACAACACTATTGCTCATAAACCCACCATAAAATTAAAAATATTACTTTGTAGCCAAACTTAGATATCAATCATATTAACACCAACACCCTCAAAGCCTGAGCGTAATTGTGTCAGTTCATCCTCATCTACATTCACCAGGTTCATACCTACCGCATAGGTTTGACAATGATCTCCCAGAATAATCTGGCTGGTAAAAAGACCGGTACTAAAACTTGATATAACGGTTTTAAACGCCCGGTTTAATAACATTAACTCCAATGGCTCTGCGACCTTTATCAACTCAAACCCTGGTTGAAAGAAACACATTGAACCATCTTCTCTTGGATGGGGAAGAAAATACACCTTCCCACAACCTCGTTCTTTTAAAAGCTGACTAATGCGTAGGTTAATTTTTTCAACCTGATCCGGTGTCAACCTTTGACGCATATAAACCGGCTGACCTACGATTAGCGCATCATTGCTTTCAGCTCCAGCTCCCGAGTCCCGTCTAAAACTGGAAATATCAATAAACTCAGCTTTTGGGTGATCCAGGACATGGCCAGGAAAAGTATAGATTCTTTTAACCACATCGGTATCAGCACCATAGCGCTCACCTGAGAATTCAAAATATTCCAACTTCGGAAACAATGTCCTCACCAGAATATTATTCTTACTCTTAATCTTTTTCAGCTCTTTAGGCGTCAATATTCCACGGTAAAAACTGGAGGCTCCATGGGGAATAATACATACTCCAACATTGAATTCCCCGTATCTTTTCTGCAAATACCGTATCGAATAATTGCTGTTATTATTCTTTAGTCGGGACAAATATATTTCTATATCTTTAATTTCATCACCAACAATCTTGATAGAACTCTCAATCTCAGATAAGTGAGAAAGCGCCACTCGCTGCCCGGAAAATAGGCCCTTGATATCTGTTAAAGCTAAATATTTTTTTTGCGACCATCCGCCCCATAGATATGAGCCGAGCAACCTTTCCTTATAGGCAAACAACAAACACGTCGCATCATCATTGAAAGAACCTGCAATCATATCGGCAACGACTCGTTCTAATTCTGTCTTAACAAAAAACAAGCGCACAAGTTGGGCGTTATTTTCATCCATAAGTTTACGACCTCTTACCAGGCTTACTTTGAAATCCCCCTGAATCCACTTGCGGATTAGCTAACATAAATCCTTCACCATAGGATTTATTATGCCTACTCTTTATTTTCGCATAATAACGACTCATACCAGCCTTAACCTCATCAACTGTACGCCCCACTTTATTTGCATAAAGGCTTACGACTAAATCGGTAAGCTCCGCGGCTAAACCCGCTTCTTCGCAATCAATGACAAAGCGCGCAACATCCCGATAAAAATTAGAGCTATTTACCCGCTGCTTTCTAGCCCCGTCAATATCCACCAACAGGACATCTTGCCCCACGTGATCATATAAAATATTGGCCCACTTAAAATCACCATGCAGAACACCTGCTGTCATATGAAGTCCAGCCAAGAGAGACGCCAGCTTTTCAGCCAAGTTAGCTTTTTTAAACTCCTCATTAAGTGTGGAGCCAATTAAGTAGCGTAAATCCCGGCCACCTGCTTCATAAGCATTGATGGTATATAAACACGATGCGCTCCAATCAAACACCACACAATAAAGTTTGGGTACGCGAACATCTGCAGCGGCCATTGCGTTCGCAGCCGCCAACATCTTGTTGTATTTATGCCCGCCAAGCCGATATAAAATTGCCGATATAATTGATTTAAACTGATAACACTTTATAAAAAATTGGCTTCCACCTATCTCGGCCTTTCGCGCATCAACCTTACCGTCATCCTTAATCACACAGGCCTCACTCCACACCTTATGCAAAAACTCAGCCCCCTGCGCTGATAGCAAGCCCGCTAACGGCTCTGACTGATGAATAACACGTATATTCAACATTAATCTGTCAACCACCAATCCGAGCATGGCGATTCTTTACCATGATCTTTTTGATAGAGCTTTAATGCCACGCTATTAACTTTTTTCCAAAATTCAGTATCTAGCTGACGTAGGTTGCCATCGCCGTATATCTTCATAAATCGCAAGCAATCTCTCTTCGTTAAACCAATATTCATGGCCGAAAAATACAAACCGGCGATATCTTTTATCGCCCAACGCTCAGGCACTTCTCGCCTCATTTGTGCACGATGCAAATCAATCAAATAACACCTGGGGTTATCTGGCTCCGCTGCATTGTTTTTTTCAAGTAAAAAATGGCAAATATAATAATCGCGATGATTAATACCTGCCTTATGCATTGTCCTGCTTACGCTCGCCAACAATCTAACAAGGGCAATTCTATGTTTATATTCAGGAGGGGCTTCCTGCCACGCCGCGCAGTAATCTTCCAAACTAATGGTATTATTTAAATCATCAGTAAGAATAAATGACAACTGTTTAGCTGGATTCCAGCCACGTTTACCGAATGCGGCAGTGGTGAGCGTCGACACCCCTAAATCGGTTAATTTTTTTGCCGCCAAGTACTCATTACTCGCGCCAATAACCGGTAACCGAAACTGTACTATATTTTTAAATATCTCATTCCAACCTATTCCTGTGTGAACTTTTAAAAAATAGCTACGTCCAGCAATAGTAACCTGCGAGGTAGTTCGCCCCTCTTTATTGCGATAAATATCACCCTTAATTTTCTGCACTTCGCAAAATGGGTCTTTACCTTGCCAGAGTCGTTTAAACTCATCTCGCAAAAAAAGTTTCAACGCTCATCCCCCGATTGATGTAAGCGATTAAAACAACGCTCCACACAATCAATACCCGTAGCATGCATGCTGTATAGATCGGCATTTTTAGCATAGCTCAAAGCATTTTTACGCCAACGCCCCATTAGCTCATCATTGTAGATAGCTAACAACTGCTGATTTAAATTTTGTTGCGAGAAAGGAGTTGATAAAACAACCCCACAGTCAGCCTTATCAATATGTGGGGCATAACCGCAGACGTCCGTCACCAATACTGGCAAACCTGCCACTACCGCCTCTAACAAGACAATTCCTGCGGCTTCGTCTAGTGCCGGATGTACCAGGATATCAGCGGCCAACAGGAACCGCGGCACATCATCGCGACCGTTAAAAAATTTAACTTTATCTGCGACATTTAATTTTTTAGCCAACGCCCGATAATTTTTTTCTTTATCCTGACCAAGAATATAGAGCTGCGTTTTTGCTAGTTTTTCAGCAGGTAGTGATGCCAAACTTTTAATGACTCTATCCAGCCCTTTTTTAATAAAGCCAGAGCCAATAAACAACATCAACTTATCATCATCGTCCAAGTTAAACTCGCAACGAAAATCGGCGCGTATCTCGGTCGAGTTATCCGGCGCACACCGGTCACGGCTAATTCCCGGTGGCAACATAAACATTCGATCCGGCTCAGTATCGTAATGTTCGATAAATTTATTTTTCTCTGTTTCAGAAATCAATAAAATATCGGTTTTTTGTCCGCGATTAAATATAGACTGCTCAGCCTTTGAAAAATGACGGTAACGCGCGCCTAGCCGATACAACCAACTTCGATTTTTTTGCGCTTTATCTTCATAACATGAATCGGCGGCATAGTAGACATCCAAGCCCGGCATTTTATTAAAACCAAACACCACATCAACAGGGTCGCGCTTAATATCATCGTTAGCATAAGCTGCAAATTTTTCATTGCGACGATGATTACTTAATGCCTTAATCGGAACAAAACGGACATCCACGCCATCCGGAATTTGACCCTGCCACTTGATACAGTAAACCCGACACTGATGGCCTCGCGCTATAGCCTCTTGCAAAAAGCGCATAAAATCCCGCTCCAGGCCACCGTAAGGGAAATATTTAAACAAGCAAAAAGCTAGCTGCATTGAATCGCCTATTAGCTCAGCACAAGGAATCTAAAGATTGAATCACCTGCTCAGGTTTTAATTCACGTAAACATTTCATCGCATTTTCGGTTAAAGGGCACTCTCGCTTAAAGCATGGACCGCAATCTACTGACAACTGCACAACGGCTACATTATCGCCCAAAGGGGGAGTAAATTCAGGCGAGGTTGAGCCATAAACAACCACCATTGGCCGCTGCAATGCTGCGGCCACATGCATCAAACCGGAATCATTACTCACCACTGCAGCAGCCATGGATAAAATATCGACTGCTTCTGATAGTGCCGTTTGTCCCGCTAAATTTATACACGCTGGCCGCTGCTCCAAAGGCAGCGCCGCTTTAATACTTTCTGCCACAGCGTGGTCATTCGCTGAGCCAAATATTGCCACCTGCCAACCACGCTGAATGTAGGTTGCAGCGACGGCAGCATAATGCGCCTCCGGCCAGCGTTTGGCTGGACCAAATTCAGCGCCGGGACATAAAGCAAGAAAAGGTTGATCTGATCCCAGTTTATTGGCCTGCAGTAATTGCGGGACGTTGTCCTGATTAACAACTAATTTTGGATAGGGTAATTGCTTAGGCAATTCAGCCCCTGGCGGATAGGCCAATGCAACAAAGCGCTGCACCATTAATGGGTAATTTCTTTTGATCAACAAACGGATGTCATTAAGTAAAAAATAGCGCATTTCGCCACGCCAGCCGGTGCGTTCGGGGATTTCGGCAAACATTGGCACCAATGCAGACTTTAATGAATTCGGCAGTACAATGGATTGATCATAGCGCTCGCGCTGCAAGGTTTTACCCAGTTGCATGCGCATCCCTAATTGCAACTTGCCGTGCCCCACAGGCATAGCAATACCGGCTCTCACTTCTGGCATGCGCTCCAGAATAGGTAAACTCCAGGCAGGGGCTAATACATCAATAATACAATCAGGATTTTTTTGTTTAAGCACAATAAATAGGGACTGTGCCATCACCATATCGCCGACCCAGGACGGGCCGACGATAAGAATTTTTTTTGCAGCTAAGGCCATTAGATAGCCAGACTACTTCGCTACCGGCGCCAACCAGTCAAGATGATTGTCATCACGACCTTTTACCGCATTAAAGTACATTGTTTGTAATTTTTCAGTCAGAGGACCACGGTCCCCGGAACCTATTTTACGGCCGTCCAACTCACGGATTGGTAACACTTCCGCAGCGGTGCCCGTGAAGAATGCTTCATCGGCAACGTAGACTTCATCGCGAGTAATCCGCTTTTCCCGAATGCTATAACCCAGTTCGGCCGCCAGCGCAAAAATCGTGGCGCGAGTAATACCATCAAGACAACTGGTTAACTCAGGGGTGTACATAATGTTATCGCGCACCATAAAAAAGTTTTCACCACTGCCTTCAGCCACGTAACCCTCATTATCTAACAGCAGGGCTTCATCGCAACCACAATCCAAAGCTTCCTTTAAGGCCAGCATGGAATTCATATAGTTACCATTGGCCTTGGCTTTACACATGGTGATGTTGACATGATGACGGGTGTACGACGAGGTGCGCACTTTAATACCGTGCTCTTTCGCGTCGGGCGACATATAAGACGGCCATTCCCACGCGGCAACGATCACATGCACTTTCAAATTATCAGCCCGCAAACCCATACCTTCCGAACCATAAAAACACATGGGGCGCAGGTAGGCTTCCTTTAAATTATTTTCGCGCACGACTGCTTTTTGCGCTTCGATTATCTGTTGATGATTAAACGGCATATCCATCATCAAAATATGGGCGCTGCGGAACAAGCGACTGGTATGCTCTTCTAATTTAAAAATACAGGTGCCGTTTTTTTCAGTTTCGTAGGCTCGCACCCCTTCAAAAACGCCCATGCCATAATGCAAGGTGTGGGTGAGTACATGGGTCTGCGCATCGCGCCAGGGAACCATTTCACCGTCGTACCAAATAAGACCATCACGGTCGGCCATGGACATATCAAACTCCTCAATCTTCTCTAACACTGTTAATTAGTGCCGACAGCCAGGCTATCAGTACATTAAATCTAACCACTTACTTATTACCGCACTGCGATGTTGCTCGAATTCAGCCAGCGGCACTTCGCAGGGCCGTTGTAATAAGCTCAACCGATGCACATGAGCGCGGTAGGCCTTATACGCATCTATTAATGCCTCTGTTTCAGCTGCATTGAATAGCCCTGCGCTATTGAGGGCTTCCAGTATTCGGATGTTATCCGTGTAGACCGCCAAAGCTGGGTATTGGTGTGACCAAGCAAGAACCGCGTATTGCACCATAAATTCGATGTCAACGATAGCTCCCGTTCCATGTTTAAGGTGAAAAATTGGTGGCTCTGCCAGCTCCAAATCTTTCGGCAATAGGTGATCGCGCATTTTTTGGCGCATCGTCACTACTTCTGCCTTCAACGCCACCTCGTCACGGGGCTGGCACAGCAAATCACAACGCAGTCTTTGAAAAGACTCAGCCAAGGCAACATCACCAGCCACGACTCTGGCGCGCACTAACGCCTGCTGCTCCCAGGTCCACGCTTGGGTGCGCTGATAATTTTCAAACGCCTGTAAAGAGGACACTAACAAACCGGAATTTCCCGACGGGCGCAGCCGCATATCGACTTCGTAGAGCATCCCCGAAGGGGTTTGTGCGGTCAGAATATGGATCATGCGCTGCCCAAGCCGGGCGAAAAACATGCCGTTGTCGACGGAGCGCGCGCCATCGGTAGCCAGGTTAGCGCCAGCATTATGGATGAACACCAAATCCAGATCGGAGCCATGGCCTAGCTCGATGCCGCCCATTTTACCGTAGCCCAGCACAATAAAATCTTTATCACAGGGCACGCCGGCGGTTTTTTGCGGAAAGCCATGACGACTGGTTAAATCCTGCCACGCAAGCTCCAACACCCGCTCCAGAATCACCTCGGCAATGATCGTTAGGTAATCACTGACTTTCATCAACGGCAGCTTGGCGGTCACTTCAGCGGCTGAAACATGTAATTGATGCGCCATTTTAAAATAGCGCAAGCCCTCCATCTGCGCTTCCAAATCGTCTGCCGGTAAGCGCAACATCTCCTGATAAAGTTGATCACGTAACGCCTGCTTATCTGGCACTTGATATAAGGTGCGGGTATCCAACAGTTCGTCCAATAACACCGGGTGCTTGGCTAACTGCGTAGCAATCCAGGGACTAGCAGCACAGAGAATAATCAGCTGTCGCAATGCACCGGGGTTCTCGACCAACAACAATAAATAGGCCGTGCGGCGCAGCACAGCTTCTATTAATGGCAGGATCCGCAACAACGCCGCTGAGGGCATGGCGCTCGTTACCTCACTATCGGTTAAGGCCTGCAATAGCATCGGTATCAAGTCATCCAGTCGCTCGCGCGCCACTGCCTGCATCCGCACCACCGCGGGTTGTTGGCGTATATGTTGTAACCGTTTAAGCACATCATCTGCCGCTTCGTGCCCGCCAGCCTCTAGAGTTTCAATCGCATCCGCTGACTCCAGCTCCCCCAACCACAATGCCTGCCACTTGCCGTTAGACTTATCAGCCGCCTCTTGCTCATCCTCGGCAGCGATTAATTGCCGAAAATGAAAATCCACTTGATCCCGATGCTGCTGTAATGCCGCGGAAAAATCCTGCCAGCAGGTATAACCCATCACCCAGGCTAAAATAGATTGCGGCAAAGATTCACTAGGTAGCTCTTGAGTTTGCTGATCTCTATACACTTGAATCGCATGCTCGGTATTACGCAAAAAAACATACGCTTGCTGTAACTCTTTAATAGCCTCAGCAGGCATATAGTTTTCTGCCGCTAAGGTATCCAGCACTTTTTGTACTCGTCGCTGCTGCAAGGCAATCTCACGACCGCCCCGAATTAACTGGAAGCACTGGGCGATAAATTCTATTTCCCGAATACCCCCGCCCCCAGCTTGACATCATTGTGCAAATGCCTGCGCTGTACTTCCTTGCGAATCATTTTTTTCATTGAACGCAAAGAATCTACAGCAGAAAAATCTATATAACGTCGGTAGGTGAAAGGCCGCAGCAAGGCCATTAGCTTTTCACCCTGATCAGTTTCGCCAGCTACCACTCGTGCCTTGATCATTGCATAGCGTTCCCAGTCTCGACCCTGGTCTTGATAATATTCCTCCAGCGCCGAAAAGCTCAATACTAACGCTCCGCTTTCTCCGTAAGGGCGTAAACGCATATCAACACGAAAGACAAAACCGTCGGCAGTTTGTTGATCAATTGATTGAATTAATTTTCGCGCCAACCGGGTAAAAAACTCACTATTGGTTAACGGTTTTTCAACGCCCTGTGTTTCACCACTGTGGGGATAACAAAAAATTAAATCAATGTCAGAGGACAGGTTTAATTCCCAGGCGCCCAACTTTCCCATCCCCAATACCAACAATTTTTGCTCGCGAACCTGACCGCTTTTTTTCGCGGTAGGGGTACCATAGCGCTGACATAATTGTTGATGATGAAAATCCAGCGCCTGTTGAATACTGGCTTCTGCTAGTGAAGAGATATCTTTGGTGGTTTCTTCCAGTGACGCCAGTCGATTAAGGTCTCGCCAAATAACACGTAACTGTTCCCGGTTGCGGTGGTGTCGCAACACCTGATCCAATTGCTCGGCGGTTTCTACATTGACCAGAAGTTCAGCCAGTTGCGAATGGATTGTGCTCTCATTATAGATTTGGTGTAGCTGCTGTGACTCCACCAGCTGTTTGAACATTGCCGGCTGACGTATACACAAATCAGCGGCAAACTGGCTACCTAACCAAGTGCGGCAAAGTTGATCAGCAAATATTTTTTCTTGCAAACATTGTGTCAGCCAGTCGGCATAATCTGCATTTCGCTCAATAAATTGCTGCCGATATTTTTCTAGCTCAGCGGTCTGCTGGACAGTCATAGTAGTTGGCGAAAGCAGCAACATAGATAGCTTCTTTATTATCATTTGTCTTTTGAGCAATAGCGCTGGACTTAACGCTGAGTGGGTGACACTCGCAATACTTCAGCCATAGTAGTTTCACCCGCGGCTATTTTCTGCGCGCCGGATAAACGCAGCGAGTGCATGCCTTCTTTCATCGCCTGGCGCCGCACCAATTCAATATTGAGCTGATCATTGACTTGATCCTGCACGGTTTCTGACATCACTAAAATTTCATAAATTCCCTGACGCCCGTAGTAACCTGTGTTGCGACATTCCAAACAACCAACCGGCTTATACACAGTTTTTGGCATCGCTACCTTCCATGGTAAGGTCAGCGTTTGCCAATCACTTTCACTAATAGTATCGGGCTGTTTACAGTGAGGGCATAAAGTTCTCACTAAACGCTGCGCCATTACCCCCAGCACTGTGGCTTTGAGTAAATAGGATGGAACACCTAATTCTAACAACCGCGTTATGGCGCTAGGTGAATCATTGGTGTGCAAGGTGGATAACACCAGATGACCTGTGAGCGCAGCCTGAATGGCCATCTCTGCTGTTTCCAAATCACGAATCTCGCCGATCATAATAATATCCGGGTCCTGTCGCATCAGCGCGCGCACACCACTGGCAAAATCCAGGTCGATATTATGTTGTACCTGCATTTGATTAAAACTGTCTTCCATCATTTCAATCGGGTCTTCGATGGTGCAAACATTGACTTCGGTGGTGGCCAATTGTTTTAAGCTGGAATACAAGGTGGTGGTTTTCCCTGAACCGGTTGGCCCGGTCACCAACACAATACCGTGTGGTTTTTCGATCATATTTTGCCAGCGACTATAGTCTTCGTTAGCCAAACCCAATTGTTCGAAACTGCGCAATAGCACGTCGGGGTCAAAAATCCGCATCACTAATTTTTCACCGAAGGCTGTAGGCATGGTGGACAAACGCAATTCGATTTCATTGCCTTCCGGGCTGACGGTTTTTAAACGGCCATCCTGTGGTCGGCGTTTTTCCGCCACATTTAACCGACCTAAAATTTTTAGCCGACTGGTTATTGCCACTGCCACCTGAGCGGGAAATTCATTAACGTTGTACAGCACGCCATCAATACGAAAACGCACATTACCCACTTCACGACGCGGTTCAATATGAATATCACTGGCCCGCTGATCAAAAGCGTATTGTAAAATCCAATCCACAATATTAACGATGTGCTGATCATTGGCATCGGGTCCTTCATATCCCCCAGTTCTAACAACTGCTCAAAGTTCGCCACTCCCGCTGTTGCCTGACCACTGGCTCCAGAGGCACCGCGCACGGATTTAGCCAGCGAATAAAATTCGACGGTATAACGCTGCAAGTCAGCGGGGTCGATCAACACCCGTTTAATGGGGCGCCGCAGAACATGTTCAAGATTACTTTGCCAGCTATCCAGATATGGTTCAGCGCTGGCGATGGTCACCTCATCTACAGAAACTTGCACCGCCAGAATGTTATGCCGCTTGGCAAACTCAAAAGACATCACTTCTGTGATTGCAGGCACATTGACCTTGAGGGGATCGAGATGGAACAGCGCTTGTCCACTCTGCTCAGACAGCCACTGCATCAGCACATCTATATCCAAGCGCGCGCCAGCACGCTTAATATCGGGCAAACTCTTCTCAGCGATATACGTCAGAGGATGCTGCATGGCCTCTTCCTTGCTGCGTGAGCTGTTCAGTAGCTGGGCGTGATCGGCGCTGCTAACACGCTGGTCTTTGAGCAAATCATCCATCAAATTGCGCAAATCCAATGTGCGCCCCGCCCTGCTAACTACTGCTGTACTTGTTTCCACCTGAGCTCCCGAATTGACGACACTGGTCATCTTTTATTCACTATTTACTGGTTGAGTGTAGCATTATCGGTGGTAAGTATGGCCTAGTCTCAAGCTCTTGCCAGCCGCCTACCGCCTGACTTTACTGTCTATATATCGCTCAGTAACGCTGCTACCCTGAAGCAAATGCCCAAACCATGAACACGCTTTCGATATTTGGCCCTAACTCTGAGGGAATCCAAACTAGCCTCAGCTTTGCTAACCCCCTATACTGCGCCCCCATTATCGTTACAGATTTATGACAGGAGCACCCCAATGGCAGGCAACCCCTTTAGCAATCTGTTTGGCCAATCCCCGATTCGCCCCATTCAAGAACATATGGCAAAAGCTCAAGAGTGTGCGGCACTGCTGCCGACATACTTTGAAGCGGTTCTCGCTGACGATTGGCCCAAGGCGAAAGAGTGCCAAAAAAATATCCGTAAACTGGAGCATGAGGCAGACAAGTTAAAGAAAAACATTCGCCTCAACATGCCCAAAAATTTATTTATGCCGATGCCGCGTTCCGATCTACTCGAACTCGTATCCATGCAAGACAAAGTGGCCAACTGCACCAAGGATATTGCCGGCATCATGCTGGGCCGCAAAATGGTTATTCCAGAGGGTATCGCACCGTTAATGATGGAGTATGTTCACGTGGCAGTCGCTACGTCAGCCCAAGCACTCAAGGCCACTCAAGAGTTGGATGAGCTACTGGAAACCGGTTTTCGGGGTCGCGAAATTCAGGTAGTAGAAGAATTAATTAAAGAGCTGGACAACCTGGAAAACCAAAACGACAAGCTGCAAGTCAAAGTCCGGGCACAATTATTCAACCTGGAAAAAAACCTGCCTCCTGTTGATGTGATGTTTCTCTACAAGATCATCGATTGGGTTGGAGAATTAGCAGATCGCGCGCAACAAATCGGCTCGCGCCTACAGCGCTTAATCGCCAGCTAACTTCTTAATTTAATTTAGAGAATACTCACTATGTCTATTATTGCCGAGCACGGCCAAACACTATTAATTCTGGCCTGTTTATTTGGCTTTTTTATGGCCTGGGGCGTCGGCGCTAACGATGTCGCTAATGCAATGGGAACCTCGGTTGGTTCTAAAGCACTGACGATCAAACAAGCTATTTTAATTGCGATGGTGTTTGAATTTGCAGGCGCTTATCTAGCTGGTGGAGAAGTCACCGCCACCATTCGCAAAGGTATTTTAGACCCTGCCGCACTCGACGGGACGCCGGAGCTGCTGGTCTACGGCATGATGGCCGCACTGTTAGCGGCTGGCACATGGTTATTAATTGCCAGCATGATGGGTTGGCCGGTCTCTACCACGCACTCCATCGTTGGTGCACTAGTGGGCTTTGCCGCCGTTGGAATTGGTGTGGACGCAGTGAACTGGGGCAAAGTCGGAACGATTGTCGCTAGCTGGGTAGTCTCTCCAGTACTTGCTGGCACCATATCCTACGGCCTCTTTATGAGCGTGCAAAAACTGATCCTCAACACCGAAAAACCCTTTCAAAATGCCAAAAAATATGTCCCTCTTTATATGTTTGCTGTCGGCTTTATGATTGCCATGGTCACCCTGCTAAAAGGCTTAAAACATTTAGGGATAGAACTGGAATTAGGCTTGGGTAGCAAATTTACCAATGCTCTACCGGTTGCCGCTGCTGTTGGTATTTTCGTCGCACTAATTGGCAAACAGTTTCTTAACCGGGTACAGGAAGAGGCCATTCCTGCAACCGGAAATCGCTTTGATAACGTCGAAAAAATCTTTGCCATCCTGATGATATTTACTGCCTGCGCGATGGCTTTTGCCCACGGCTCCAATGACGTCGCTAACGCCGTAGGCCCATTGGCCGCCATCGTCAGCGTTATTCAAAGTGGTGGTGAAATTGCCAGCAAATCCCCATTACCCGGCTGGATATTATTACTGGGCGGTGGCGGTATCGTTTTAGGTTTAGCGACCTATGGCGTGAAAGTCATGGCCACCATCGGCAAAAAAATCACTGAGCTCACCCCCAGCCGTGGCTTTGCTGCAGAACTGGGGGCAGCGTCCACTGTCGTTTTGGCATCAGCTACCGGCCTGCCTATTTCCACCACTCACACCTTAGTTGGCGCGGTACTAGGTGTGGGTTTAGCCCGTGGTATTGGCGCGCTGAACTTACAAGTCATTGGTACTATCTTTATGTCGTGGATAGTCACTCTACCAGCCGGTGCTGGCCTGGCGATCATCTTCTTCTTCCTGTTTAAAGGTATATTTGGCTAAGTTCGATACGCCAGACTGCTGGCAACAGTGATCTGGCGTATCTACCCCGACGCTTTATTTTTTACAGCCAAACTGCACCATGCATTTATTGCCAACGAAAGTTAAATAGTTAACACTCTCCCGGTAAACGCTAAATACTCACAACCACGGTTACCGACATGTCACAACCGATACCCTCCCTCTTAACTATGATGCACGAACTACTGAGTGAGATTTCAGTCAGTTCTACTTCGGCCCAATGGGATACTGGCAATCGCAGAGTTATTGATAAGTTGGCAGGCTGGCTCAACAGCTTAGGGTTTCAATGCGAAATCATCCCGCTGACCAACCGGGGGAATAAAGCCAATTTAATAGCCACACTCGGTAGCGGGCCCGGTGGTTTAGTGCTGGCCGGACATACTGATACCGTGCCATTCAATGAGGAGCGCTGGGATATGAATCCACTAGCGCTCACCGAACAAGATAATAAATTATTCGGCCTGGGTAGCACCGATATGAAGGGGTTTTTCCCCATCGCTATAGAAGCGGCCAAATCTTTTTTAGAGCAACCACTGCAACAGCCGCTCATTATTCTCGCCACCGCTGATGAAGAAAGCTCAATGGATGGCGCCAGAGAGCTCGCCGCCCAAGGCCGTCCCAAAGCGCGAGTCGCGGTCATCGGCGAACCCACTGATTTAAAACCGATCCGCATGCACAAAGGCATTATGATGGAGGCGATCACCGTAGTCGGTCGCGCCGGACATTCCTCCAACCCAGCCCTGGGTAATAATGCGATGGAGGCCATGCACGTAGTGATGTCAGATTTGCTGGCTTTCCGCGCACAACTGCAACAGCGTTATAACAATCCCTTGTTTGACGTTGCCGTGCCAACTCTTAACCTCGGCTGCATCCACGGCGGCGACAACCCCAACCGCATCTGCGGCCAGTGCGAATTGCATTTTGATTTACGCGCCTTACCGGGCATGGATAACAGCGAAATACGCTATGAAATTGAACAGCGCCTCAAACCGTTAGCCGCGCAATTAAACGTCAATATCAGTCTGCGCTCACTGGTCAAACATATTCAGCCATTCGAGCAAAACCCCGACAGCGAATTAGTCAAATACGCTGAACAGTTAACGGGGCATAGTGCAGCGCCAGTAGCCTTTGCCACCGAAGCGCCTTTTATGCAACAACTGGGCATGGATACCATCGTGATGGGCCCGGGGTCTATCGATCAAGCGCATCAACCGAATGAATATATGGCCCTGAATCAAGTGCAACCTGCTGTGGATTTATTACGGCAACTTATTGCACGGTTTTGTTTATAGCCCCGTCGCCCATAGCGGCACAGGTGCAAGCTAAGCAGTAATAAACGTTTTCTAGCACTGCACTTGCCCTAGTGTATATTTATCCGCACAATATCAACCCAATAGCAATAACAGCGAACATCACCGTGCCTACAAAAGATTACGTCAAATGGTTTAGAAACTCAGCGCCTTATATCAATGCGCATAGAGGGAAAACCTTTGTGTTGATGTTAAGTGGTGAGGCGATTGCGCACCCCAACTTTGCCAATATCATTCACGACATCGCCTTGCTTAACAGCCTGGGTGTTAAATTGGTACTGGTTTACGGTGCCAGACCACAGATTGAAGAGCGGGCCGAGTTGCGGGGTATACCCAGCCGCTTTGAAAAAGCCTTGCGGATAACCGATGCGCAAACTCTGGAATGCGTGAAAGATGCAGCGGGTTCTTTACGGTCACAAATTGAAGCGCTACTCACTATGGGGCTGGCCAATTCGCCCATGCACGGCTCTCAAATTCGGGTGTGCTCTGGTAATTTTGTCGTCGCTAAACCAATCGGTATCAGAGACGGTGTTGATTTCGCGCACACCGGCATGGTGCGGCGGATAGATAAGGATGGCATTAATAAACAACTCGCGGACGGCTCCATCGTATTGCTATCCCCTACCGGCTACTCACCCACCGGGGAAATATTTAATTTATCGCTGGAAGATGTTGCTACTCAGGCAGCGATAAAACTCAACGCTAATAAGCTGATCGTATTTACCGAAGAAGCGGGCCTAAAAGATATGAATGGCGCGCTGATTCAAAACTGCGAAGTCAGCGAATTAAAATACATCCTTGGCCACACTCAGGATAACGACACCGCCAACTTAATCAAATCAATTATTCACAGCGGAGAGAATGGTGTCAGTCGTTGCCACTGTATCAGCTATGCGACCGACGGAGCTTTGTTACAGGAATTATTTACCCGCGACGGCACCGGCACCTTAATCGCGCAAACATCCTATGAACAATTACGGGCCGCCACTATTAATGATGTCGGCGGTATTCTGGGGCTTATCGAGCCACTGGAAGCCGAAGGGGTACTGGTCAAGCGCTCAAGAGAAGTGCTAGAAACCGAGATAACCTTATTCACCGTTATCGAACGTGACGGCATGATCGTCGCCTGCGCAGCACTTTATCCTTATAAAGACGAACAGTCCGCCATTGCCCCTTGCGGAGAAATTGCCTGCGTTGCTACGCACCCGGACTACAGAGGTGAGGACAGAGGCGAGCGGTTATTGGCCGCATTGGAAATGCAGGCCTTGCAGCAGCAATTGGATAGCGTTTTTGTACTGACTACCCAAACCGCACATTGGTTTCAGGAACTCGGTTTTGTTGAAAGCACACGGGATCATTTGCCGGAGAAAAAGCAGCAGCTTTATAACCTGCAAAGAAACTCGAAAGTGTTTATTAAAAAAATATAGCGCAGCCGGTTACGCATGATCATTCGTCATCTGCAAGACATTCCCGACAGCCAGGTTTCCCACAACGCAAAAATCAGTAAAAAACAAATACTGAATAATCAGCTGTGCCCAAGCCTGACTCAATTCTCCCAAGCCACATTCCCGCCCGGCGAAAATGCACCATCCCATTGCCATGCGGATATGACCGAAGTCTTTTTTATTCAATCAGGGTGCGGCAATATTATTATAGATCAACAGCACTACCCCATTAGTGGTGGCACCACGATAACGGTGCAACCTGGAGAGTTTCATGAACTGCAAAATACGGGTGCTGAGGACTTAGTAGTATTGTATTTTGGGATAGTGGATCAATAGCGATTATTATACGAGCACTAACCTAACTCATAATATTGTGATTGATTTAACGTCCATCTCATTCGACTTCTTTTTATAAGTATTTGCCGACTAAACTTGATATACCCGTTAAATTAATACTCATTCCAGTAAAGACAAAATCGTCACCATTATCTATCCGGGACAAACCCAATGTCAGCGTACTCTTACTGGAAATTCGAAAACCTACGCCGGCGCCAATAACATGCCCCACTTCTGTAGTGTCTTCTTCTTTATTAATGCCAGAGGGTAAATCCCGCTCTAGCCTGGCGATATTTGCACCAACATAAGCATAAGCCATGATTTTATTACTAATTTTATTAACAACGCCTGCGTTAAGGTTTAAATAGGCCTCATGCTCAAAACGCCTACTTTTAACATCATCAAGTACCAGCTGTTCAATATTAAACGCCAGATCACCGCCTAAAAATAAGGGGCCAGAAAAATTATTCATATAAGAAAATTTAAATAAGCCGGTGTTTCCATCACTACTTTCTTCCTTCCCACTCATAAATTCATAACCAAACGTAGCGTAATCATCACCCCGGGCGTTTATCGACAATAGTAATATAATAGTGAATATGAATTTCATAGTTGTCCTTAAAAAAAGTATAAACGTTCAACTCTTACTTTTGGCCATCGCCAGAAAAATCAGCAGCACTAGTAGTAGGCGCCATTTATGACTCTAAATAGATCGGCCGCCATACAGTGGAACCGGCCCTAATTCACATAGGGATACGCAGTCATGTATTGCTCAAAGCATTTCTTAGCAAGCTAATCCATACTTGATATCCTGCAGCACTTAAATGTACCCCGTCTCCAGTATGAAAGGCTTTCTTTAAACTACCCGCATCACCCTGAAGTAAATCTCTAGCATCAACAAAGACAACATTTTTATAATTTCTTGCCAGAGCTTTGATTGCAGCATTTAATTTTATTATTCTTTCGTTAGTTAATGGCATCGATTCGACGCGTTCATCTACAGGCAATATTGCACTTACAACAACAGGCATATCTACCGGTAAATAGTTTAATATTTTCTGATAGTTTTGCACGATACTATTATTATCCCGATACTTTAAATCATTTACACCAATAGCAATAACTACTGCTTTAGCTCTATCAATTGACTTATAAAAGGGCAGCCGCTTAATAACACCGAGTGTTGTATCGGAGCCAATGCCAAAATTGACCGATACATCAGCTATCGCAGACGTCGCCAAACCCTGAGTAACGCTGTCACCAATAAAAAGCGTCGCCCCGGCAGGGATCGAGCCATCCATACGTTTATGGTATTTGGTGATTCTATTGTAATAGGGTGATATCTCAGGCTGTTGATGAGTGCTATTTTTACCAAGAATCGTGCCGAAAAAATCGCTTTGCATGAGAATTACAATGCAGAATATATGTAGGCCGACTATATAGATCGAGTATATCTTTTTAGAATAACTCATAGATTCCCTTTGATGTAAACCGCAATGATAGGCCAGATGATACAACCCCGAATGAGCTGCATTGAATGCTGCGTTATGCCATTTTAATGATACATGGCCCAGTATTTACTAAGGTTCCGAAATACTTTGTCTTTTTCTTGAGGGGAATAGTTAGCTATAAGCGCCATGCTCGAATAGGCAAGTTTTATATTATGCGGCTCCGCTAATGGCCGCTGCCAGAAAGATAGCTGCTTTGGATCAAATACCCTCTTCGCTACTAAAGGATAAAGATCTTTATGCAATCTGGAACTCAAAAATATATGTCTGGATAGTGGCCCCAACCCTTGGTGGGCTATTTCACCATACCCCAAAGCTTCTAACTCTAGCAGCGCATGAGCATAAGTAACCGAATGAAGCAGATCGCCAGCCAGAAAGTAAAAAGTCTCGCCAATAGTTTGATCCGGATATACTGTTTCATGAACTGTCAGTGAATATTCTGCGGCCTCTTTAACAGAAGAAAATGATTTACAACCACTATAGTCTACCTCGGAAGATTGATAGTTATTAATTCCATAGTGGCGATTTGGAACATCTTCAAGACACTGCCGCAATAAAGTAACTAGACCTTCGGATACTTGTCTGGTCAATAGTTTTGGCTCCTGCACCAACGCCCTTAATGCCAATGTTCCGAAAATCACTCCATGCCCTGTGGTTGAATGTGAATTCACGCAGATTGAAATGGCCGATAAAAGCTCATCTACACTCACCAGGCTGTTATTTAAAGAGCTGAGCTCAAATATTACTGGGTCCGCAGAAATAGTTTGATCAAGATACTTAGTGATCGCTCGGCTCACTTCAACATCTAGGTCATTATCCTTGAGCAAGAAAAAACCCGCCAGAATCGATGCGCCAGAGTGACCAAAAAACCAAGGTAAGCTAAGCTTTCTCGTTGTGTTCACCAGCGCAGACACACCTGCATGAAGATACTTATCCATTGGTATTACTCAAACCTTTCTTTGGTGCAATAGATTTTATGCTACTAGCATTTAATGAATGCTAATAGGGATCGACTTTTTTCGCATCCAGTCGCAGGTGCGGCATTGATAAAATTGTTATGCACTTACCACATCCGCATGATATTTCTTGCCGCGTCTATCTTTTATTGTAGTTGCACCTACAATGCCACCCGACTCCATAAGAAAGAAAAGCGTTATAACTTCAACTCTCATAGGGTGCTCTATATCGTGTTTTTTGATCAGCCTCATTAGTTCTGGAGTATATTTTTTTACGGCCACCCTTAAATCTTTTCCATACGGTGGCCAAAGCCTAATTCTTTCGGGCGCCCATTGTATTGATAAAGGCTGGGGGAATTTTTTATTAGCCTCATTAATCAGAACTTTAATAAAACCCTCTGATCCTTCATGGCTTTTATTCTGAAAAAAGTCTTCAATGAATTTATGTAGATCACTCTCAATAATATCAATACTGCTCATATGGACGCCTAACGCTAATTATATTGACCAGCAGGCATAAATTACCTCAACAACACTACCAGTCGTTATATCCCGCCCCAAAAGGGATAAACTACAGAATGGTCAGGAAAAAACAGACTTTTATTTGTTGCGCTTCTAACTTTGACTTATTTTCCCTAAAAAGAGGTAAGTAACGAGCTTGTAAAAAACTCTCACTTATACAGTTTCCGATATAAGCGTTCTGATATGTACTCACCTTGATTTCGCGCACATTTTTCGAGTTTGTTACACGCCGATGGCTGTAGACCTAAGAAACCTGCCAGTTTAGTTTGACAATGTCTATCTTGTTCATAAATGACATCATCGCCCTCAATTAATTTAAAGCTCACATCTAAAGTCGCAGGAACACCTCCAGTATTTCCAAATACGAATATTCCTGGAGTAGCACCGATTATTTCAACAATTAATTCTCGCTTATATGTTGATTGCGAGATCGGCAATCCGTTTTCACTAGAACGCTCAATAATTGATGCTGTAATATGTTCTTTAATTTCACACTCTGAAAGAATTTCTGGTTTTATGGCATTTGAGTTTCGATAGGTCACCTTGCCATTAAATTTAATGGGGTTATTCTCATTAACGACATCCCTGATAGTTAATTCGCTAGGTGGCTTCGAGCTCACACAGGATACTAAAAATACTGCCACTAAGAGCACACCAATTTTAAATCTCATAATTCTCACTCATTACTCTAAACTCAGATTACTTTGAAAAGCGAACCCAGAGACAGACACTCCTAATTATCAAAAGGGAAAATATAGAATAATCAGTTTAAACATGCTACCAATCGACTTTTATTTGCCTTAACACTTTCTTTTTATTATCAAACGGATAATGTCTGCAATGCAGTATAGCTCAGCAGACTTAACTCCAACCCCCCAGCAATCTCCCATTCCAGCATAACCTACTGCCTACCCGGCAATGGCAACTGCGGCAAACCATGCGTCGCCAGCATCAACCCCTGCTGAAAGTATTCATTGCTTTTTTCATGCTCGCCCAAGCACGCCAACAACCGGCCCAATTCAGCACAAGTGTCGCCACTTTCTTCCAGCTTTAAACTTATTTCAAAATATTCGCGCGCTTTACCCCACAGCGAATTACGCAAACTCAAGCGGCCTAAACACAATAACAGGCTGGCGTCATTATTGCGTTCTTGCAACCAACTTTCCGCGTGCAGTAATTGCTTGCCGGCATCCTCACCTTCTACCCGGCCATACAAGTCCACTAACTTTATATTCCAATCTTTTTTCAGTTGTTTGCGGATAAGCTTTTCAGCTTCGACCATTTCGCCTGCGGCGATAATACGCTCAGCATAGGCTGCTACTACATCACTATTTTTAACCGCTGTTTTGGGTAACATCTTCCACAGCTTATGTAACTCTGCTGTCACATCATTGCGCAGCTTGGCGGTTTCAATAATACTGTTTTTACTCGCGGTTAATTCCAGTGCCGTTAGCTGCTCTGGCGATAACACTTTGTATTTTTTTAGTTCCGGCACTAACTTCAATAACTCTTGCCAGTCATTCAAGCCTTGATACGCCTGCTTTAACAACAATAAAACATGGGGATGTTTACCGGCATTGCGACGCACCCGGGTCAGGGTGGCCAGACTCTGTTCATAACTGCCGCTGCGCAACTGTAATTCGGCTTGAGTCAAACCTACCGCAATACTGGCCCCGCTGGCACTGGCTTCGGCTTTGGTTAAATACTCTTTTAATTTTTTATCGTCACCTAGCGCGTGACTGGCTCGAGCTGCAATCAAGTAGTTAATCAGCGGGGTTTCTGACTTGGCCGCTGCGCGCACTAAAATGTTTCTTGAACTTTGCCAATTACCTTCAATGAATGCGATTAAACCCTTGGTGGTTTGCTGTTGACTGCGACGAAAACCGCGACCTGAAATCCAATTGCTCACTATTGAGCTACCGGTAATAGCCCTGCGCAACACACTGAAAAAGCCATAACACAACGCAAACAATACGATAAATGCACCCAAGCCTACCCACACGGTACTTTCAATCGTATACAGCCCGTAGCTTATCAACACATAACCGGGATCATATTCGATAGCGGCTACCAACAGGGCAGATACTATTAGAACGATTAAAACAGCAATCAGTAGTCGCTTCATTACTGAACCGCTCCGTCATCAGTTTGCAACTGCGGCGTCAACGGATGAATGGTTTCGAGATACGAATTCAGTGCTCTTAAAGAACCGGAAATATCCGGCAAATCTATGGTGATAGGCTGATCCGCCACTTGCTCAATGTTTGCCAATATTCGATTGGTAGCCTGTTTATCCAAGGTGTAATAGCGCACCAACCACTGTTTAGCTTTTGCCAGACTATCGCTATACATTGTTTGCTTGCCGGACAACACTGCAAGTTGCGCTTGCTCAAACATCAGCTGAATGTTCTGCCGCACTATCGCTTCATACTCTGGCGATAACCGTGGCTGATAAATTTCATCGCGGCGATTTATTTGAATAAATTGACTCAACTTATTTAACGCCGCCCTAAAACCTGTTTGCACTCGCTGCTGCCAATTGTCTGCTTCAATTTCTTCTTCAACGGCTGGTTTGAATGGTTCCAGACTAACCAAATGTAATAGCGCCGCCTGCTCTGCTATTGCACCGATCCGCAAATAAATGCCTTCAATATCGACATCGCCAGCCACCCGTAATGCTTCTCTATCCATCGCCAGCGCCTTGCGCACCGGATGCAATGCACTGTCATTTAAACTACGAACAATTTCATCGGCAGCATGTAATAAATCCGCTGCGCCTTTTACTTCTTTGCCCATCAACAAGCGCTGATTCGCCAAACGAATTAAATATTCAACTTCTGCCAACAACCAGTCATCGCGATCCGTGGTGGACATCGCTAACAACCGTTTTTGTTGACTTGCTTGCTGCTGTTGCAAGGCCTCTATATTTTGCTGGTCAATTTGCTGCTGGCGCGCACTCTCAGCGCGCTGTTGATCCAGCTCCCTTTGTAATTCACTGTGCTTATTTAGCTGGCTATCCAACCGCTGAATAGCCGCCGTAATATCGGTGCGACTCTGCTGCAATTGCTGATGCTGCAAAACACTTTGCTGCCATAAATAAGCGCTGGCGGCGACCGCTAATAACGCCACTACCAGGCTAATAAAAGCCCATCGGTTAGACGGTTTTCCCACTTTACTGCTCGCTGCCGGCGTGCTTGTCGCAACTGGCTGTTTATTATCTGATTCCACGTTTTATCCGTTCCCGATGGTTATTTAGCTAAGCTTAACAAGCGCGCCAGTACCGCTTGATCACTGGCATTATCCGCAACAATGATGTTGGTAAACCCCTGCTGCCTGGCAAATTCTGCCACCCGCAGCCCCGGTACTAATACGGTTTGGCTTTGCAAAGTACTGAGTTCATCCGCGGCCAGCAGCATTAAACTCTGTAAGCTTTCGGTGCTGTTCACACAGATAATATCAATCTTCTGCTGTTTAATAATACTGCTTAACGCCGCTGCTGGCGATGTAACCATACCGCGACGATAGCATTCGGCATATTCAACGACCGCCCCCGCGCTGTTAACTGCTCAGCTAGGTATTCCCGGCCACCAATACCACGCACAATCAGAATCTTCTGTTGCTTAACACTTTGTAATTGCGCGTGTTGCAGCAAGGTCTCGCTATCCATCGTCGAGTCAGCATCTGCAGTATTTACTGGCACCCCGCCGCTAGCAGACCGGCAACGGTGCTACTGCCAATACCGTACCACTGGATCGCTACCGGTAGCTGTGGCCAATATTGATTGATCCAATCCATGCCAAAGCTAACCGCGTTGGTACTGATAAAAATAATATGCTGATACTGATCCAGATTCATAATCAGCTGCTTGCAACGCTGATAGCTGGCAGCATCCTCAACAGTATCCAGCGCGTTAATTTCCAACACCGGGTAGTGAATACCATGACCACCAACGGCGTTAATACCCGCCAATAATTTCTCAGCTTGCCCCTGTGGTCTGGTGACTAAAATGTTTAGCCCTGCCAGCGTCATTACCACTAAGCCTTTTCGTTATAGACAGCTTGCAGAATTTTATCCGCCCCTTGCGCGAGTAATTCTTCCGCTACTGCCACCCCCAAAGACTGTGCCGAGTCTCTTGGTCCACGCCGTTCACTACGTAAAATTTCACTGCCGTCAGGATTACCCACCAAACCACGCAGCCATAAATGTTCCGGATTTTGTGGATCAGTAATAGCAAAACAGGCAATAGGCACCTGACAACCACCTTGTAAACGCAAATTCAGCGCGCGCTCCGCCTCTACACATTCGGCACTGGCTTGATGGTGCAAGGGCGCGAGTAATTTTTGTAGGCGCTGATCCGCGACTCTCGTTTCAACGCCCACGGCCCCCTGGCCTCCCGCCGGTAAACTATTTTCTACCGGGATACGGGTGCGGATTCGATCGTCCATTTTTAACCGCAGCAGTCCAGCAGTAGCAAGAATAATGGCATCAAATTGATCTTCATCCAGTTTGCGCAATCGGGTATTCACATTGCCGCGCAAATCCAACACTTTTAAATCGGGGCGACTGGCCCGCAACTGACTTTGCCGACGTAAACTGGAGGTGCCGACGCGGCTGCCCAAGGGCAGTTCTTCAATACTGTTATAGCGATTGGAGACAAACGCATCGGTGGGGTCTTCGCGCTCGCAAATAATAGCCAAGCCCAAGCCTTCGGGAAACTCCATCGGTACATCTTTCATCGAATGCACCGCAATGTCGGCACGATCTTCTAACAATGCCGCTTCCAGCTCTTTAACAAACAAACCTTTGCCACCAATTTTTGACAAGGGCGAATCCAGAAATATATCGCCCTTGGTGGTCATGCCCAATAACTCAACGGTGATATCAGGGTATAAAGCCAATAGCTCGGCTTTGATAAATTCAGCCTGCCACAGCGCTAACGGGCTTTCACGGGTAGCAATACGGACTAATTGTTCAGACATACTCACTCTTTTATTGGGTTAGCTTGAAAGCGCGCAATGATAACATCTGTATCGGCATTAGGCTTTACCAGTGCTAAATCCGCGTTACGGCCCACACCACTGAACGTTCACAGTGCGTGCAATAACTTGCGAACCTCGGCCTGATGACGGCGACTCACTATCGGGCCAGTCACTGCACCGGCCAACTTCAATTGCATCCCTTCATCAGTTTTTTCCAACCCTTGAATGTGCTGCACAGCCACTAGGGCATTGCGATGAATACGAACAAACACACCGGTAAATTCCCGCTCCAATTCTTTTAAGGGGTCATCGATCAACACTTCCTTGAGCGCACCACCTGCTTCAGTTACATAGTAAACAGTGACGTATTTTTGATCTGCCAGAAAATAACGCACCTGCTCCACCGGGATCAATTCAATACCACGGCTGGTCTTGGCGGATATATGCTGGCGCTGACTATTCGCCGCCACCGGATCCTGCTGGTTCGAACTTTCAATCAAGGCGCTGATTTGTACCCGGTTCAACTTTTGCGCTTTGGCCAGTGCCAGCGCTAATTTTTCTCGATTCACCGGCTTTAACAGGTAGTCCACCGCATTAGCCTCAAAGGCATCCAGCGCATAATCGTTATAGGCCGTACAAAAAATAACAGCCGGAGGTTGTTCGCTGCCCGCCAAGTGTCTGGCGGCCTGCAAGCCATCCATCACCGGCATGCGAATATCCATCAGCAACACATCAGGCTCGTGTTCATTACAGGCGGCTATCGCCTGCTCGCCGTTATCGGCTTCGGCCACCACCTCGTAGCCCCCTTGCTGCTCCAGTAACCGCACCAAGCGAGTACGCGCCAACGGTTCATCATCCACGATCAATACTTTCAACGCTGTATCCTGTTCTTTTTTAATCCTGCCAACCGCACGCTAACCATCCATCGTCACCGGATAGCTAATAGTGGCGACATACTGTTGCTGATCCAACGCTGTCACCAGTCCCGCCTTGGCGCCATACAAAGCTTGCAAGCGCCGGTGAATATTGTCCAATGCCAGTTGATTACCACTGCCCGTGCGCACCGGTTCAGCGGCGACGGGTTGGTGATACTCAGAGTAAAAACCCCCTGTGCATAGCGGGCAGCAATGGCCACGGTACCACCGGCAGGTAATTGCTGAATACCGTGGTAAATAGCGTTCTCCAATAAAGGCTGTACCGACAAACTGGGGATTTTCAATTGCTGGGGCACCTGGTCGACCTGCCAGTCCAATTGCAGACGCTGTCCCAGCCGCAGTTGCTCAATACGGGTGTAACGACGACACAACTCCAGCTCTTCCGCCAGTGTGACCTGGGTTTCAGCCTCCGCCAGACTGGCGCGAAACAAGCCGGCCAAATCTTCTACCGCTGTCTCCGCCGCCTCCTGATCCACCGCTATCAAGCTGGCGATAATATTCATGCTATTAAACAGAAAGTGTGGCCGAATGCGGGATTGCAGTGCCTGAATACGGGCCTGTAATTCTGCCCGCTGATTCAAGCGCAATTGCTGGGTGAGATAAAAATAACGCAGGGCAATACCCGCCAGTACCGCACAGATCAAAATATGCGTCAGCAAGCGCCCCCCATCCACTGGCCAGCCTCCACCGTTTAATGCGCCCCCAATAACCCCTGCCCCAGCACACTGGTCACCGTGACCACCAATAAAATCAGTAGATAACATAAGCCTGCGGCGCGCGCCAAGGGCCAATCGCTTAGGTGTGGGCGCAGCAGACATAACAAAGCCGCGCTCAATAAAAATACCCACTGCACAAACAAAGAGGTGAGTGATAACGACAGCCAATTGAATTCTGCCGCGCCGTTAGCGGCCAATTCCAACACGATCGCCAACAGCTCCGCTACCAATACTAGAAAGAACACCGCCTGCACATTGCACAAGTCGGGAATAAAAAATTCTTGTGCCGCCGAGTTTGATGTTGGCGCGGCTGCAGCCGCTACGGGTTTGTTATTTTCCATAAAACGTCTAATCATTATTAATGACAAAACTATAGCGCAATACCGGCAAACAATATCTATCAAGATGGCCATCGGCTGGCTAATTGTTGCTATAATCCGCCGCCAATACAGTATCTTACTCAACGTCCAAACAACTAAGTGAATTCCATGACTGATCAGGATCAAGCCATCAAACCCTGGGGCGGCCGCTTTAGCGAACCCACCGATGCTTTTGTCGAACGTTTTACCGCCTCGGTAGAGTTTGATAAGCGCATGTACCACCATGATATCAATGGCTCGCTAGCCCATGCGCAAATGCTCACCAAAGTGGGGGTGCTTAGCGCTGATGAATTGGACCAGATTCAAACCGGTTTGGAAGCGATTCGCAGCGAAGTGGAAGCCGGGGAATTTCAGTGGTCAGTAACGCTGGAAGACGTGCACATGAATATTGAAGCGCGGCTCACCGACAAGATTGGTATCACCGGTAAGAAATTACACACCGGGCGCTCGCGCAATGATCAGGTGGCTACTGACATCAGACTCTATCTTCGGGACGAAATCGACACTATCAGCAAAGAACTGACCCGCCTGCAACAGGGCTTGATCGCTCTGGCCACGCAACATGCCGATACCATCATGCCCGGTTTTACCCATTTACAAACCGCGCAACCGGTAACATTTGGCCATCATTTATTAGCGTGGAATGAAATGCTGGAGCGCGATTACGGCCGGCTGATCGATTGCCGCAAGCGGGTAAACCAATCGCCATTAGGAGCCGCAGCTCTGGCTGGCACCACTTACCCCATCGACCGGGCCATGACTGCGCAGCTATTGGGCTTTGAAGCACCCACGGAAAACTCACTGGATTCAGTCAGCGACCGCGACTTCGCCATAGAGTTTACCGCCTTTGCCAGCTTAGTAATGACTCACTTATCCCGCTTCAGCGAAGAGCTGGTACTGTGGACTTCAGCCCAGTTTAACTTTATCAATCTGCCCGACCGCTTCTGTACTGGCTCATCGATCATGCCGCAGAAGAAAAACCCCGATGTACCTGAACTGGTGCGGGGCAAAGTCGGCCGGGTCAACGGCCATTTGATTTCACTGCTCACCCTGATGAAGTCACAGCCACTGGCCTACAACAAAGATAATCAGGAAGACAAAGAACCCTTATTCGACACTATCGACACCATCAAGGATTGCCTCAAAGCCTATGCCGATATGGTGCCCGCCATCGAACCGAAAAAAGCCGTCATGCTGGAAGCGGCGCGCCGTGGTTTTTCTACCGCCACCGATTTGGCCGATTATTTAGTCCGCAAAGGCATGCCCTTCCGCGATGCCCATGAAGTCGTTGGCAAGTCAGTGGCTTATGGCGTAGCTGAGGAAAAAGACTTGTCTGAAATGTCACTGCAGGAATTACAGCAGTTCAGCGACATTATCAGCGATGATGTGTTCGAGGTGCTGACACTGGAAGGCTCAGTAGCGGCTCGTGACCATATTGGCGGAACTGCACCCAAACAAGTTAAATCCGCCGCAGAACGCGCCACCCAAAAATTGCAGCAGCGTTAAACCCCCTTACCAGCCTAACAGCCGCCAAGGAGGGCGCTGTGCGAAAGTTTTCACCTAATTTGCTACTGACTTGCACATAATAACATTTAAGTTATTATGTGCTTTCGCCAGATAAAAAGGATTTTGTATGGCTAAAGTTATGCCCCGAATCATTCGTGAATATATTCAACCCAGTGGCAGGAAACCATTCAGGGATTGGCTGCTGTCATTAAAGGATGCCAAAGCCAGAGTGAAACTCACTATCGCAATTAGGCGAATGGAGACGGGTCACTTTGGCGATACTAAAGCACTGGGAGATGGCTTACAGGAACACCGGCTATTCTATGGCCCAGGCTATCGTATCTATTACACCTTAGAAAAGGACGAAATTATTATCCTTTTTGCCGGTAGCTCTAAAGCCGATCAAAACCGAGCCATAAGCAAAGCCAAGCAATACTTAACCGAGTATAAAAAAGGAGGATCACATGCCCCTTACACGAGATTTTAAAGAAACGGTGATGGAAGCCTGCCAGGACCCGGAATTCCGCTTTCACCTAATTCAAGAAGCCATCGGGGTCTACCTCAACGGCGAAGTCCAGGTGGGCAATGCCCTGCTCAGGGACTATATCAACGCCACCGGTTGTGCCGACCAAATCGCCAGTGAAATCGGTGTCGCAGTACCCAGCCTGCGACGAATGCTCAGCGCCAAAGGCAATCCCACCGCCAAAAACCTGCTGCATATTATCCGCATTTGCCGGCAGCGCGAGGGGCTGGATGACAAAGCCTTGTTCCGTGCCGCCTAAAAAGCAGCCAAAATGGTCACACTACTCAATTCCTGACGCTTTTGGCCGCTAAAGAGACTATAGCCACCTATACTGAAATCCATGTCATCACTACAAACCAGCCACTCATCGATTGATCAGGGGGTTGACCGCAAGACGCTGAAAAATATCAAAAAGCGTTTTTTTGAGGTCAACAGCGCCCGGCTGGCCCGCACTAAATCGGCACTGGGTGGTCGCCAGCAAATTTTTCTAGAATTGCTGCCGATGCTATTCCACGCCAACCACCCGATGTTGCCCGGCTATGTCTCCCATCAAACACCCTGCGGTGTCACTGGCTTCAACCCCAACCAGCAGGATGTACAAAAAGCCCAGCGCTTAGCCCGCAGCTTTACCTATCGCCGTCAGCCCACGATGCGACGCCAGATCCACGGCATCTTCCTGATGGGTTCCTGCGGTACGGTGGCGCAGTCAGAAAAATCGGATCTGGATATCTGGATCTGCCACCCGCCACTGGGCGGTGAAGAGCAAATGCTGCTGCGACACAAATGCGATGAGATTACCCGCTGGGCTATGAGCATTGATCTGGAAGCGCATTTCTTTTTAATGGAAGACGAAAAATTCCGGCAAGGTGAACGTGAAGAACTCTCCACCGAAGACTGTGGCAGCAGCCAACACTTCTTGCTGCTGGACGAGTTTTATCGCACCAGCGTATGGATCGCTGGCAAGGTGCCCATTTGGTGGTTAATCCCACCGGAGGAAGAGCAGCACTACGATTACTACGCCGACACCCTGCGCAAAAAACGCTTCGTACGCAATGATGACACGCTGGACTTTGGCGGCGTCGGCCTGATCCCCGCCGGTGAATTTGTTGGCGCGGGTGTATGGCAACTCTACAAAGCCATCGACTCCCCTATAAGTCGGTACTGAAAATTTTGCTGACCGAAGTCTACGCCGCCGAATACCCCCATGTAGAACCACTCAGCACCCAGTTTAAGCGCGCCATTTATAACGACCAACTCGATATCGATGAGCTCGACCCTTATGTGGTGGTCTACCGCAAGCTGGAACAATATTTATTAAACCGCAATGAATTAAAACGACTGGAACTGGTGCGCCGCTGTTTTTATTTCAAAATTGGCAAAGCCCTGTCACGTCCCAGTCGCGACCCCCGTAAATCCTGGCAACGTCAGCTGATGGAAAAACTGGTGCAACAATGGCAGTGGCCAAGAGAACAAATTTACAATCTGGATGCGCGTAAGCAATGGAAAGTTAGCCGGGTTATTGAAGAACAAAAACAATTGGTTCGCGAGCTGACTAATAGTTATCGCTTTGTCCTGGAGCTAGCAAGACGTACCCGCTCTTCCGCTATGATCAACTCACAGGAAATGACCGTACTGGGGCGAAAACTCTATGCCGCCTTCGAGCGCAAGGCGGGAAAAATCGAATGGGTCAATCCAGGCATCGCCAACAATTTAATTGAAGAGCAATTAACCTTTTACCAAACCCAAACCAGTCATGATTCTGCGATCAGTTGGGCAGTCAGTGCCGAACCTTTAGCGCAGCGCGATATCAGTAGAGACCAGCCCATAAAACGTGCTGATGAAATCATTACACTAATGGCCTGGTGCCACTTTAATAAACTGTTAGATCACACGACCCAACTTAATATCGTCGAAGGTGATCACGGTATTAGCGAATACGAATTACATAGTATGTTTCGTAGCCTGAGGCAACATCTATCTGTGGCCAAATCGCAAAATGACACAGATGATGAAAAGCACGATCGCTTTAGTCAGGCCATGCGCCCCTTGCAAATTCAGTTGTTTATTAATGTCGGGGTAGATCCTTTAGCCCAAATGCGTACCCAAGGTATGGAACGGTTAAGTGCACACACCGACAGCCTTGGTTACAGCGGACTCAAGGAAAACCTGGTACTGAACTTGGAACAAGTGATGGTCAATAGCTGGGGCGAATTAAGTAGCCGCCGCTACGATGGCGACTTTGCGTTAATTCGTTGCATCAATGATTATTTACAATTATTGCCACCGGGCAGCCGCCACGGCTTGCCTAAACTCGACGTCCAATGTTTTTGCCCCACCCGAGCCAGCGCCATAAAATTACGGGTGGAAGAATTATTTCGCGACATTGCCGCTTGCTACTACAGCGGTACTCGTCCCGCCAACACCCGCTACGTCCTTGAAATTCAGCGCGAGTATTATGTATTGCAATTTACTGGCAAAACGCCACGCTTTGAACGCGCGGGCAACTACTCGGCGCTACTTACCTATTTAGGTCAATCGCAACAGGAATTCAGCCCCATCGTACTGGACCGCTACTGCCTGAAGCATTCCGCATTATCAGCCATCGTCCAACAGTCTTTAGCTAATCAAATTCAAGTCTATTATCAACCACAAGAAGACTCTGCCGACGTTTATGTACTGGACGAAAAAGGGTCTTTATTTTATTTCAATACCCCATTCCGCGATGAATACACCCTGCTTTCGCCGCTAGATCAATTTATTCAATCCACTTTATTTAGACGCAGTAGCGAACACAGCCACTTTTTAGCCAATCACAATAGTTTTGAATTAGATAACTTTGACTTAAGCCACTACGAAATCGAGTTTTACCAAATTAATCAAAGCATCAACAATGTTCAACTGAGCCGTCGCAATGTACTTAATCACATTGAAGGCACTAATTTTTTCAATGTGCAGGCCATTGCCGATCAAGACCTAAACGGCCGTATCCTGTTTAATATTTATTGTGACCAACAGGAATTTACCGAACTGGAATTTGGTAAAGCGCTATACAACACCGCCGCTAAATTTATTTTGAGCCGACGCAACTCTCAGGAACGCTACCCCTGCTATATTACTGATTTGGATTTAAGTCGCTATCGCGGTGAGAATAATACGCCATCGCAAACTATTGATTATTTGAAGCATAAACAAAAGCTGGAGCAGGCGTTAAATCACGCGTTGCAGGCGCTTTAGCTTAAAATTATCACTGTTTTTCAATCGCGATGCTGTCTGAAATCAATCCGAAAAACCCGATTAATCCGAAGTCATCCGGGGTGTTTCAGATTTATCCCGGACAGCAATGCTATCAAGTCGAGGATGACTCCGGCTTATTTATGGCGTTTGGAATTTATTCCTAACTCACAATAACAACCACTACCACTCCACCGCCTTAACCCCAATATGAAAAACCACATCCGGCGCCGTATCAACCGCAATATCCTCACTCACTGCCAAATCCAACAACCAATGCTCCGACAAACGAATAGCGCCGCCGATAATCAATTGCGCAGAATCATCACCCAACTCAGTCAGCCCACTATCGTAAAACGCCGAATGCACGTCTAACTGTAATTTTAAACTCACCGCAGAACTGTATAACCAACTCAGTGTTGAGGAGCCAAATACTACCCAGTCTTCTCGTAGTTCAGATAACACTTCACCGTCATCCATAAACATTACGCCGGCGCTGCCATGAAACGCAAAAGCCGATTGGCCTAACTGCTGATCGCTAAAATTAAGTGCCAGGGAAATATCGGTAGACTCCGAACCTAACAGCGAATCGGCATCGCCGGTGGGGATTTTTACCGCCGCTCGTAACGCCCAATATTGATCGTCGTTGTTAGATAATTGGTAGGCCGCGCTCAGGCTAACATCCCCTACACCCGCCTCCGGCTCATTCAACAGCACGCTATCGCCAGCGGCATTTTGGTAGCTAAACTGTAATTGATCCTGCGGAAAGGCGGGGCGGTCACCATCGGGGAAACCCCAGAAGTCATGCCAGTCATCGATAAAGCTGTCTAGCCCACCACTTTTATGGCTGAGGTAAGGGACATCTATACCCAGCTCCCACTTTTCATTCAAACCGTAGCGGCCTTGCAGATTGACGCGATGGGTCTCGCCGTCGATAAACACCTGCTCGCTGGCGCTATCATTCTCGGCAAAGTTATTGGAGACATCAATTTGTAAGCCGCCACTCCACTGCCCACTACCTTGCAGCTCAGCACCCTGCGCTGCGGGTAAACCATAAATCTGCACAAATGGGCTGCGGCTGGTAATCACATAAGGATCATTCAGGCGATCAGCCGCCGCTGCACTGATCACAACCGCTGGCACTAACAGCACGCTGGCTAACAGCTTATTGATTTTATTTTTCATCGTATCCCTTGTTTGTTAACGACTGGTCGAGGCAGCCGAGTATAGCAAAATAACATTGGGGTTCAGCCCAAGTGTCGCTATAATCGCCGCTTATCCAACGAGAATTTCTGATGCGCCCTAGTTTAATCGCCATAAGTTGCCTATTTCTTTTGACCGCCTGCGGCCAAAAAGGGCCGCTTTTTTTGCCACAATCAGCCACCCCTACCCAGCAGGAAGTGGAGCCGCGCAACACACCGGCTACAACCGAAGCTGAGCGCAAAGATAAAGCTGAGACTGACGACATCGACGAGTAAGCTCCAAATTCTTGCAACACACGACAACACCACAGAACAGGTTTAACCCCGATGGAAGCCTTTGAATATCGCAACGGCGAACTGCACGCCGAAAATGTCCCGCTCGCGGCTATTGCCAGCGAATACGGCACTCCTACGTATGTGTATTCACGGGCACATTTGGAACAACAATTTTTGTCCTATCAACAAGCCCTCGTTGGTCGCAAGCATTTAATCTGTTATGCAGTGAAGGCTAATTCCAATATTGCGGTATTGAATGTACTAGCACGACTAGGCGCCGGCTTTGATATTGTTTCCATCGGCGAGCTGGAGCGCGTCTTAGCGGCTGGGGGCGACCCTTCCAAAGTAGTCTTTTCCGGCGTGGCTAAAACGGCACTGGAAATGCGCCGGGCATTGGAGGTCGGTATCCATTGTTTTAATCTGGAATCTGCTGCTGAACTGGAGCAATTGCAAAGCGTGGCGGCGGCGATGGATATCGTTGCGCCGATTTCGCTGCGGGTGAATCCCGATGTCGATGCACAAACTCACCCTTATATCTCAACCGGCCTGAAAGATAACAAGTTTGGTATCGCCATTGAGCAAGCCCCGCAGGTGTATCAACGCGCCACTGAACTCAGTCATATTGAAGTGATCGGGGTAGATTGCCATATCGGTTCGCAGCTAACCGAGGTCGCGCCCTTTCTCGACGCCATGGACAGAGTGTTAGCCCTGATCGATCAACTCGCAGCCAGTGGCATCAGCATTCGCCACCTGGATTTAGGCGGTGGCCTGGGGGTGCGCTACAACGATGAGCAACCACCTGCGCCTTCAGCCTACGTAGCAAAAGTGTTAGAGCGACTGGGCGACCGTGATGTCACCCTGGCCTTTGAACCTGGCCGCTCTATTTGCGCCAATGCGGGAGTGTTATTAACCAAAGTCGAATACCTTAAGCCAAACGCTCACAAAAACTTCGCCATTATCGATGCCGCCATGAACGATATGATTCGGCCGGCACTTTATCAGGCCTGGCTGAATATCCAGCCAGTGGCACCGCGTTCAGACGGCGAAGCCAAGCTCTGGGATTTGGTGGGCCCTGTCTGTGAAACCGGTGATTTTTTGGGCAAAGACCGTGAACTTATTCTTGAGCAAGGGGATTTATTATCCGTCGCCTCTTCAGGCGCCTATGGATTTACCATGAGTTCCAACTACAATAGCCGAGGACGCGCAGCTGAAATTATGGTGGATGGTGATACTATGCATGTCATTCGCTCGCGGGAAACCATCGCCGACCTGATGCGGGGTGAAGCGCTGCTGCCATAAGACTGTCGTCCAGTCTTAACGAAACCAGCCTTCTCTCCAGCGACTGCACCTGAACAGCTGCAGTCAAACAGCATCACCCTAACCGCGCTAACGGCGAAGCGCAGGAGAGATTTTATGTTGTTACGCTTCACTAAAATGCACGGCCTAGGCAACGATTTTATCGTGCTGGACCTGATCACCCAGCGTTTCAACTTGCAAGCCAGCCATATCAAGCAACTGGCCGACCGCCATTTCGGCATCGGTTGCGATCAGTTATTGGTGGTCGAATTACCCACGCAACCCGATGTCGATTTTCGCTACCGTATTTTCAACGGTGACGGCAATGAAGTAGAGCAATGCGGTAACGGCGCTCGCTGTTTCGCCAAATTTGTGCGCGACAAAAAACTCACCGGCAAAAACAAAATTCGGGTAGAAACCAATACCGGCATTATCGAGCTATCAATGACCGATGACCGGCAAGTGCGGGTCAATATGGGCAAGCCGGAACTATCACCGGCACTCATTCCCTTTGATGCTCCTGCTCGCGATAATAGTTATGCGCTCGAAGTAGACGGCCAGCACTACGACATCGGCGCTGTCTCAATGGGTAATCCGCACGCCGTAATGGTCGTGGATAATGTGCAAACCGCCGCTGTCGCCACCCTCGGTCCGGCCATTGAGTCGCACCCACGATTTCCACAGCGAGTGAATGCCGGTTTTATGCAGGTACTCAACCGCAAGGAAATTAATTTGCGGGTTTATGAGCGCGGTGCCGGTGAAACGCTGGCCTGCGGCAGCGGCGCCTGTGCCGCCGTGGTATCAGGGCAATTAAACGGTTTATTAGACCAGCGCGTAATCGTTAACTTACCTGGCGGTGCATTAACGATAGAGTGGCGCGGCGAAGGCCATCCCGTTATGATGACCGGGCCCGCTAGCACTGTGTTTGAAGGGCAGATTATAATTTAGGTGAGTGATTAACCCATGTCACCGCAGTAAAAGATTGAGAGGTACAAGTGGAACCGGCTAAAAAAAACAATAACGATAAAGACATCAGCGCCGAAGATGTGGCGAAATACCTGAAAGCCAATTCCGGTTTCTTCCTCAAGCGCGATGACTTGTTACTGGAATTAAAATTGGCCCACCCCAGCGGTCGAGCTGTTTCACTATTGGAACGTCAAGTCTCATTATTGCGCGAACGTAATATGGACATGCGCAACCGCTTAGGCGGCCTGTTAGAACATGCCGGCGACAATGATTTGCTGTTTGATAGAACCCGGCAGCTGGTACTATCGCTACTCGAAGTACAGGGCCTGGATTCGCTGGTTAATACCTTTACCCGTAGCATGCTAAAAGATTTTAAAATGGATTTTGCTACGCTTACTTTATTTGGAAAACCTGAAAACTATCGCACTGTTGCTTCCCGGGTGGTGCCACTGGATGACGCCTACGCCAAAATTCCCAACCTACTCAAAAATGACAACCCTACTTGTGGCGCATTACGCCCGGAAGATGCCGAATTTTTATTTTTAGAGCAGGCCCATCATGTCGGGTCTGCGGCCGTGCTACCGCTTAGCTTTGGTACACCCTTGGGGGTTATCGCTATTGGCAGTAGAGGCGCCAATCATTTTCATCAAAATATGGACACCTTATTTTTGGGTTATATTGCTGAAGTGCTAAACCGTTTGCTCTCTCGCCACCTGAATTACTAAATCAGCACACCGGGATCGTTCGATGACTACGAAGGAAACCCAGACCAACGATGAATGGCAACACCAGCTGCAACGGTTCCTTAATTATATAGCAACCGAGCGTCAGCTCTCTGGCCACACCCTCAGCAGTTACCAACGCGACCTGGAAAAATTTATTCGTTATTGTCGCCAGCAATCTATTCTTCAACTCGAACACGTTCATAGTGCTGATGTCAGGCAGTGGGTCGCGCAGCTTCATCGCGGCGGTTTAACCGGCCCCAGTTTACAGCGGGCCTTATCCGCACTGCGCAGCTTTTATAAATTTTATAACCGCAGCGGTGGCAAACATAATCCCGCACTGGGCATTCAAGCACCCAAGTCAGCAAAGAAATTACCCAAAGTATTAGATACCGATAATATGCAGCAATTATTATCAATTGAGGGCAATGACTGGCTCAGTGTCCGCGACCGCGCCATCTTGGAATTATTTTACTCTTCCGGTTTGCGCCTATCCGAATTAGTGAATCTCGATTTGAACGATGTTGATATCCGTGATGCGTTGATAACCGTTACGGGCAAAGGCAATAAAACTCGCACTCTGCCGGTTGGCAGCTTTGCCCTTAAGGCGCTGCAGCAATGGTTAAAAATTCGTGCCAATGTCAATCCAAAAGACGAGGCCCTATTTATTTCAAAAAAGGGAGAGCGTCTAGGTCAACGCGCTATTCAGCAGCGTTTGAAAAAATACAGCGTGCAGCAAGGTATGGGACAAAATGTCCACCCGCATATGTTGCGCCATTCCTTTGCCAGCCATGTGCTGGAATCCAGTAGTGACCTGCGCGCAGTGCAGGAAATGCTAGGCCACGCCAATATCTCCACCACCCAAGTCTATACCCATTTGGACTTTCAGCATTTGGCCAAAGTCTATGACCAGGCCCATCCAAGAGCGAACAAAAAAAAATAATACTTATTTAAACCGGAAGCTGAGCACAAGATTTTTATTTCTTACAATTGATAGCGACAATTACTATATACTGCCGCCATGAATAAAAACCCGATCAAAGTCATCACCTTCGATTTAGACGATACGCTCTGGGAAGTGCAGCCCGTTTTAATGCGCGCTGAAAACCTGGTCTATCAATGGCTACAGCAACATGCGCCTAAAGTATCAGAAAAGTTTACTATCAAGAGTTTTATGCAATGGCGCTGGGACATCTATAAACAAAACGCTGAGCTCACTCACCAGATGACTCAACTGCGACTGGTAGCCGTCGCAGCTGCTATGCGCGAGGTGGGGTATGATGCCGAACAGTCCCAGCATCTTTCCGAGCAAGCTTTTGCAGTATTTATTAAAGCTCGCCACGATATTACTTTTTTTGATCAAGCCATCCCGTTACTTGAACAACTGCATCAACACTATACCTTAGGCGCGTTAAGTAACGGCAATGCGGATATTTTTCAATTAGAAGCAGCGCCTTACTTTGATTTTTCATTTTCTGCTGAACAGTTAAATGCCAGCAAACCTGACCCCGCTCAATTTAATGCGGCAGCGCAACAAGCGAAAGTGGAAATGCATGAGATTATTCATATTGGTGATAATCTTGAACACGATATTGAGGGCGCACAGCAAGCAGGCTGCCACAGTATTTGGTTTAACCCCAAAAATTTAACTGCACCCAATCACATCCAACCCAGCCAGCAAGTGACTTCACTGGCCGAGATACCCGCTGCCATTCAGGCCATTGCACACGCTGCAGCGATCAAATAGGGCGCTGACCATAATGGCTGATCGGCTTTTTAGGTGGATCAGCCATTACATTGCGATCCACTTGATCAATCTTGCCACCACGGGATAAAAAAGCTTCTATGTCTGCTGACATTTTTTCATGCAAGCGTTTACGCGAGGCCAGGGTCCGGGTGTCTGCTCCCTCTTCACGACTACCAATAAAATCCAGATCAATCTCTGATTCGTGTTTATCAGCTGGAGGCCGAACTGAACCTTGCTTTGTTTTTTTGGAATACTGAGTGGCCATAGATCACCTCTTATATTTACATATAGAACGCTGGCGTTCATCACCGTAAAACCCACTCAACATTATTGCCAAGCGGTTGCTGCAACAACGCTGAGAGGAAGATTATTTATAGCCTATGGCCAAATAAGGGCAATCGAAAATTGGGTGTTTATTTAGTCTTTTTCGATCTAAAATAAATTGAGCTATTCGCGATTCTGACTATTACTTGAGTGTTTACTTTAACTATTGATGACTAAGCCTTGGTTAGCCTTTAATTTTTATTCTGCTGCTACTTTGTCGCATAAACCGCTCATTGCCATCAGTGCCTGTTTGCATGGTGAGGCCGTTCGTTATGACGGTACCGCAAAAAAATTATTGCTGCTCTCTGAACTGGCCGAGACCGTAGATTTATACCCTGTATGTCCTGAAGTTGGCGCGGGCATGGCCATTCCTCGTCCACCGATTCAGCTGCAAAAACAGACCAACGTTATTGCCGCCATTGGTCGAGATGACAGCACTCTGGATATGACCACGGCATTACAGCAGTATGCACCCCGAAGCATTGCCGCGGTAGAACACCGACTCAGCGGTTATATTTTTAAGTCGCGTTCCCCTAGCTGCGGGGTCGAATCTACGCCGCTATTTGATCCACAGGGGCAAACGATTGGCCTTACTAGTGGTATTCAAGCCAAGTACATCCAAACCACTTTGCCCTGGCTACCACTACGAGAAGAACAGCAACTGGCCACACCAGAGCAATGCCAACAATTCATCATGCACTGCCTTATCATGCAGGATCTAATCAATGGCTATAACCACGCTGGCGCTGAAAAGTTAAACCAGCACTACAGCCCATTACAAAGCCGATTTAATGTCAGCCAGCGAAAGCAACTTGATGCTGAACGGAATCAACCGGATAGCTATTGGCAGCTATTTAGCGAGGCGTTGGCAGGGTTGGAATTAGAGACAATCACTAACTAAAAGAAAGCGCTGCCTGAATAGGCAGCGCCAAATTGAACTAGCGGTTACACCGCATCTTCGTTAGTTTCACCAGTACGAATACGGATAACCTGCTCAAGTGCTGACACAAAAATCTTACCATCACCAATCTTGCCAGTATTAGCCGCGCCACTGATGGCTTCGATTACTTCATCCACTTTTTCATCGTTGATAGCAATTTCCAGCTTTACTTTAGGTAGAAAATCGACCACGTATTCGGCACCACGGTACAACTCAGTATGGCCTTTCTGGCGACCAAAACCTTTCACCTCAGTGGCTGTAATACCCGTTACACCGACTTCTGATAACGCCTGGCGTACATCGTCCATCTTGAAAGGCTTAATAATCGCTGTTACTAATTTCATTCTCGGTTCTCCCCCTGCTTTGTAGCAGCTATCTGACAAAAGTATCTCTTTGCCAAGCTGATAAGCTTTTGATTATGTCGTGGCGCTAAATTAGCTAGCTCCTGAACGAAAAGCAAGGATTTAGCTAAAAAAGACCTCATAGTACTCCATCCCTACGGCTCCTTTTTTCCCGCTCTATTTAACACACCAGCCCCGGAGGCTTATCAGCGCGCACAAAAAAGGGCGCCAATCAGGCGCCCTTTATTCTCAAGCTATCGAGATTATTTAGCAGTAATGAACTCAGGATAGGCTTCCATACCACACTCGGAAAGATCCACACCTTCGTACTCTTCTTCTTCACTAACCCGGATACCGATAACCGCTTTGATGATAGCCCAGACAATAAGGCTGGTTACGAATACCCAAACAAAGATAGTCGCAGCACCAATCAGCTGGCCAGAGAAGCTAGAGCCATCATTAGTCAGAGGTACCAATATCAGACCTAACAAACCCACCACACCGTGTACAGAGATTGCACCAACTGGGTCATCAATTTTCAGCTTGTCTAAAGTCAGGATTGAGAACACAACTAATACACCACCTAAGCCACCGAACAACGTCGCTTGCAAAGCAGTAGGCGTTGAAGGCTCAGCGGTAATGGCTACCAGACCAGCTAACGCACCGTTTAAAGCCATGGTCAAATCAGCCTTGCCGAACAGGATGCGCGCTACGATCAAGGCAGCAACCAAGCCACCGGCAGCAGCGGCATTAGTGTTCATGAAAACGACTGCAACACTGTTTGCACTCTCAACTGTAGCAGTCGCCAAGACTGAACCACCGTTGAATCCGAACCAACCCATCCACAGGATGAAAGTACCTAAAGTCGCTAAAGGTAAGTTTGCACCGGGGATTGCTTGTGCTTGGCCATCGGCACCGAATTTGCCTTTACGTGCACCTAGCAGTAATACACCAGCCAACGCTGCTGCAGCACCTGCCATGTGAACAATACCGGAACCAGCAAAATCAGAGAAACCTAAGTCGCCCAAGGTGTACATACCGAAAACAGCAGCACCGCCCCAAGTCCAGGCACCTTCCATTGGGTAAATAACACCCGTCATCACTACCGCAAAAGCCAGGAAAGCCCATAACTTCATACGCTCAGCAACTGCACCGGAAACAATCGACATCGCAGTAGCAACAAACACTACCTGGAAGAAGAAGTCCGCAGAAGGTGCATAGGTCGCAGGCTCTTCAGCACCAGCAACACCATCAGCGACGATGCCATCAAGGAACATAACAAAATCACCACCACCGTACATGATCGAATAGCCGCAAACCATATACATAATGCTGGCAATCGCATACAAGGCGATATTTTTGGTTAAAATTTCTGTGGTATTTTTAGAGCGAACCAAACCCGCTTCTAACATGGCGAAACCCGCCGCCATCCACATTACTAACGCACCACAAATTAAGAAATAAAATGTGTCTAAGGCGTATTGCAGTTGAAAAATTTCATTTTCCATTTCTAAGCCCTCCACAAGCCTAAGGAATTAATATTAAAAAGACTTAGATAGCCTCTTCACCGGTTTCGCCAGTACGAATACGAATCACTTGATCCAGTGATGAGACGAAAATTTTACCGTCGCCAATCTTGCCAGTGTTTGCTGCACTGGAAATAGCTTCGATAACTTGATCAGCCGCAGAATCTGCAACGGCTACTTCAATTTTTACTTTAGGTAAAAAATCGACAACATACTCAGCACCACGGTATAGCTCTGTGTGGCCTTTTTGACGTCCAAAACCCTTTACCTCTGTTACGGTAATGCCTTGCACACCGATTTCAGAGAGTGCTTCACGCACATCGTCCAACTTGAACGGTTTAACTACAGCTGTAACCAGTTTCATTGGTTTTCTCCTGATTAATATCTAACAGTGCAGCTAAGTGGCACCGAATTTAAAGTTAAAAAAACCAGCCGTGCCGAAACACGGCTGGCCAGATTAGTGCTTAATGAATGTTGCAAGCAACAGGGGGGAGACAAAAAGCACTAAATGGTTATCGGAATATTGAAAAAAATTTCAGCATTCCGAAATTACAATCCTGCTTATTGAATAGGCAGACTGTAAGACACAACGAAGTTCAGATCGTCATCAACATTGCCTGCATCGTCTTCATCAACTACCTGACTGAACGTGAAAGACACATTGTCGTTATAGGCATAACCGATATCGAAGTGAGTGTAATCGTCGTCAGAATCTTCATTGTCAGTTTGACCAACAGTGAATGAGAAAGCACCGAATTCAGCACCAACAGTCAAGTAGGTATAACCTGAACCACCAGCAATATTGTCATAGTAAGTTACGCTTACTGGGCCAAAGCCTACAGATAAGATAGCTTCAGACAAATCACCGAAATTATCGTCTCTTACGCCACCATCAGGGTAAACATAGTTCCATACGCTCAGATCAACACTTACTTCGCCAAACTCTGCGCCGTAACCAACAAACAAGTCATACTCGTTGCCAGCAGTGTCATCGCCTGAAGAACCCCAGATACCACCGTACAAACCACCCATGCTAGCAACCAGGTCACCAGAAACTGCAGGTGAACCATCACCTAAATCCTGACCACGCCACAAATAAGAAGAAGCAACCGCTACAGAAGCAGCAACTTCGACTTCAGCCATTACAGCAGGAGCAGCGAAAGTAGAAGCAGCAACCGCAGTTGCTAATAGTGTTTTAATTGTTTTCATTCCTAAGTCTCCAAAAATATTTAATAAAGCTTTCGGTTAATCAGAGCCGGCCTGAATCTTTTAGCAAACCCATCAGCCAGAGCTGCATAACAAATAGCATATGGCGTACCAACTTTTATAAATTTATAAAAATCAGTAACTTAAGAAATATAGGAGATAAAAACATAAAATCCACCCCAATTTAGCGCACTGATGCGCTCGCCTTAGGTGCGGACCACCATTTTTCGCACCAATACAGGACACAACGGCTGGAAATAGACAAAATTGGGGTTATTATGCGAGAAAATGGCGCTGTTTTCGTCAATAGCTAACTTAATTTTAATTTTTAGGACGGTAAACGGCTTTTTTTTATTCCAACAAGAAAAGCCCTGCTCATTAATAAAGCAGGGCTTAAGAGGCAAATAAGAATACGGGCTTAGGAGCTTAAAGCTTGTCTTAAGGGGCTGACTCTAAACTATCCAGACGCTGTAATAAGGAACGCAACTCCTGCTTTATCATATCTATCTCCTGCTCACGACTGCCTGCAGTCGCAGCTGGCGAGGCGGTCTTTACTGGGGCGCTCACCGTCGGTGCGGCCAGCAACGCTTGCTCCACCAGAATACGCCCTGCTTGCCCATCATCACCTTTGGCACCCGCACTGGCTTTGGCACCGGTATCGCCACCGCCGCTCCAGGCTCTATTCCCGGTCAGTGTTTTTTCTTGATATAGCGACCTTCACTACCAGCACCCGGGCTACCGGCTCCACCACCAGCACCTGCGATACCCGGCTCAGCCTGAGCCTGCACCAGATTAATCACCCGCGATACATCCAAACCGCTTTTTGCCGGCCAATAAATTACCGTGATATCACCGGCATTACCGCCATGGCCACCAGCACCACCAGCGCCAGCATCTCCGCCCGCCGCCGCGCCTTTACAGCCTTGTTCTTGTGAATTGGCAGCACTGCCATTGCCACCATCGCCGCCGCTACCGCCGGCACCACCACTACTATTGATTTGCAGATCACCCAACGCCGCAAGCCCAAGCTGCAAGCGAATAGACACACCTTTGCCCCCCTTGCTACCCGCACTACCGGCCTCACCAGCATTGCCACTTGAACAATCACTAACAGCAGCGCCGTTGTTACCGTTTTTACCTGCAGCGCCAAGCTTACCGCTACCATCGATATATACCTGACTTCCAATGTTCGCTTGCTCAGCTCTTACCTGCCACTGGCTAACGCCATCAGCAAAGATGATTTTGGCACCATCGCCAATAGATAATTGGCGAAGTGACAAACGCTGTTGCTCGATACCGATGGTATAGGTTTCACCCGCAGGAATAGTTAGGGAGTCAGCGGCCCAGACAGGTACCGAAATTATTGTGGCAAACAGCAACGCAGTGAATTTCATTCTGAGGATACTCAAATTATTTAATATAGTTGCAGCGCAGCTTACCGACTCAACCTGCCAAGTCAACTGGCGAAGACAGCTTGTCCACTAGATGGGTAGAGCGAGTTTTTGGCCTGCACCAGCAGGCGAGAAAGTATTTGCCCGGTAATATTAAACCGTCATATGGCCACGAACCTCGTCTTCAACCATATCTTCACTGCGCCCCGCTAAAATAATTTCGCCTCTATCCATTACTGCGTAAGCGTCACCCAGGTCCCTGGCGAATTCAAAATATTGTTCAACTAACAAAATCGCCATATCACCCTGCTGTTTCAAAATAGTAATGACATTATGAATATCTTTAATAATCGACGGCTGAATACCTTCGGTAGGTTCATCCAAAATCAATAACCGTGGTTTCATCACCAGCGCGCGAGCAATGGATAACTGTTGCTGCTGGCCACCGGATAAATCACCACCACGACGCCGGGTCATTTTGCGTAACACCGGAAATAAATCAAAAATATCTTCATCGATTTTTCTTTGTTTACGCGGCAGGGCAGCAAAGCCGGTTTGTAGATTTTCCATCACCGTAAGCTGAGAAAAAATTTGTCTACCCTGTGGTACATAGGCGATACCTCGCTGCGCACGAGCCGCTGCGCTCAACTTACTGATATCCGCACCTTCCCACTCTACTCGTCCTGCGGAAGATTTATGACGACCGGTAATGGCCTGCATCAGGCTGGATTTACCCACGCCATTACGACCCAATACGCAGGTAATCTCACCTTTCGCGGCAGCCAGACTAACATTTTGTAAGGCCTGACTTGCCCCGTAATGCAAATCGATATTTTCTGCTTTTAACATACTAGCGCCCCAAATAAACTTCTATTACACGCGGATCAGCGGAAACCACATCCAAACTTCCCTGCGCCAATACACTGCCTTCATGCAACACGGTGACTGGGCAATCCAGTGCACGAACAAAATCCATATCATGTTCAACTACAATTACCGAATGCTTTTTACTAATGTCTTTTAACAGCTGTGCTGTTTCCATTGTTTCGGTATCAGTCATACCACCGGCAGGCTCATCAACCAGTAACACTTCCGGGTCCTGAATAATCAACATGCCAATTTCCAGCCACTGCTTTTGGCCATGCGATAAATTGGCGGCTAAGTCCTCGGACTTTTCTTTTAAGCCAATCAATTCAATGACTTCATCAATGCGCTGCTGTTGTTGCGCGCCAAGTTTAAAAAACAACGACTGCCAAATTCCCCTCTCACCCGCCAAGGCCAGATCCAAATTGCCACGAATAGACAAACTTTCTACTACGGTAGGTTTTTGAAATTTTCGGCCTATGCCCATATTGGCAATATCGGCTTCATCATAACGGGTCAAATCCACTACATCTTTATATTTAACTTCGCCTTCATCAGGACGGGTTTTACCGGTAATAATATCCATCATGGTGCTTTTACCCGCGCCATTCGGACCAATAATGGCACGTAACTCTCCTGGAGCAATATCCAGCGATAAATTATTGATCGCCTTAAATCCATCAAAGGTTTTAGTCACCCCATTAAGGTATAACAGACTTTGCGGATTTTCTTTTGCAGGTAATGTCATACCGTCGCCTCCTGTGTGGGCGTAGTTTTAACAGCTGATTTTTTGGACTTCCATTGATCTATAAAACCCACTACACCATTAGGCAAATACATAGTAGTCAACACAAATAAACCGCCCAGCATAAATAACCAAATCTCTGGGAAAGCACCCGTGAAAAACGTTTTTCCGTAACTCACAATAAAGGCACCGATCACTGCACCATATAAAGTACCGCGACCACCTAAAGCTACCCAAATAACAATTTCAATCGATTTTATTGGGCTAAACTCACCAGGATTGATAATGCCCACCTGCGGCACAAATAAGGCACCCGCAATTCCTGCTAATACGGCAGAAAAAACAAACACGAATAATTTATAGTGCTCAACTCGGTAACCCATAAAGCGAGTACGGCTCTCTGCATCGCGAATGGCGATTAAGACACTGCCAAATTTGCTTTCGGTAATAAACCGGCAGGCAATATAAGCGATCACCAGCAGCAAGGCACTAATCAAAAATAAGGCAACAGCCGTGCTATCAGCAAGCAAACTAAAACCGGCGATTTCTTTAAAATCTGTTAGTCCATTATTACCACCGAAACCGAAATCATTCATGAAGAACGCTTGCAATAACGCATAGGTCAGTGCTTGAGTAATAATTGACAAATACACACCGGTGACTCTGGAGCGAAACGCCAGCCAGCCAAACATAAACGCTAACAAACCCGGTACTAACAACACCATTAACATGGCATAACCAAAACTATCAAAGCCTTGCCAATACCAGGGCAACTCTGTCCAATTTAAAAACACCATAAAATCGGGTAAGTCGGGATTACCATACACACCGCGATCACCAATCTGGCGCATTAGATACATACCCATGGCATAGCCACCGAGCGCAAAAAATGCGCCATGACCTAAACTTAAAATACCGCAATAGCCCCACACCAAATCCAGCGCTAACGCCAGTAATGCGTAACACAAATATTTTCCTAACAGCGATACCACATAGGTAGGCACATACAATAGTGAGCCTTCAGCTACAAACTGATTCAACCCAGCCACCACAATCGCAGCTAATAGAATAAAGGCAATCAGTTTGCTGCCGATTCGATCATTCATTAATAAGGTGAGTAATACTGAATGTTTTAGCACGATGCTTCCCCTGGATATTCAATAGTGGCAATGGAAATAAAAACTAGGAAGGTCATAATCAATCCTCCACGAATCGACCTTTGAGCGCAAACAAGCCTCGTGGTCGCCATTGAATAAATAAAATAATAAATACCAGCACTATAATTTTTCCTATGACCGCACCGGTATACGGTTCTAAAAACTTATTAGCGATACCCAAACTCATTGCGCCAAAGAAAGTGCCTAATAGGTTTCCTACACCGCCAAATACCACCACCATAAAAGAATCGATAATATAACCTTGACCCAAATTCGGCCCAACATTAGTGAACTGGCTTAGCGCTACGCCGGCAATACCTGCAATACCGGAACCCAAACCAAACGTTAGCGCATCAACATAACCGGAATGTATGCCCATGGAATTTGCCATAGGCCTATCCTGCGTTACCGCTCGCATTTGTAAACCTAGCAATGTTTTTTTCAACATCAATGCGAGTACACCTAACACTATCAAGCTAAAAAACAACACATAAATGCGGTTATAGGTAATGGCAACTGCATCATTCATCTGCCAAAAACCACTGATAAAATCAGGGCTCACCACCGCTACATTGTTTGAGCTATACATACGCACTGCTTGCTGTAAGATCAGGCTGATACCAAAAGTGGCGAGCAGCGTATCTAACTGGCGACCATATAAATGCCGAATAACCAAACGTTCAATCAATACCCCGACCAAGCCTGAAACTAAAAAGGCTGCAGGTATCGCGATAAATAATGAGTATTGAATAAAATTGGGGAATATTTGCTGAACCGCAAAGGTGGTATAGGCGCCCAGCATAATCATTTCGCCATGAGCCATGTTAATCACGCCCATAACGCCGAAGGTAATTGCCAGGCCAATCGCGGCCAATAATAAAATAGACCCTAAACTCAAGCCAAAAATAAAATCTTCGATAACTTTATAAAAACGCAACTTGCTTTTTGCGTCCTTTAACTGCTTGACCGCCAACGCCACTATTTCAGGATTGGATTCAAGATATTTGCCACTGTCATCGCGTAAAGTGAGGCGATTCAGTACATTGACTGCCTCTGGTGCTACGCTGCCACCTATTGTTTGCATGGCATTTAATCTTAGCGTTTGATCTTTACTATCAATATCAATCATCGCCAATGCCAGCTGCATGGCTGATTTAACTTTTATATTTTTTTCTGACTTGATTGCACGATAAATTTCTTCACGCAACTCCGGGTCTGGCGTCTTGGTAAGGTTTTGTGCCGATAGCAAACGTAAATCATCGTTTTTAACGGTCAATTCTAATTTTGCGATATTAGCCCGCAATACCCGTCGCAATTTATTATTGATGCGAATTTTAGTAATCGTTTTCTTGTTAGTGATATCTAATACTTCACCGCTTGTTACCAAGGTAATTTTTAAGCGGTCTTCAATCTCGTCAATATAAACCAACTTTTTGTCTTCATCACGATAGTACAGCCGTGCGTCTAACAACGCCTTTAAACTAGGCAATACACGCTCATCATCAATAATGGCCAAGGCATCAATAGCTCTAGCTTTTTCTTTATTAGAGTTTGTTATCAATTCTGCTAGCGCGTCTTCAAAATCACTCGTCAATGCAACAGGAGCAAAGAAAAGACATTGTAAACAGAGAAAAATTAATCCGAGGCGTTTCATTTACTGGCCCAATTTATTAAAAAAAATGGCTTCTTACTTTGCAGTAGAAGCCACTATTATTAGCGCAGGGAGAGAGGTATGGAACCGCCCTCCCGGCAGCCACATAGTTGACTGGTCTACATTCACTTAGAACATGAATTTAGAAATTTTGACCAGAACATTTTTTGGTTTCAGTATTGTAGTTACCACAGTTGATAGCAGGGTTCTGCCAATCAGAGATAACCTTTGCTGACTCAGCCAAATGATCAGTCCACGCATCACCAGCAACTTCCTTGGTTTGCGAAACAATCTCAAATTGACCATCAGCCTGAATTTCGCCAATCAATACTGGCTTGGTAAAGTGATGGTTTGGTAAAACCTTGGCCATACCACCGGTTAAGTTACTCACTTCAATGCCATACATCGCAGGACGTACTTTATCCACTTCAACTGAACCCGCTTTTTCAACGGCTTTAGCCCAGGCTTTAAAACCAATATAAGTGGCTTCCATTGGATCATTCGTTACGCGCTTGTCATCACCAATGAATTTTTCCACTTGGCAATAAATTCATCGTTGGCGTCAGACTCGGCACTCTGGAAGTAATTCCATGCAGCCAAGTGACCAACTAATGGTGCTGTATCAAAACCGGAAAGCTCTTCTTCACCTACCGAGAAAGCAACTACTGGAATGTCTTCCGCAGAAATACCCTGGTTAGCTAGCTCTTTGTAGAACGGTACGTTAGCATCGCCATTAACTGTTGAAACAACCGCAGTCTTTTTTCCCGCTGAACCGAACTTTTTGATTTCAGAAACGCGCGTAGTCCACTCAGAGAAACCAAACGGCGTGTAGTTAACGGAAATATCGGCTTCTGCTACACCTTTGCTGATTAAATACGCTTTTAAGATTTTGTTAGTCGTTTGTGGGTAAACGTAGTCAGTACCTTCCAATACCCAACGCTTAACGCCTTCTTCTTCCATTAAATAATCTACCGCAGGGATTGCCTGCTGGTTTGGCGCTGCACCCGTATAGAAAACATTTTTAGAGGATTCTTCACCCTCATACTGTACGGGATAAAATAACAAACCATTTAGCTTTTCAATAACCGGTAACACTGACTTACGTGATACTGAGGTCCAGCAACCGAAAATTACATCAACATCTTTTTGCTCGATTAGCTCTTTGGTTTTTTCTGCGAATAAAGGCCAATCAGAAGCGGGATCAACAACAACCGCTTCCAGTTTTTTGCCCAACAATCCACCTTTTTTATTTTGCTCTTCCACCATCATCAACACGGTGTCTTTCAAGGTCGTTTCACTGATTGCCATCGTGCCTGACAAAGAGTGCAATACACCGACTTTGATTGTATCTGCTGCTTGTGTAATCGCTGCGCTTAACGCGAGCGCGGCAACACCTAATGCTTTAGCACCGGTTTTCGCCCACTGCTTTTTTATTTCCATGATTGATCTCCAAGGATATTGTTCTTGTTTACGACACAAAGCCTTAGAGCAGAATTAATGCCAATCTTTATTTTTTTTCTGTAATAAGCTAAAAAATCATTATGATTCATAGGCTTACGCCACAGCATATTCCTAAGGCATAAGCTCTGCGTCCATAATGGCGCAAAATTGCGCACAACTTCAGTGCGACAAAAAAAATGCGCCTCATTTATGAACGTTTGGCGAATATTGAATAACGAATAGCACTAAACCTAGCTACCAGGTTGCCCCAGTCAGGCTTACATGCAATGAATAATCAAAAAGAGAGGGCAGCTTTAAAAAAGCCGCACCATATTGGGGATGTGACTTAGACAGCCACAGGGTCAGGGGTCAACATACCTTGATTGATTATGAAATCAATAATATCGGCCAAGCCCTGCTGAGTTTTTAAATTGGAAAAAACGAAGGGTCTGTCGCCACGCATTTTTTTAGCATCGCGATCCATTACCGCTAAATCAGCACCAACCAAGGGCGCTAAATCGATTTTATTAATCACCAATAAATCTGATTTGGTAATGCCGGGACCGCCTTTGCGCGGTATTTTATCCCCCGCAGATACATCGATAACATAAATGGTGAGGTCCGATAATTCAGGGCTAAACGTCGCCGCCAGATTATCACCACCGCTTTCGATCATCACTAATTCCAAACCGGGAAAGCGGTCATTGAGTTCTTCCACCGCGGATAAATTCATCGATGCATCTTCACGAATGGCCGTATGCGGGCAACCTCCAGTCTCAACACCGATAATTCTATCGGCCGGTAACACATCATGGCGTAATAAAAACTCGGCATCTTCGCGGGTATAAATATCATTGGTAATTACAGCAATATTTAAACGGTCCTTAAGTTGCGCGCAGAGCTCTTTGACCAATGCCGTTTTACCGGAGCCGACCGGGCCACCGATACCGAGACGGAGTGCGGGTTTTTGTTGTGCGGTTTTTGTTGGTGTTGGTATTGTTGCTGTCACGATTAACCTCAATCTAGGATCTAAATAAACGGGAATACTGGGTTTCATGTTGCGCTGAGATAATCGCCAATGCCGGCAGACCAGCGCCAATGTCATCATCAGCTAAAGTCATTGCCTGCTGGCAGCACTGCTCTACACTCGTCATTAAGGCGACCAATAATTGCTGCGCCTGGGTCTGCCCCAGCGGCACTAACTTGGTGGCAGCAGCGACTTGATTCTCTAACCAGCTCCAACACAGGCCGTGCATCAAAGAAGTTTGATCGACCTGCCAGTGAACGCCGGCCAGCGCAAACGCGGTAGCAAAACTGGCGGGGTACTGACGTGGCCATGCGGCGGCTTCATCAACCCCTAGTGAGGCTAACAAACGCATCAAGCCGCGACCCATTTGCACATCTTCCAATTCAAACTCGGCTGATTCACGGCTGGCTAATAAATAACTATTCCACTCATTTACTCGCGTCAGGTCTTTAACTTGCCACGCAGAATACAGGCGCGCCAATACTGGCAAATCCAAATGCGCCATGCTGTGACGCATAACCCCTCTATCCATTGCTGTGCCGCTGCTTGATCTGGCAAGTGCCCCAACTCCACGGCATATTCCTGCCCCTGCGAATAAGCGTAGGCACCTACTGGCAAGGCCGGACTGACCAAGTGCATTAAATGTAACAGCGAAGTATTCATCAGTATTTAGTGGGCGTGATCATGAGAATGGTCATGGTTTTTTGTCTGGCCATGATAAGCACCGTTCTCGGGATGAAAGGGGCGCTGACAGCTCTCAACTGTTAGCCCTAAACCCAACACCATGTCATCTAACACATGATCATGTTGATAGCGTATATAATCCGCGCCAATTTGTAAGGGCACATGACGATTACCTAAATGATAGGCCGCACGCATTAATAAATGGGCATCATCACTGCACACTTCTGACACAGTTTCAGCAGCGGCAATGACTTTTACACAGCTACCATCACTGCATTGCAACACATCGTCGTGTTGTAATACCCGGCCGCGCTCTAAAAACCAGCCCAGCGTTTCACCACAAACCGTTTGCGCTTTATGCCGACTTTTTTGCCGCTGTTGATAATCCAGCTCTATCGCTAACGCTGCTGGCCCGGCTGGCTGCTCACTCAGTTCAAAACATTCTTTCATTGGCTAACTTCAAATTAAAAAATCAAAATAGGGAATAGCGTTGCGCCAGCGGCAATACTGTTGCTGGCTCACACACTAACAGCTCACCATTGGCGCGCACTTCATAAGTCTCAGGATCAACTTCCATCTGCGGTTGCCAATTATTCAAGATCATATCGGCCTTGGTGACACTGCGGGTATTTTTACAAGCGACTAATAATTTATCCAAACCCAGTGCATGAGCGACACCGGCCTGAATCGCCGCTTCGCTGACAAAACTCACCGAGGTTGCCGCTACCGCTTTACCAAAAGCGCCAAACATTGGTCGGTAATGGACCGGCTGTGGTGTTGGAATAGACGCATTGGGATCGCCCATCGGCGCGGCAGCAATCATTCCGCCTTTAATAATCATCGCTGGCTTAATGCCAAAAAACATCGGTTTCCACAGCACTAAATCCGCCAGTTTGCCCACTTCAATAGAACCTACTTCATGGGCAATACCATGAGCAATCGCCGGGTTAATGGTATATTTTGCGATGTATCTTTTTGCCCGCAAATTATCCGAGTAATTACTATCGCCTTGCAAGGCACCGCGCTGCACTTTCATTTTATGTGCGGTTTGCCAGGTGCGACAAACCACTTCACCAACGCGACCCATCGCTTGTGAGTCCGAAGCAATCATCGAAAACGCGCCCAGATCATGCAAAATATCTTCAGCAGCTATTGTTTCCCGACGGATACGGGAATCGGCAAAAGCTACATCTTCGGGAATATTAGGATCAAGATGATGACACACCATCAACATATCCAAATGCTCATCCACGGTATTGATCGTATAGGGACGGGTCGGATTTGTTGACGAAGGTAAAACGTTAGACTCACCACAGGCTTTGATAATATCAGGCGCATGACCACCACCGGCCCCTTCCGTGTGATAAGTATGAATGGTGCGACCTTTAAACGCCGCCAATGTATCTTCAACAAAACCGGACTCATTCAAGGTGTCAGTATGAATCGCCACTTGCACATCGTATTTTTCAGCGACTGTTAAACAATTATCGATAGACGCCGGCGTTGTGCCCCAGTCTTCATGTAATTTTAATCCCATTGCCCCGGCAGCGAGCTGCTCTTCTAACGATATTGGTAAGCTGGCATTACCCTTGCCGAGAAAACCCAGGTTCATCGGGAATGCTTCAGCAGCTTGTAACATCTTGCCAATATGCCATGGGCCTGGCGTACACGTCGTCGCATTGGTGCCGGTTGCTGGACCCGTGCCGCCACCTAACATGGTAGTCACACCGCTCATTAACGCTTCTTCGATTTGCTGCGGACAAATAAAATGAATATGGGAATCGATACCGCCGGCGGTGAGGATTTGTCCCTCCCCGCAATCACTTCGGTACAGGGGCCAATAATAATATCGATACCGGATTGAATATCAGGATTACCCGCTTTACCGATAGCTTGAATGCGGCCCGCTTTAATCGCCACATCCGCTTTGACAATGCCCCAGTGATCAAGAATCAAGGCGTTGGTGATCACCGTATCTGGCGTGCCGGTGCTGGCGCGCTGGCTTTGGCCCATGCCATCGCGAATTACTTTACCGCCGCCAAACTTTACCTCTTCACCGTAGTGGGTAAAATCTTTCTCAACCTCTATCCACAACTCGGTATCACCCAAGCGTACGCGGTCACCCACGGTTGGACCATACATATCCGCATAGGCGCGGCGATCAATGGTAGTCATCAGTTACTCCAGCACATACTTATTTCATTTATTTAAATTAATCTAACGCGCCCATAATCTCACCGCGTAAACCATATACTTTGCGCTCACCGGCTAGTGCCACCAATTCCACCTCACGGCCCTGACCCGGCTCAAATCGCACCGCAGTGCCGGCAGCAATATTCAGGCGAAACCCTCTGGCCGCAGCCCGATCAAATTGCAAGGCCGGATTCGTTTCAAAAAAGTGATAATGAGAACCCACCTGAATCGGGCGGTCACCGCTATTGGCAACCGTTAACGTGATAGTTTGACGACCGGGATTGAGTTCAATCTCGCCGGCTCTGACTTCGACTTCACCTGGAATCATTTTATGCTCCTTGTAGCGGCAGCAACGCCATTAAACAATCGGGTTATGCACCGTGACTAATTTAGTACCATCGGGAAAAGTGGCTTCGACCTGTACCTCATGCAGCATTTCAGCGACACCATCCATAACCTCATCGGCACTGAGAATAGTGCGACCATGACTCATCATATCCGCGACCGATCGGCCTTCACGCGCACCTTCCATAATTTCTGCACTGATTAGCGCGACTGCTTCCGGATAATTCAGCTTCAACCCTTTGGCTTTGCGCCGCTCCGCCAACAGTGCGGCGGTAAAAATTAACAGCTTATCTTTATCACGTGGACTCAGTTCCATAATCTTTTAACCTATTACCTGAATGAATGATTACGTATTCCAAATGCGCGGCCGCAACATCGGCCGTATCATTAATGTGGGCCGCAACTGCTGCCATATTCTTTCAAAACCGCGCCGGCACACTTCAGCAGAATTGCCCAAGTAGCGCACCAATAAAATACCATTGCGCTCACTCAATCCCCACTGCTGATTAGTATCGACTGCGGGCAATACTGCCCTAAGCGCTTCGGCGCTAATTGCCACACCCGTATTTATGGTCGCAAACAAAGTGCCGCTTACCGGTTGCTGCGCCATACCCCACGGGGCGTTAAGCATATCACTGCCGCCTCTAAAATTGACGCGGTCAATCAGTAGCGGGCGGCCTTCGCGATAAATTTCGATACGCTGCTTTACCTGCCCGCTATCAAAGCATTCGCCACTGGCGCGACGACCCAGACAAACGATATCCCAACCCAGCAAACGACTATCAGCGGCCAAATCAAAACGGTTGCGCAATTCGCCCCTGGCCCCATTAAATAAAATAGTTTCCTGCGGCAGCCATTCCAACTCAGCTCCCGCTGCCAGCTTCGCAGATACACCCTGGTATTGCGGCGAAGCCTGTGCGGCCACGCGATACAATTTACCCGCCGCAGGCGTCGTCACCAAGGTTTGTGAAGCAGACTGGCAATCCAAACCAATGGTTAAATTATCCCCAGCCACCATGCCACCGGGCGGATGTAATAAATATAAATGACAAACGCCGCCCTCTGGATAAAACGGCCGCTGCACGCGCAACGGGCCGTGATGCACTGAAGATTGCAACACCGTACGCACGCCTTTGTGTTTTAACTGCAGCTGCAAACTCGCTTGCCAGCCATCGGCCTGCTCGGCACAGAACGAAGGGGCTGATGCATTAACAGCTAAGGCAGATGATGAAACGGTCAAAATAAAGACTCTTTATATTTTATTGGCAGCAACAAATTGAAGCTAAGCATAAGTTTTAAGCTGACAAGATAGAAGCAAAAATTACACCAGCGTCTATTAAGCTTCACTGAGGCTAATGATATTACTGCGTACAGCGCAGCCAGCGGCGAATTGACCGCGCTGCACGCAGCGTCGTTGCTACCAGCACAAACCCAAGCACGCACCATCAAAGTGCAGTTTTCAACATCTATCCAAGGATTTGCTGGCCAATACCCCGATAAAAAAATACAATCGCTGACAAATAGTTTGAGATTACTGCAACCATGACTGTGAATGACCGACTCGATAGTTTTATGCAACAAGCTAAGGCGCTGTTCCCCGGCGATAGCTTTTCTGCAGACATCGAAAAAAATTTGCGCGCGTTGGCGCAAAGTGCATTTAGCAAACTGGATATGGTCAGTAAGGAAGAGTTTGATGCGCAAGTAGCGGTACTGCACCGCTCCAGAGAAAAAATTGACCAGTTAGAACAACAGCTTGCTGAATTAAGCGAGCAACTTAAATAGCTAACCCCACAACTAATGTAGTGTTTCAAGGAAGAAACCTTATGTCACTCGCCATTGTTTATAGCCGCGCCAAGGCTGGCGTCGATGCGCCACTGGTCACAGTTGAAGTCCATTTATCCAACGGCCTGCCCTGCCTCAACATTGTAGGGCTGCCGGAAACTGCAGTTAAAGAAAGCAAAGACCGAGTACGCAGTGCCATTATCAACTCGCATTTTGAATTTCCCAGTCGTCGTATCACCATTAATCTAGCGCCGGCAGATTTACCCAAAGAAGGGGGCCGCTTTGATTTACCGATCGCACTGGGCATCCTTGCAGCCTCCGGGCAAATACCGTTGGAAGCCTTGCACAGCCATGAATTTTTAGGCGAGCTGGGCCTAACAGGTGAATTAAGGGCAGTACAAGGCGCGCTTCCCGCGGCGATTAAAAGTGCTGCCGCCAATAGAGCATTGGTCGTTCCACCCAACAACATTAATGAGGCGGCACTGTGTGAACAGGCGACGATTTATGCGGCCAATACGCTATTGCAATTATCCGCCCACCTCCATGGCCGCGAGACATTAACTCCGGCCACCACCAGCGCCGATTTTATCACCGCCGAAGACTACCCCGATTTAAATGAAGTAAAGGGACAAGCCCAAGCCAAGCGCGCATTGGAAATTGCCGCCGCCGGCAATCATAATCTGCTTTTTTCAGGCCCGCCCGGTACCGGTAAAACCATGTTAGCCAGCCGGCTACCCAGCATCCTGCCACCATTGACCCAGCAGGAAATGTTAGCGGTGGCGACAATTGTGTCGATTAGCCCTAATCATGCCAAACAATCTTTTTTTCAACGTCCTTTTCGCAACCCGCACCATACCGCCTCGGCCGTCGCCTTAGTCGGTGGTGGCAGCAACCCAAAACCGGGAGAAATTTCTTTGGCGCATCATGGGGTATTGTTTTTGGACGAGCTGCCGGAATTCCAGCGCAGTGTGCTGGAGGTATTACGTGAACCGATGGAGTCCGGTGAAATTATGATTTCCAGAGCCAGCCAACAAGTGTGTTTTCCCGCTGACTTTTTATTAATAGCCGCCATGAACCCCTGCCCCTGTGGTTACTATGGCGACCTCCACTGCGCCTGCCGCTGTACCCCGGATCAACTGCGCCGCTATCGCGATAAAATATCCGGGCCACTATTAGATAGGATTGATATTCACGTTGCCGTTAATCGCTTACCCGCTAACACCTTTAGTCAGGCGGCACACAATGAAGAAAATTCGACCGACATTCGCCAACGTGTGATACAAGCACGGCAGCGCCAACAGCAACGCAGTCAAAAAACCAATGCGCAACTCAGCAATAAAGATATCGCCCAGCACTGCCAGCTAAACAACAATGATCAGACCTTACTGGAACACGCCGTCACCAAGTTGCATTTGTCGCCCAGGGCGTATCATCGGATTTTACGGGTTGCGCGAACGATTGCAGATCTGGATGGTGCCGAAAAAATTGCTCATGCGCATCTAGCAGAAGCGATTGGCTATCGCGGAGGATAGCTACACATTGAGCAATGGTTGTGACTGAATACTGCGAAACAAGTTAGTAATTTTCGGGAAATCAATGGGCTTGGTATAATAATCGTCAAACCCGGCTTGCAGGGCATGTTCAATGTGATCAGGTAAGGCATCAGCACTTAACGCTACTATTTTTGTATTACTAAATGCTGGATTTTTTCGCATAAGTTTTACTGCTTCTACACCACTCATTGTCGGCATGTTGATATCCAAAATTATCAACGAAGGATTCATGCGTTCAGCCAGTTGCAAGCCCTCAACCATATTGCTACTGCTTTCAAAAATGAGGGACGGATATTTCCTGGCCACTACCTCCAGTAATTTCCGGTTAGCAGCACTGTCTTCAATATATAAAATTGAACCTTCTATATCATTAACTTTCGATATACTTTGTGCCTGTCCCTGATCTGGCATGATTTCATTTTTCAGTAGTATTTTTTCTCGCTGCCCCATAGGCAACGTCACGCTAAAACAACTGCCCTTTGCCTGACCGATAGGTTCAATTTTTATATCACCACGCATCTCTTCCACTAAATACTTACACAGCGACAAACCAATACCGGTACCTTGTATGGCACTTTTTTCCGCATAGGGTAAACGAGTGAAGGGCTGGAATAACTTCTTCGTTTCTTCGGGTAAAATACCAACACCGGTATCGATGACAGAAATTTTTACTTGATCTTTTTCCAGGTGTTCTGCGGTAATCGTTACACGGCCACTTTCACAGTTATATTTAATGCCATTACTCAATAAATTTATCAGCACTTGCTTTAATCGCCGACTATTAGAAAATACACAAAGATCAACATCCTCAACCTGCAAGTCAATACCGTGATCCTCGGCCATCGGTCGCACCATCGCCACACTCTCCCCGACAGCAGTCTTTAAAGAAATATCTGACAAAGGAATTTTTAAACTCTGATTATCGAGACACACAACATCCATGATGTCGATAATCAGTGTCAGCAGATGATCACCCGCGTTAATAATATGATCGAGTAATTGTTGCTGCTCGGTGTCGACTTCCGCAATATCCATCTTTAACAATTCTGAAAAACCCAACACTGCATTTAACGGTGTGCGTAACTCATGGCTCATCCGCGACAGGAATACGGTTTTCGCCTCACTGGCAACTTCTGCCTGTTCTTTTGCTTTATGTAACTCATCATTTGCTTGCTGAATGTTTAAATGTTGAACGCCAGCCTCGCCAATCATGACTGCCAATTGCACAATAAACTCCATATTGCGCTGGACCTCGTCCTCGCTATAAATGGGTACGCGGCGGATCGCGTCCAGATAGCTTGCTTCATCAAAACCAACACTGGCTGCCTGCTGGCGATAAAACTCAAGATCCGGGGGGTCGAAAAAAAATTGGCCGATAAATACATTGGCAATATGGTAACCATCAATCACTACCGGCGTCGCCACATCAACCAGACCATTTTTGCAATAATAAACATTATATTTGCCGCCGCTCTTTAAATCATTGGCCAAAGCGGTATCGCTTTGCAAACAGCGCTTGGAAGTGATCTCATTCTGACGATGAAATTGGGTGCAGGAATCTTTCCAATTAGCGGCAATCAATACCTCACCATCCAGATCCAGCAGCGCAGCGGCTACATCAGTGATATTGGTATAACTATTAAATAGAGGAGTAAGCTTTGCGATGTCGAGTACATCCGAAACACTGAAAGGCATGCCATCGGTGGAAATAAGGTCTTGCGGTTTCTGCATGATTACCTCAGTGCTGACTTTGCGTCCCAGCTACTGAGGATTATTCAGAGAGCAAGGAGGCGGGTTCGCTTCCTTGCTATCATTTTTTATCTCTCTGTTAAGGTTAAGCCTAAGCGTTACCAATATCAAGCTGACAGCTTTATTACCAACACGGGACTTGTCCAATTGTCGCTCCAGCACCTTTTACAAGAAGCATAATTTATACCGGTTATTTTGTAGTCTAAGCACTTCAAACTATATTAACGACTATTCAGAACAAATTACGGCATTAATCCAGGAAACTAACCCTTAATTCACAATTGCGGATACACTAACCGCTCTATTAATGACTCAATACTAAAGCGGTTACAACCGAGCAGCGTAAAAAGGAAAAGGTTATATGTATCACGGAGAAAAGTTTAATAGCATCTCGCATCTGGTCGGCGCAGTGCTGGCTGTGATGGGGTTTGGTGCCTTGCTAACCGTCAGCATTCAACAAAATACGTTTGCCAGCATCGTTAGCTTTACCGTGTTTGGTTTGACCCTAATGCTGATGTATACCGCCTCAACGCTGTACCATAGTTTCCACAGCCCCAATCTGAAACGATTTTTCCAAAAACTGGATCATGTCGCCATCTATTTACTCATTGCCGGCACCTATACCCCCTATATGATGGTCTCGCTCAGCGAAGGCAACGGACCCATGATGCTGGCTATCGTATGGGGCCTGGCGGTAGTCGGTTTGATTCTGGATACGCTCATCACCAAGCGCATAAAAGCCCTGCAAATTGTTATTTACTTACTGATGGGATGGGTCTGTGTGTTTGAGTTCAACCATTTGCAAGAAGCTATTGCGCAACCGGGTATTGCATTATTGGTGATAGGCGGTATTGCTTACACGGTGGGTGTGGTTTTTTATGTGTTGGACCATAAGAAAAAACTTAATCATGCCCATGGGATTTGGCATTTGTTTGTGTTGGTGGGGTCGGCTTGTCATTTTGTTTCTATTATTGTTTATGTCCGGTAGATAGGCCTCATTAATACGTGTGTAAATTTTCTTCCGGAATGTACTCAAATCTCGTAGCATAAATACCTAGGTCATTCCCGCGTAGGCGGGAATCCAGAGCTACAAAGTGAAAATTTCTATTGTAGATTCGGTGTTTAAATTTTTGGTTTAATTACTTGGACAGTTCGCCGGGGGTTACCTAGCAGCAAGTCACTTCTTCTTTATTCGCTACGCTGAGCCTACCCCGTGAAGCGTTTTGGGTACACCCTACGGGTTCGCCGATGCTCAACTTCATTTAGGGGAAGAAAGTCAAAGGCATGAATCACTTTGCGATTCACTAATATCAATTAGGTTAACTTTCATCCGCCCCCAATTCCCAATCTTTGTAGCTAACGCCCTAATTTGCATTCTATTCTATTAAGCTTAGAATACGAATCGGATAATATAATCACAGCATTAACTAAATAAAGGGGGCATTAATCCTGTGTTAATAAGATCAGCGCCCCGCTACTATCTTGCAATTTCGATTCTCCTCTGCTTTTACATTAATGCGGCATTCTCTCAATCCCCCATGATCATTGGCGGCCCTACCAAAGACCCACTTCCCCCTTACGGCTGGATTGATCAATGTACTGGTGAAGAACGTGGCTATATCAACCGCCTGGTATCCAGCGTGTTAGCCGAACTGGAAATTCCTTATCAACGGCTGCCAGCCACTGCGCTCAGCATGAATTACTTTAATCAGCTGATAGAACAACTAAACAACAATGATATTGATGCTGTCTATGCCTTATACCCTATGGCATCACTTGATGGCGTTATATTCAGCAAAGAGCCTGTAACAATTACAACCGACGCCATTATCACCACTATTCACAATGCCGAATCTATAAAAAAAATTGATGATCTTAAAGATAAAAAAGGTTTACTAGTGAGCTACGCCGCTGGCAATGATGTTTATTTTCATCTCGCCCGATATCAACAATTCGATCTGAATCTATCCTCAATTGGTACCGCCAAAAAAGGCTTTGAATTAATACTCGACAATACATTCGACTATATGATTAGCGAGAAAAGTATTTCTATTATTAATCTTAAGGAGCTGAGGCTAAACAAAAAGCTCGCTATCACTCAGCTGCCTGAATTAACTAACGCACTGCACTTTGCTATTTCAAAAAAATCCCAATGGGTAAACGTTATCGATGACATTGACTCCAATCTTCGCAAGAAACGACTTAATGGACACAGCCAGGTCATTTATGAAGAATCCATGAAGGATTGGTTTTCAAATCTTAAATGCACGCCAAGGGCGAGTAACAGTATTGAGTGAAAATACACTAAGCACCAATTTCCACTTTAAATTACGCTTGTCTTGCTCAAGCATTTATACCAATGCTCCAGAATCCACAGCGCCTTGAAGTTTTTTCTCAACAGCCTCCCACAGCTGCGCACTGCCGGCAGAGATTCTTTCACTATTAAGAGCAAATACCTTTTCTTTTGGAATGTTGTGCTTTTTCCAGCCATGGCCATCATCATGTATGTTATGCAACAAGGGAGGGACTCTATCGATAGCCTTGGCAAATTTTGCGTCACTAGTCATTCCTGCCTCAAATTCTTCCCACAGGGACAAATACTCAGCGCCCATACCATCGGGAAGCATATCTAACAATCGACGCAGACCGTCTTTTTCATCATTTTTTTGCTCAACGGTTTCGCTAGAGTAAATTATTTTATCGCCCGCATCGATTTCTCCCAAATCATGTATAAGAAGCATTTTAATCACACGGTTGATGTCGATCGGTTCATTGGCATAATCCTTTAACATCAAAGCACTCAAGCAAACATGCCAGCTGTGCTCAGCAGAGTTTTCATAACGTTTCAACCCAACAGGCCTGGACTTTCTCAATACGGCTTTGAGCTTTTCAATTTCAACCATGAAATCCAATATCTGGTTTATCTCGTTCATATGACTCCTTTATTGTTGTTATATTTAGCGATAAATTAAATAGGCCGAACAGCCGTAAGGGTTTTTGTGTCCATTATAATAACTTTGTTATTTCTAACACTTTCGATGAAATGATAAAGATCATTATTATTGCAAATAGTAATATAGTTTTTCTTACTGATTTCTCTGAGAATACTTGGCCGTGCATATTTATTAAACTGCCAAATCAATTTTATAAGCCTATGAATTATCTTAATTTCAGGGCAGTTATTAGGTAGCTCTGGCCTTGTTGAAAATAAGTATTTAAAAGAACGTAATATCCCTCTTTTAAGACAAATATGCTGAGGGAAATCGAGGAAGACAACCCAGTCAGCCGAGTCTCTTACCGTTGATGACACACCTTCAATTATCCAGTCGTGCTTTATTATTAATTCTTGCTCTCGAAAAGCTCGCTCTTCTTGAGGAGTTACAGTCCAGTTTTCCTTCCAAACAATTTTATCTAAGCCAAAGACAGGTATATTTAGGATGTCCCCCAGCTCTTTTGCAAGAGTCGTTTTACCACTGCCTGCGTTACCTGTTATATGTATACGCATGACTCACCAATAAAAGCCTAACACAAAAAAGCAAAGCGAAAAGGGGTTGGTGAAAAATGGGAATTATTATTCCGATTTGTCTCCGACCCCGTTTCTGCCGTTTCTGCCGTTTCTGCAGATTTGTCACCGACCCCGTTTCTGCAAATCGATTAATAAATATTCGTTACGACCCCTTTAATTACCGTAAATATTTGTTACGAACCCTTTAATTCTTTACTCATTTAGACGCGCATATTTATTTATGGCTTCGTAAACATCTTCACTATTTAATAAGCCATCAAAATTCAATTCTGCCCTAAGTTTAGCTTGACCCATTTGTATACTTGCAGTGCCAGGAGTAAAGACTTGCACGTTCCATATACCAAAGACTCGTTCTAGTATATTTTGAGATCGCTGTATATCTGTAATTTTTTTGTACGGCACAGTTCTTTCGATTCGCTTGAGGATGCCGCCAACAAATATACATCTTCGATTTGTAATAATATATCTATAGGTTTTTCTTAGATATATTAAATATATTTGTATTATTATTGACGCTAGCACTACAAGTAATAGCGCCCAAGGCCAGTAGTCAACCATGACTGCAAAAGGGTGATTATTTTCTTTCTTATTTACGGATTCAACTACTTCAGAATTTTTTTCTATTTGAACAACGTCCACCTTACCTTCTGTTTCTTCTTCGAAAATTAAACTTATAGTATTAATAAAAAATAAACCCATAAATACGAAGAACATTGTTGCGATTGAGTATTTTATTGTTTTCGTAAAAAACCATACGGCCAATAATTTCTCATTTGGCTTTATTTCTAGCTCTAAAGTTTCGCCATCATCTAATCTCATACTTTCCCCTATATTGAACTCTAACGCTAATTATATAGACCAGTCGGCATAAGTTACTTCAACCCGCCCAGTCGGTATATGTTGTCAATCAGGGAGAAATTACAGAGTAGTCAGTATAAGCACCCTGCCGATAGTTATTATTCTTCCCTAATCCATTGTTTTTATTATTGAAAGGATAATACGCGCAATCGGACATAATTCAAGCGACCGCAGCCTTCGAATTCAATCTTATTAGTAAGTCTGTCGAAGCCAGCCTATTGTTTATTGTGTTTTTTCTTTTGACCTTGACTTATTTTCCCCTAAAAGGAGTCGAGCAACGGAGGAAAATAACGGGCCTTAGAGCAAACGAATGTTTGAGTATTTTTTGATTGAGTATCAAAAAATGCGAGTTCGGCTTGCGCCCCGTTATTTTCTGAGTAGCGCAGTGTATCCGCAGGGGCGACTGACCGGGGAATCACTTTTCTTGGTTACTTCTTTTAGACAAAAGAAGTGACTTGCCGCCGGGCAACCCCCGGCAAACTATCAAACTAATTTAAACTTAATAATTAAACTACGGCATGAGAATTGAAATAATTACTCCGTAGCTCTGGATTCCCGATCGAAGTCGGGAATGACGATTAAAAAATAAACTCAACCGTCGGACAAAACCGACAAAAAAACTACAACCCCATCGCCCCCGCATAATCCTATTCTTCAACGGCCCCACCCCATCCAACCATTTCATCCCGGTATTTCGCGCCCATCTTACCGGCAAAGCATTCTCGGCAAACAAACGCTTAAACCCTTCCATTGACGCCATCATCGTTAAGTTGGCGGCCTTGCGGCGGCGTTGATAGCGTTGCAACACAGCGAGGCTACCTACATCTAACTGCCTGGCTTGTGCGCGCACTATTTCTTCTGCTAACACCTGTACGTCCATTAAACCTAAATTCACACCCTGCCCGGCTAAAGGGTGAATGGTATGGGCTGCATCGCCGACTAAAGCGATGCCGGGTTTAACGTAATCAATAGCGTGGCGTTGGCGCAGGGGGAAACTAAAACGGCGGCTGACGGCTTGGATATTACCTAATCGATGTTCAAACGCTGCAGCCAAACTGCTACTGAATTCACTGTCACTCTGCGCCATTAATTCCTGGGCGTAGTCGGGGACGGCTGACCAAACGATGGAACAAAAGGATTGCTCGCTGTCGGCTTCTGTTGCCAGCGGTAAAAATGCCAGCGGGCCTTCAGGTAAGAAACGCTGCCAGGCTGTTTGTTGATGGGATTTTTCAGTGGCAACGGTGGCGACGATGGCTTGGTGTTGATAATCCCATTCGCGCATTTCAAATTGCAGTTGTTGACGAATAAACGAATTAGCGCCATCGGCGGCGACCACTAACGGCGCTTGTACGTTGCGGCCATCGGCTAATACTAATTGATAGCCGCCTGCCTCCAGCGCTGTCATGCTAGCTACTTTTACCGGGGCAATAATGTCGATATTGCGCTGTTGCTGTAGCACGTGTATTAACGCCGTCGCTGTCAGCCGGTTTTCGACAATATGCCCCAGCGCTGGCTGATTAATATCGGCGGCATTAAAATCGATACTGCCGGTACCATCGGCATCCCACACATGCATATGCCGGTAGGCGCTCACGCGCTGCTGCTGTATTAACGACCACACATTGAGCTGTTGCAAAAATTGTTGTGAGGCGACAGTGAGCGCACTCACTCTGGGATCAAACCCTTCCACCGATGCAGTTAATGACGGCCATTCGTTATTAATGGTTTGTGCTTCAATGATGGCTACGTTTAAACCGCTGCCACCCAAGGCGCAAGCCAATGTGCTACCAACGATACCGGCGCCCACAATAATTACATCGTATTGGTCGCGACTCACAGGCCTACTCCGTGGGCAGCGCCGTCGTGCAAACCGGCAGCGTGGTGAATAAATTGCTGGCGCGCTAACGGGCTGATATCCAATAAGCCCAAACCGATATTCCGTAGAATACTCAACGGCCGGTTTTTACTGCTGAATAAAGCCGGTAATTGATCGGAGAGGGTGATGGTTTTTTGTTGATCAAATTGCTGTTGTTGCAAATAGCGTTGTAACAATGACAGTGCCCCTAACGGCTGCTGTTGTTGATGGGCCGCTATTAGCAACTGACTCAGGCGGCTGCAATCACGCAGCGCCAGATTAAACCCCTGCCCCGCTACTGGATGTAAGGAATGTGCAGCATTGCCCATAATTACAATGCCGGAACGGATTTGTTCTTGCGACTCGACTAATTGCAATGGATAAGTAAACCGCTCGCCCACGCGAGTGAATTCACCCAAGCGATGACCAAAGCGCCGCTGTAACTCGGATAAAAATGGTGCTGATTCACAATGTAATAAATACTCTGCTTGATCATTGGGCAAACTCCACACCAATGCTGCCCGCGGCTCAGCTTTATCACTGTGGGTTAACGGCAGTAACGCCACGGGTCCTTGATCGGTAAAACGTTCATAGGCGCAACCATCATGATGATTTTTAAAACTCACATTAGCAATCAGTGCGGTTTGTTGATAGTTGGTCACCGCGGCGACGATACCTAATTGCTTACGCAGTGATGAATTGGCGCCATCGGCGACGACTGCCAGTTGTGCGCGAATAGTTTTTTGCTGATCGCCTTCGGTAATATTTAATTCAACGCCGTTGCGTAAAGGGGTTATGACATTGACGGATGCCGGTGCTAAAAAATCGACCTGTGCGTGCTGCCGTAGTTGATTTAACAACACATTACCTAACCAGGCATTTTCTACTACATAGCCGAGTGCCGGCCACTGCACCTGCTCGCGCTTTAGCACTGAGGACGCTGGACGACCACGGTCCGAAACATGGATGGTATTAATTTCAGCACAGTGCTGCGCCAATAGCTCCCATACCCCTAACGGCTGCAGGATTAATTGGCTGCTATAGGATAATGCGGTGGAGCGCGCATCAAAACTGGGATTGTATTGCGGCGCTGTTGTTGACTGCGCGGCGAGTGGAAAACTTTCTACCACTAACACTTTTAATTGTTTTTGCTGGGCCGTGAGTAACAACGCCAAACTGGCACCGACCATGCCGCCACCGGCGATGACGACATCGTAGTCATAGACTGGCGAGGGTGTCACACTCAAGCGGCAGCCTCCGTCATTAACGCCTCAATTTCTTCAATAGTTTTTGGTACATCGGCGGTTAATACTTCACAACCATTTTTAGTGACCACCACATCGTCTTCTATACGAATACCAATGCCACGCCATTTTTTTGCGACCTTGGTGTTATCCGGCGCGACATAAATACCGGGTTCCACGGTCATTACCATACCTTCTTCCAGCACTCGCCACGCATCGCCGACCTTGTAATCACCGACGTCATGCACATCCATACCTAGCCAATGTCCGGCACGATGCATATAAAAATCTTTATAGGCTTCGGCTTTGATTAATTTCGTTAAGCTACCTTTGAGCAACCCTAAATCCAATAACCCTTTGGTGATCACTTTGACCGTGGCATCGTGAGATTCATTCCAGTGATTACCGGGCTTGATCGTATCAATAGCCGCCAACTGCGCTTTTAACACCACCTCGTATAATGCCTTTTGCTCTTTGGAAAATTTACCATTGGCGGGGAAGGTACGGGTGATATCAGCAGCGTAATGTTCCAGTTCACAACCAGCATCGATTAATACCAACTCACCGTCTTTGATGATGTCGCGATTTTCAGTGTAATGCAGAATGCAGCCATTTTTACCGGCACCAACAATGGATGAGTACGCCGGAAAACGCGCGCCATTTAAACCAAACTCATGTTGGATTTCAGCTTCCAACTGATATTCAGCCACACCCGGCTTACACAACTGCATCGCCCGCACATGGGCGGCGGCAGAAATTTTTCCGGCTTTTTTCATCACCCGAATTTCGGCAGCACTTTTATATAAACGCAAATCGTGCAGCAAGTGATCAAGATCCAAAAATTCACCGGGCGGATGCGCGCCGGTACGCACTTGCGAGCGCAACACATTCACCCACTGCATCACCTGACGATCAAAAGCCTGATGCTTGCCCATGGCATAGTAGACACGCTCACGGCCTTCCAGCAGCCCCGGTAAAATATCATCGATGTCAGTAACTGGAAATGCATCATCGGCGCCAAAGTCTTCGACTGCGCCATCAGGGCCGGCGCGATAGCCATTCCACAATTCCATTTTTGGATCGCGGTCACGACAAAATAAAATATACTGCCCGTGTTTGCGGCCGGGCATTAACACCAACACCGCTTCCGGCTCGGCGAAGCCACTAAGATAATAAAAATCGCTGTCCTGACGGAAGGGATAATCAACATCACGGTTGCGACTGGTTTCACGCGCGGCAGGTACAATCGCGATGCTATCGGGTTCCATTTGCGCCATCAGATTTTTACGGCGGCGGGCAAATTCTTGTTTACTGATTTTCATAACAGAAGATTACTGAATAAATGGAGCAATGAATAAAACGAAAAAGTTGTCTGCGATTCTAGGAGCTAGCCACGGTTTAATGCAACTTGTTCTTGTCTTTGTTTTTTGGCGCAAACAAGGTACTCGGCGAAGACATTGCCTGGCTATCAGGCGCGGCTTGCAACGTCACATCAGCGCCGGCGCCAGCTATAACCGCCTTGTTGCAATCCAGATAAATAGTAATAGCAGCGACCCGCAGATACTCAATAATTTCAACGATATTTTGTTCACGCTGTTCGGCATCATCATCTTCGTCACTCAAACTGATTTGGCTGATTGCCGCCATATCACTTAACGCTTCGGTGACTTCCTGGGAATATTGCTGCTGACCTTTACTCAACTGGATCTGTTTACCGCCCTGGGCAAAGCCCGCCATAAAACCCTGACACCACTGCCCCACTGAATCAATGCGCTGACCGATATCGGCTTCGTCATCGGGCATCAGCAACTGCAAGTCCATGGCATCCGCGCTCAACTGGGACTGGCAAGCACCATACAGCGACAGTAGCACCGGACCTTCCTGCTGATTAGGCGGCTCAACGGCATCAATGAAAGTAGTGGTTTGCGCTAAACATTGTTCCGGTTCTACGCTATCGCCCACCGCCAACCGTCCCACCCAGTAGCCCTGTAGCTGGGCTGGTGATTGCATCACCCCCAGGCGCCAATAAATATCCGCTAGTTGGTCAAACTCGGGCATGGTAATAACAGGGCTCATGAAGGCTCTCGCAATAATAGTGTGAATAGACAATGCGGCTTAAGCATTAAAGGCGGGCATCTTAGCGATAAGGACCGGTAAAATCGACCAAGCTGTGGCCGTTCTTTTGCTTCAGCTTTTCCCAAAGTTGATAACCATTCTGCAAAAACCGTCCAGATCATTGAATTATCAGCACTTTTTAAGATTGACCAAGTGACTACCCACAACTATATTTAAACGATATTTCTAGAGAGCACTTTGGGCACCAATGGCTGACAAACAATTGAAAACTCTGGCGGCAAAAGTCAACGATCTGATCCAGCTCTGTGAACTGCTGGACAAGGAAAACCGCGACCTCAAGACGCAAGCCAGCGACTGGGCCGAAGAGCGAGTGCAATTAGTTGAAAAAACCGAAGTCGCTCGCAAAAAACTAGAATCGATGATTTCTCGACTAAAAACACTGGAACAGGAAAGTTAGTGCCAGACTTTAGTCAATGACGGACAGATCACCCCCATCATCTGATCCGTCACCAGTCTGTAAATGAGGCAACAACCGTGAGCAATGAAACCGTAATCGTCAAACTGCTGGATAAGGAATATCAGGTGGCCTGCCCACCCGGTCAGCAGCAAGCCCTGACCCAATCGGCCAACTATCTGGATTCGCAAATGCGTAGCATCAGAGCCAATGGCAAGGTAATCGGGTTGGAGCGTATTGCGGTAATGGCGGCGCTGAACATCAGCAATGAACTACTACAACAGGGCCCTGTCGCTGAAGAAGATACCAAACTGGCGCCCAATAACGCCCAGTTAAAAGGCTTGAACGATCGGCTGGATGAAGCACTGCACCGGTTCCGTCAACTGGAAATCGGCTAAAACCGGTCACAACATTAAATCGTCGAAGCATCTTTCCCACAGTCATTTTCCTGTAAGCGCTTTACCGTTATACTGCAGCCAACTCCCTGTGTTATTTGCCAGATAGCTTAGACCCCTGAGCCGATGCGCATTACCCCGGAGGTTCTGGAGTTATGGGCGTGCATGCCTGCTAGACGGGAAGCCCGATATAACGTTAGAACCACCACCTTGAACCGTTGGGTTCAAGGGCCATGCTGTCAGCGGTAATGTGGGGAGCCTTTCTTTTACCCATGCCTGAGCGCAGCCGCGCCGAGCTTCAGCAATAGCCCTAGTGATATGTCGGATCAATCGCGGCAACAATTAAGACAACAACTCCGCGCACAACGCCGCAGCCTCACTACGCTGCAACAACAACAGGCGGCACAAAATCTCGCCAGGAATATCCTCGCTAGCGGTATACTAAAACGGCATCGTGATATTGCCCTGTATCTGGCAAATGACGGTGAGATCGATCCCGCGCCACTGCTTGAGTTGTTATGCCAGCAGGGACGAAACTGTTTTTTACCGGTCATTGCCCCTAACAAACAACTGTGTTTTGCCCCCTATCAACCCGGTGACCCACTCAAAGCCAATCGCTTTGGCATCGGTGAACCACTGGATGATTGCCCGCGACGTAAACCCTGGACAATGGGCATTGTATTTTTGCCGCTGGTCGGTTTCGATCGAGCGGGTGGTAGATTGGGGATGGGGGGAGGATTTTACGACCGTAGCTTTAGTCAGATAAAAACCCAAGCCGGATTGCGGCAGCCGCAACTGGTTGGGCTAGCGCATCATTGTCAGCAAGTGGAATCGTTGGTATTGAATAGCTGGGACATCCCGCTGTCGCAAATTGCGACAGACCAGGAAATAATTAGCGTATAACTATTAGCGGCTCTGCACACTCAAGCAAAAACGACTTGCATAGTGGCAGTAGCAGCGGTTCCTACGCCGAATAAAATGACCATAATGGTTAATATATCTGCTTTCAAATTCATACTTGTTTCCTTAATTTTCTGTACCCGACTCTGTCTGGGTGTGGCTGTTCTTACTCGGTACGCTATAAATTAGAACCATTTAAACCAGCTTGCAAAGCCAATAAGCAGAGTTGTGACGGTACCGAAATTGTTATTGATAAGTGGTTCACAAAGCCCCTGCCGTTTGAGTATTGCAGCTAATGGCTACCCACGTTCAGGCTTATTTTCAAGAACAGTGCCAATTTTTAATCATCATTCAATAATCGTTTTTATTGTTTAATTTCATAAAGTTACAGTAAAAAGACAGTCGCAATGGAAAAACAGCAGTGGTGTGACAGCCAGACCTCAACGCACCAATGCGAGGCTCGTCTGGCTGTTAGCGCCCCATTTTGGTTATGCGCCAGTTTGCCCACTCAAAAATAAGTGATAGGCGGGATTATCAGTTTCTTCAGTATAGGAGTACTGCAATTGATCAAGGAATTGCTGCAATGCCTTGCGATCACTTTTAGCCGCCTGCAAGCCAACCAGCACCCGACCGAAGGCGGCACCGTGATTGCGATAATGAAACATGGATATATTCCACTGTTGGCCTAGCTTAGTCAGAAAATTCAGCAGCGCGCCAGGGCGCTCCGGAAACTGAAAGCGATAAATAACTTCTTCTTTAATATCCGCAGGTGCATGCCCGCCTACCATATGACGAATATGCAACTTAGCCATTTCGTTATCGGTAAAGTCCAACGTGGGATAACCCTTATCCTGCAGATTCTGCACCAGCTCCTCGCGGTCATTACCGTTAGCCGCTATTTGCACACCAACAAATATTTGCGCATCCTGACTGTGGGCATAACGATAATTGAATTCAGTAATACTGCGTTTGCCCAATACACTACAAAACTTTTTAAAACTGCCAGGCTGTTCCGGAATGGTTACACTCAAAATTGCTTCGCGCTTTTCGCCAATCTCAGTGCGCTCGGAGATATAACGCAGACGGTCAAAATTGGTATTGGCGCCACTATCTATAGCCAACAGGGTTTGCCCTTCAACCTGATGGGTTTCTATATATTTTTTTAAGCCGGCCAACGCCAATGCTCCAGCCGGTTCAGCAATAGAGCGAGTGTCATCAAAAATATCTTTAATTGCGGCACACATTTCATCAGTGGTGGCGGTTATCACTTCATCAACCGTTTTGCGGATAACGCGAAAAGTCTCTTTGCCGATTTGTGCCACGGCAACCCCTTCTGCAAATATGCCAACATGCGGTAATTTAACGCGCCGACCTTTTTCCAGTGCGGCCTTTAAACAAGCAGCATCTTCAGGCTCGACACCAATGACTTTTACTTCCGGCCTAACGTATTTAATGTAAGCGGCAACGCCCGCTAACAAACCGCCGCCACCCACGGGTACAAACACTGCGTGGAGTGGCCCTGTGTGCTGGCGTAAAATTTCCATGCCGATTGTGCCCTGACCGGCAATAACTTCGGGATCATCATAGGGGTGGACATACACCAGACCTTTTTCAGCAACCAGTTTTTGCGCGTGGGCAGACGCTTGTTCAAAAGTATCACCGTGCAAAATCACTTTCGCGCCACGACTGCGCACCGCATCCACTTTTATTTGCGGCGTCGTTCTGGGCATGACAATCGTTGCCTTTACACCCATTTTTAATGCCGCTAAAGCCAAACCCTGGGCATGATTGCCAGCCGAAGCCGCGATCACCCCTCTGGCCAACTCCTCCTCACTTAAATGCTGCATTTTGTTATAAGCGCCACGCAGCTTAAAAGAAAACACCGGCTGTAAATCTTCCCGCTTCAATAAAATTCGGTTATTGAAGCGCTTACTTAATAACGTGGCTTCATCGATAGGCGATTCGATCGCAACATCGTAAACGCGGGCATCGAGTATTTTCTTTATATAACGCTGTGGCATGGTCTGATTTACATCTGGCTGTCTATAAGAAGGCGCATACTAATACCTTAAGAAGAAAAATTCAGCTTTCTTGCAACACTACTGTGAAAAAGCTTGGCTAATGGTGGCGACGAGTGTGCCGCCAACCTTATAATAGCCACCTGTGCGATCACGCTTTTTGAATACTAAATGGCCACCACTATGACTCAAGACGAACTCAAGCAGGCTGTTGCCCGCGCCGCCCTCGATTACATCAAGCCTAAAATAGACGAAGAGAGTGTGATTGGTATTGGCACCGGTTCGACGGCCAATTATTTCATCGATTATTTGGCTGAAATTAAAGCCCAGGTGAATGCGACGGTTGCCAGCTCACAGGCATCAGCCGATCGTTTGAAGAGCCACGGTATCCCGGTTTTTGATTTGAATACAGTGGATGAAATTACTGTGTATGTCGACGGCGCTGATGAAGTGGACCCTTCGCTGGCACTGATCAAGGGCGGCGGTGCAGCCCTCACCCGCGAAAAAATTGTCGCCGCAGTGGCCAAAGAGTTTGTCTGTATCGCTGACGGCAGCAAATTCGTTGATCAACTGGGTAATTTCCCGTTACCGGTAGAAGTCATCCCCATGGCGCGCAGTTATGTTGCCCGCCAGCTGGTCAAACTGGGTGGTGACCCGGTATACCGGGAAGGGGTAGTGACGGATAACGGCAATATTATTCTCGATGTGTATAATTTTATGATTCCGGGCCCCCGCATTACTGAGCAAAAAATCAACGATATCGTGGGGGTGGTCAGCAATGGAATTTTCGCCCGCAGGCCTGCAGATATACTACTCTTAGCTACTGCAGAAGGCGTTAAGCAGATCAAAGCACAGTAGTTTTTACTTAAATGATGCGGATTAAAGAGATGTTAACCTTGGCCGACATAACCTTTTACGGAATACCCCCTATACTTAGTCGTTAAACGATTGTGGCATTTGCTCAGCAAGCATTGTAATTCTGCCGTATATAGAACCAGCAACAATAAAGGTGTATCAATGAACAAACTTAACGTCGGCGCACGATTGGCTATATTAGTCGTTGCCCCGCTAGCAATCATTCTGTTGCTAGTCATCTCCTCACTCTCCTCATTTTCTGTTATTAATCAAGGGGTTGGAAGAATATATGACGACCGGGTAGTCCCCCTGACGCAACTGAAAGGCATGATGGATGGCTACACCACCATCATCAATGCCATCAATAAGGCCGACAATGGTTTGGTTAACCCCGACGAGGCGCTGGCCGAACTGGAACAAGGTCAAAACACCATCAGAGAAAACTGGAAGCAATACACTCATGGCCGCTTGAACGATGACGAAAATAAGGCGGTCGAAGCTACAGAGCTACTCTTTCCTGATGCCAACACGATCATTACAGAAGCTTCCGAGATTTTAGCAAGGATGGGCAATACCCTACAATTTGACGAAGACGGGGACACCTTAATTACTGACTACAATGGTGATCTGTTTGAATATGTAGACCCCATTGCTGAGCAAATCGCTACCCTGATTGAATTACAACTTGAAATCGCCAAAGCAGAGCGCCAGGCAGCCCAAGAGGTTTATGATAACGCCTTCAGCTGGTCGATTACGGTTGGCGTGATTTCGGCGATTTTACTGGGGGCATTTGGATTTTGGGTCAGCCGTACTATTTCCGTGCCACTGAATGAGCTGCGCCGCTTAATTGAAAAAGTGGATCGCGACAAAGATTTAACTGTGAAAGTCACGATTGATCAAACCGATGAAATTGGTCAGGTTGCGCAGGCCTTTCAGCGGATGATGGATCGCTTTCATGACATTATTCAGGATGTGGGCAATACCAGTATTCAACTGCAAAACTTTGCCACCACCCTTTCCAATAATACCGAGCTAACCCGGGAAGGCGTAGCAGTGCAAACCCGTGAAACGGACCAAGTGGCCACCGCTACTACCGAAATGACTCACGCGATTGAGGAAGTTAACCGCAGCGCCCAGCAAGCCGCTGAAGCAGCCACTGAAGCCAACAACGAAACCAACGAAGGTTCACAGGTGCTGGAAACTGCAATTCGTTCCATCAATAGCCTGTCTGAACGCATTCACAATGCCAGTGATGTGATTAACCGGGTGGCTACCGACAGCTCAGCCATCGGTTCGGTACTGGATGTTATTCGCGGCATCGCCGAACAAACTAACCTGCTGGCGTTGAACGCTGCCATTGAAGCGGCCCGCGCCGGTGAACAAGGCCGTGGCTTTGCGGTTGTTGCTGATGAGGTGCGATCACTAGCGCAACGCACGCAGGAATCGACCCAAGAAATTCAACAGATGATTGAGCGTTTGCAGGGCGGCACGCAGGACGCTGTGAAATCGATGGCACAGGGTACAGAAGAAATGAAGCGCACGGTCCACGAGGCTGAAAAAGCCGGCGCGTCACTCACCGCCATTTCAAGCGCTGTAGCAATGATTACCGATATGAATAATCACATTGCCACCGCCACCGATGAACAAATGTCAGTGTCTCAGGAAATTTCTCGCAACGTGGTGAATATTTCCGACGTGGCAAAAAGTTCCGAGCATTCGGTTGAAGAAGTGGATCGGGCCAGTACTGAGCTGAAAGAGTCTGCCAACCGATTGGCGCAAATGGTAGGCGAGTTCCGCACCTAAAAAATGCTTCAAACTAAAAGGGAGCCAATGGCTCCCTTTTTTATAGCTCTGCTTTAATAAAAAATTTAGCCCTATGCTACCGTCGTTTCTATTTCCAATAAACCGCCCAAACAGGCCCGCAAACTATCACCGGACAATAACGGTCCAACCCCTGCTGGCGTTCCAGTCAATACCACATCACCGGGTAATAACGTAAAACTGGCACTGATTGCTACCAGTAAGTCAGCAATTGCAAACACCATCTGATCAGTATTACCCGATTGTTGTAGCTGATTATTGCGATACAGTTTAAGCGGCAAGCTGGCTAAATCAGTATCGGCCACCGCTACAAATGCAGACAAGGGACAAGATCCATCAAACGCTTTGGCCCGCTCCCAGGGCTGACCTTTTTGTTTTAACTCAGCTTGTATATCGCGCAAGGTAAGATCAAGCGCCAAACCCACACCGGCAATTGCGGCTAATACCTGCTCGCGGTTAGCAGCGGTTAAGCGCTGGCCAATTAATAACGCCATCTCCACTTCGTGATGACATTCGCCCAAGCCCTGAGGAATGACCAGCGGTGAAGTCATTGGCACCGCAGCGGTCGCTGGTTTGATAAATAACAACGGCTGTTTGGGGATTGGATTATTTAATTCTTTAGCATGGTCAGCATAGTTGCGGCCGACACAAACAATTTTTCCCAGGGTTGTCGTACAGTGAATATTGTCAGCCAGTTCATGTTGATAATCAGCCAAAAAACACCGCCTTGGATTTAATTAAATTCAGCCGGGTATTGCGGTACACCGAATAAAAAGCCCTGATAAAAATCAAAGCCCACCGTTTTACACACCTCATAATCTTCGGGCTTACTAAGACATTCAGCTAATGTTTGGATATTTAGATTGCGCGCTAATTGATGGAGTTGTTTCACTAAATCTATTTTTGCTGGCTCTGCCAAATGAATATTATCAATCAGCACCATATCAAACTTTATAATTTGGGGCGTAGCTTCTACCAGTTCCAATAATCGCGATTGCCCCACACCAAAATCATCATAAGCAATTTTGATCTGTAATTTTTGCATTTCGGCTTTCAATAATTTGATCGCATTAACATCACTAATCGCCTGCTCATGAATCTCTAACAAAATTTCAGTGCCAGGAAAACGAGCGCGCAGAGCCTGAATCGAGGAAATTAACTGATCCAGCTGCAGCAGCTCGCTGGGGTGAGTATTAATAAACAATGGGCCTTGCAACTTAAGCTCAGTGGCAATTTCGACACCGACATTGCGAAACATTTCTGACAGCCTGACTTCCAGACCCACACTCTCGGCCACCTGAAACAAAGCACCAGGACTGCGGGGCAAGAGATCGCTAGTACCGCGACCCAAAATTTCATACCCGTAAATACCACTGTTATCGTGAACGACGATGGGCTGGAATGCGGTGGTCAATTGCCGGGTATCCAGTATCTGTTCTAACTCTTTGGCGCCGTAGGGAAACTTGTTACTTAAGTCCGGGGTAACAATAATAGTACTTTCACTTTTATCGTCCTCGCGGGCTTTGTTGGTTTGCATCAGCCGCATCTCTACATCACCCAAGTGAATAATGTCGCCATGCTGTAAGGAAGTCGACTCTTCAATGCGCCGATGGTTGACGTAAGTGCCATTTTTACTACCCAAATCTTCAATGGAGATATGCTCGATATTAAAGTTGATTTGAGCATGGCGGCGAGAGATGGAGCCAGCAGAAATTGTCAGCCCAGCAGCCTCATCACGCCCCATCACAAAAGGGGTGTCCTGTACTGGCTGACGATGGATATGACCATCGCCGCTAAAATAACCTTCTAAATACCAAGATGACATAGCCTCTCCCACAACCTGTGCTAATCGCAGGCTTCGGTAAACTTAATCGACCACTACTTAAGTATATGCACCCACTAAAAGATAGCCAGCTTTAAACCGACTACAGTCCTTACCGCTTTAATCAAATATCTTGCCTGGGTTCATCACACTGTTAGGATCAAACACTAATTTTAATTGCTTCATCAAAGCTACTTCAGGCGCTGAACGGGAATAATGCAGGAAATCTTTTTTAGTCATACCAACACCATGCTCCGCCGATACGCTGCCGCGATACTTGGCAACAATTTCAAATACCCACTCACTGACACGATGGCACTGCTCAAAAAAATCCGCCTTGTCTAAAGTATCCGGCTTCAAAATATTCAAATGCACATTACCATCACCAATATGTCCAAACCAGATAATTTCAAATTCAGGATACTGGGCGTTCACAACCGCCTCAACTTCCTGCAGAAAACCCGGGACTTTAGAAATAACTGTAGAGATATCATTCTTATAAGGTGTCCACTGGGAAATGGTTTCAGATATATCTTCGCGCAATCGCCATAGGTTTTTTAACTGTTCGATACTTTGGCTCATCACGCCATCCAGCACCCAACCCTGCTCCATACAATATTCAAATAACGCCATAGCCTGCGCTTCAATTTGTTCATTGCTGTTTTCAAACTCCAGCAATGCATAAAACTCGGCAGCTGTCTCAAAGGGGCGCTGCAAATCCTGATGAGCGACGACTTTTTGCAAAGCCTTTTCAGAAAAGAATTCGAACGCGGTAAGGTCCATCGCCGATTGAAAACTATTGAGCACATCCATAATGGCGGAAAATTCCGGCACACCTAGCACTAACACCGTGAGATTATCCGGCTGACGAGTAAGCTGCATGGTTGCCTCTACCACAAAACCCAATGTACCCTCCGCACCAATAAAGAGTTGCCGTAAATCATATCCAGCGTTGTTTTTTAGCAAGCCATTATTTAAATGCAAAATTTCGCCGTTACCTGTGACGACCGTTAGACCCGCCACCCAATCGCGGGTCATGCCGTATTTAATCACTTTGATGCCACCGGCATTGGTACTGATGTTGCCACCGATTTGGCTGGAGCCACTGGAAGCAAAATCCACCGGATAAAATAACCCCTGCTCTTCCGCGTATTGTTGCAACTGTTCGGTAATAACGCCGGCGCCACAGGTTACGGTGCGGTCTATCGCATTAAAACCGGAAATCTTATTCATGTAATCAAAGGCCACAACCACTTCACCATTAGCGGCCACAGCGCCCGCAGATAAACCGGTGCGACCACCGGAGGGTACTAACGCTAGTGATTGTTTGTTGGCCAATTGGACTATTGATTGCACCTGCTCCACCGAGGCAGGGAAGACAATCGCTGCAGGCTGTGGCTCATAGACCTTGGTCCAGTCTTTACCAAAAGTCTGCAGTGACTCGGCGTCGGTACGCACCTTGTCTTCACCAACAATCTGCTGCAATGCCACCAGCACTGAATCTGCCAGCGGGGCAGCATTTGCCAAAACTTCAGCCATAGTAAAAAAACACTCTGTAAAATAGTAGAAGAAAAAGGCCGATATGATACCATACGCGCCTTCCCGATGGGCCTGAAAATACGGTCCTAATCAATCGTCATACATCATCGCAGGAGCCTTCCCCATGGGCCAAACTTCTCTTGATAAAAGTAAAATCAAGTTCCTATTATTAGAAGGGCTACACGCTTCTGCTGAAGCCACGCTGAGATCCGCCGGCTACACAAATATTGTTAGCCACCCCAAAGCCTTGCCAGAAGACCAACTGAAAGCCGAAATTGCGGACGCCCACTTTATCGGTATCCGTTCGCGCACCCAATTGACCAGCGAAGTATTAGCTGACGCGAAAAAACTGATCGCCATTGGCTGTTTTTGTATCGGCACCAATCAGGTCGATCTAAGCGCCGCTACAGAAAAGGGCATTGTGGTCTTTAACGCACCCTTTTCCAATACCCGCAGCGTCGCAGAACTGGTGATCGCCGAAGCCATATTGTTACTGCGTGGCGTAGCCGAGAAAAATGCCCTGGCTCACCAGGGTGTTTGGCAGAAATCCGCCAGCGGCTCCTTTGAAATTCGAGGCAAGCAACTGGGTATTATTGGCTACGGCAGTATCGGCATGCAGCTAGGCGTCATCGCTGAGTCTCTGGGTATGCAAGTCATGTTTTACGACGTCACCAGTAAATTACCGCTGGGCAATGCCGCACAAGCCGCAGGCTTAAGTGCGTTGCTAGCCAAGTCGGATGTGGTCAGCTTGCATGTTCCGGAAACAGGTTCGACTAAAAATATGATCGGCGCCCAGCAACTGTCACAGATGAAAGAAGGTGCTATTTTGCTTAATGCTTCACGGGGTACGGTAGTCGACATTGACGCACTGGCAGCGGCATTGGAATCAGGTCATTTATCGGGCGCAGCTATTGATGTATTTCCAGTGGAACCAAAATCCAATGACGATGAATTTATTTCACCTTTACGCAAATTCAACAATGTGATTCTTACTCCGCATATTGGCGGTAGCACCATGGAAGCACAGGAAAACATTGGCCTGGAAGTGGCAGAAAAATTAGCGCGCTACAGCGATAACGGCACCTCAACGTCATCGGTCAACTTCCCGGAAGTGGCATTGCCTGCTCATACCGATATGCACCGTTTGTTGCACACCCACCACAATGTGCCGGGGGTGATGTCAGCCATCAACCAGGTATTTGCTGAAAACGGTATTAACATTCGCGCGCAGTATTTGCAGACCACTAAAGATATTGGTTATGTCGTCATTGATATCGACGCTGAGTACAGTGAACTAGCCTTGAAAAAACTGAGTGAAGTTGATGGTACTGTACGCTGCCGGGTGCTTTTCTAAACGAACACTGCTGCAATTAACTTTCAACAACAATAAAAGTGGCTCAGGCTAAGAGCCACTTTTATACACATCAAAAAACATATCGATTGCCGAAAACATCGGCGCACGAATTTTTTTACCTTCATTGACTAAATGATGACGGCCTTGTTTGATATAAAAAAACTTGGCGGTGCTAAATTTTTTGCGAATAACCGCTAAATTGTAGCGCCAGTCCACGGTATCATCCTGCTCACCCTGAACGATTAATACCGGACTGACTGCGGGCGGTAATTGCAGAAAATACAACAGCCACTGTTTTAACGCTGACACCCACTGCAATGGCAACTCTTTACACTGCAAGGGATCTTTATTTTTAATAAACATAAGAAATTTTTTATCGTCAGAATTTATCGCAAAACGACGCTTTATTTTATCAACGAAACAGCTAACAATTTTATGACTTAGCAATGATAAATGCCATTGATGCGGCCTGACTAACGGTGCCAGCAATACCGTCTTGGAAAAAACGGACTCACCACCGGATAATAAATAGTCCATTAAAATAGCACCGCCAGTACTCTGACCCATCGCATACCAATGACGAGGCACCTTACCATCAACTAACTGCAGCAAGTCGGTGAACACGGTTTGATAATCGGCAAAGCTGGCAATACTGGCTCGCTCACCGGTAGACAAGCCATGGCCGGGCAAATCAAAAATGACTACCGCCATATTACGCTTTAAACAGTATTCGATAAGATTGCCGTACAAACCCGCATGGTCATAATAACCATGCACTATAAAGCAGGTATCGGTTGCCAGTGGCAGCGCAAAATAATGCGCCACAATGGTAAAACGGCCACTGTTGAAATAACCAAAGTGATGTTTAACCTGACTAAAGTTTTCCTCAAAATTAATGCCGTAAAAACGAAAGTAAGCCAATTCTGCATCACTGGTCGCAGGATCAATCGAAGGATCGAAGGGCTTTAATTGTTTGGCAAGGGCATCGAGATTCATTTAATCATGCGGCCATTCTATTTTGTTTATTCCATTTTGCACTGCTTGCCCCATGAACGCATACCGCTCATCCTGAGCATAAAAAAGGGCAGTCAAACTGCCCTTTTTACAGCTTAGTTAATTTTGGGTTCCAGCTCACCACGATCGTAGCGTTGATACATAGCCTCCAAACCCAGCGCCTGAATTTTTGAAGCATTACCAGCAGTGCCAAACGCTTCGTAACGGGCCACAACAATCGCTTTCATTTCATTGATCGTTTGCTGCAAATACTTACGCGGATCAAATTCAGACGGATTCTTTGCCATAAACTGACGAATCGCACCAGTAGATGCCAAACGTAAGTCCGTATCGATATTAATTTTTCGCACGCCGTGTTTGATACCTTCAACAATCTGCTCAACCGGCACCCCGTAAGTTTCTGGGATTTCACCCCCAAACTCATTGATGATCGCCAACCACTCTTGTGGCACTGACGATGAACCATGCATAACCAAGTGCGTACCCGGTATGCGTTTATGAATATCTTTGATGCGATCAATTGCCAGAATGTCACCCGTCGGTGGACGGGTAAATTTATACGCACCGTGACTGGTACCACAGGCAATCGCCAAGGCATCAACGTGTGTTTTATTGACAAAGTCAGCCGCTTCTTCCGGGTCAGTCAGCATTTGATCATGAGTCAAAATGCCTTCTGCACCGACACCATCCTCTTCACCGGCTTGGCCAGTTTCCAAAGAACCAAGACAACCCAGTTCACCTTCTACTGACACACCACAAGCATGTGCCATATCAACAACACGGCGGGTGACATCGACATTATATTCATAGCTTGATGGCGTTTTTCCATCTTCACCCAATGAGCCGTCCATCATCACTGATGAAAACCCTAACTGGATAGAACGCTGACAAATAGCCGGACTAGTGCCGTGATCCTGATGCATAACCACCGGGATTTCAGGAAACTCTTCAATCGCTGCCAAAATCATATGCCGTAAAAATGGAGCACCAGCATATTTTCGTGCACCCGCCGAAGCCTGCATGATAACCGGGCTGTTAGTTTGGCGGGCGGCTTCCATAATAGCCCGGGTTTGTTCCAGATTATTGACGTTAAATGCGGGCACACCGTAGCCGTATTCGGCGGCATGATCGAGCATTTGTCGCATAGATATCAGAGCCATGTTTTTATCCTTCTCAGTGCTTTTACTTTTTAATAATTTATTTGGATTTTGCGCGTTGCTCTAACATAGCAACGGCGGGTAATACTTTACCTTCTACATATTCCAGGAAGGCGCCACCACCGGTAGAAATATAAGAAACTTTATCAGCAATATTGTATTTATCAATTGCCGCCAGAGTATCGCCACCACCGGCCAGAGAAAATGCTGCGCTGTTGGCGATGGCTTCACTTAGGGCTTTGGTGCCGGCACCAAATTGATCAAATTCAAACACGCCAACCGGCCCGTTCCATATAATAGTTTTCGCCTTGGTTAAAATCTCGGCGATCTGCGCTGACGCCTGCGGACCAATATCAAAAATCATATCGTCCTCGCTAACATCCCCCGCCGCTTTTAATTCGGCTGCAGCTGTTTCTGAAAATACTTTACCGGTAACCACGTCAATCGGAACTGGAATAGCCGTTTTTGCCATTAACGCTTTTGCACTATCCAGCAGGTCATGTTCACACAACGATTTACCCACGGGCTTGCCGCTGGCCGCCAAAAAGGTATTGGCGATGCCGCCGCCCACAATCAATTGATCGACTTTTTCTGATAAGGCTTCTAACACAGTAAGCTTGGTGGATACCTTGGAGCCACCCACAATCGCCACCATGGGCCGCTCAGGATTTGCCAGCGCTTTTGACAACGCTTCCAGCTCACCAGCTAACAGCGGACCCGCACAAGCTACTGGCGCAAACCGGGCTACCCCATGGGTAGACGCTTGTGCACGATGCGCAGTACCAAACGCATCCATCACAAAAATATCGCACAGGGACGCGTAGGCTTCAGCTAAATCTTCGCTGTCTTTTTTCTCACCCGCATTGAAACGAACATTTTCCAATAGCGCTACTTCACCTGCAACCAAATCGACGCCATCGTGCCAATGACTGATTAAGGGTACCTTTCGGTCTAACATTTTTGCCAGATGATCTGCCACTGGCTGCAGTGAATACTGCTCATCAAATTCACCTTCTGTTGGCCGTCCCAAGTGGGACATGACAATTACTTTTGCACCGGCATTCAAGGCCAATTCAATTGTTGGTAAGGCCGCACGAATACGCGCATCACTGCTAACTTTGCCATCCTTAATCGGTACATTTAAATCTTCACGAATCAACACGCGTTTACCCGCCAGATCCAGATCAGTCATTTTTATTACATTGGTGGACATTTAATTACTCTCAACTCTTAATTTAATTATTTATCTAACTTGGCTGTTATTATTTTAGTTTTTGGTATTCAGCCACAGTGAAACCACATCCAACATGCGATTTGCATAAGCCCATTCATTATCAAACCACACCAGCACATTGACGATATTGCCACTGACACGGGTTTGCCCTGCATCGACTATGCCAGAGCGGGGATCATGATTAAAATCACAAGAAGCCAAAGGCTCTTCGCTATAACCAAGAATGTCTATCAAATCACCCTCTGACGCCTCACGCAACGCATTATTTACAGTTTCCACGCTGACCGGGCTTGCCACTGTCACGGTTAACTCCATTGCCGATACGTTCAGCGTTGGCACTCGCAACGCTCGCGCCTGAAAGCGACCGTCCAGTTCCGGAATAATACGACCAACACCCGCAGCCAGCCCTGTTTCTACCGGAATAATAGACTGACCTGCGGCCCGGGTTTTGCGCAAATCCGTATGGTGATAAGCATCAATAACCGGCTGGTCATTCATTGCCGAGTGAATCGTGGTTATCACTCCGGACTGCACGCTAAATACTTGATGCAACACAGCAATGACCGGCGCGATACCATTACTGGTGCAAGAGGCGGCTGAAGCGATCGTTTCATCGGCCGATAAAATGTGCTCGTTGATACCACAGACAATAGGTTTAATCGGTGTGTTACCCGGCTGTGATAACAGCACCTTGCCCGCGCCACGCTGTATATGCTGCTGCAAGGTATCGATGTCATCGTAGTGGCCACTGCACTCCAGTACTGCATCAATCCGGTGCTGCGACCAATCCAGATCAGCCAGTTTGGTGCAGTGACTAACAGCAATACGATCACCATTAATGCTGAGGCCCTGCTCTACTGCCGCAATGGTGGCGGGAAAGCGGCCGTGGGTACTGTCATATTTGGTCAAATGAACAATGGTCGCCAGATCAGCGGGTTCATTAATTGCTACTACCTGCATCTGCTGGCGATATTCGGATTCATAAAGCGCACGCAACACACAGCGCCCAATGCGACCATAACCATTAATGGCTAAACGAAACACGGGGGCGCTGTCATCACTGACGGCTGACACAGTCATAGTTATCCCAGCGCGTCGACTACCGCTTCTACCACGGCCTCAACGGTAAAGCCAAAATGCTCCATTAAGTCTTTAATGGGCGCCGATTCACCAAAGGTTTCCATGCCCACAATGCGACCATCAAGGCCGACATACTTGTACCAGAAATCTTTATGGCCCGCTTCCACCGCCACTCTGGCCAACACATTACTCGGCAAAACTGACTCGCGATACGCCACATCCTGCGCATCAAATACTGATGTAGAAGGCATCGACACCACGCGAATTTTACGGCCTTGCTGTTCCAACTCGGTTTTGGCATCAATAGCTAATTGCACTTCCGAACCGGTGGCAATAATAATCGCATCGGGATCGGTGTCACAGTCGCTGAGGATATAGGCACCACGGGCGATATTGGCTAACTGCTCATTATCCCGCGGCTGGTGTGCCAGACTCTGACGCGAAAAGATCAACGCACTGGGGCCATCGGTGCGCTCTAATGCAGCTTTCCAGCTGACTGCAGATTCAACTGCATCACAGGGACGCCAGGTATCTAGCTGTGGCGTAGAACGCAATGAGGTTAATTGCTCTACCGGCTGATGGGTAGGGCCGTCTTCACCCAGGCCAATTGAATCATGGGTATAGACGAAAATGACTCGCTGACGCATCAAGGCCGCCATCCGCACCGCATTGCGGGCGTATTCCATAAACATCAAAAAGGTTGCTCCATAAGGAATGAAGCCACCATGCAAGGCCATACCATTCATCATGGCCGACATACCAAACTCGCGCACGCCGTAATAGAGGTAGTTACCGTTGGCATCATCGGCACTCACACCCTTGGAACCACTCCAGATGGTTAAGTTGGAACCCGCCAGGTCAGCGGAGCCGCCTAGCATTTCTGGCAGCAATGGACCGTAGGCATTCAGGCAATTCTGCGAAGCTTTACGCGACGCTACTGAGGCGCCGTCTTGCTGTAACTGAGCAATATAGGCATTGGCTTGCTCGGCGAAATCTTCCGGTAAGTCACCGCTTAAGCGACGGGCTAATTCCAGCGCCAATTCAGGATGCGCTTCGGCATAGGCGTCAAAGCGTGCATTCCATTCCGCTTCCAGCTTTGCGCCTTTTTCCTTGGCGCTCCAGCCACCATAAATATCGCTGGGTACAAAGAACGGTGCGTGGGACCAGCCAATGGTTTCGCGCACTAGCGCTACTTCCGCTTCGCCCAAAGCTGCACCGTGACAATCTTCCTTACCCTGCTTATTCGGTGAGCCTTTACCGATAATGGTTTTGCAACAAATCAGCGTCGGTTTGCCGGTTTCAGCCTGTGCCGCTTCGATTGCCGCAATGATGGCCTTGGCATCATGACCATCAACCGCAGGGATCACCTGCCAACCGTAGGACTCAAAACGCTTGGGCGTGTCGTCGGTAAACCAGCCTTCCACTTCACCATCAATAGAGATACCGTTGTCATCATAGAAACAAATTAGCTTGCCCAAACCCAAAGTACCCGCCAGCGAGCATGCTTCATGGGAGATACCTTCCATCAAGCAGCCATCGCCCAAAAAGGTATAGGTATAGTGGTTAACAATCTCGTGACCATCGCGGTTAAATTGCGCTGCCAACACCTTCTCTGCTACCGCCATACCCGCGGCATTTGTAATACCTTGCCCCAGCGGGCCAGTGGTGGTTTCAACACCGGGAGCGTAACCGTATTCCGGGTGACCCGGTGTTTTCGAGTGCATTTGCCGGAAGTTTTTCAATTCCTCCATCGGCAAGTCATAGCCGCTAAGGTGGAGTAGCGAGTAGATCAACATTGAGCCATGACCATTGGATAGCACAAAGCGGTCGCGGTCAGCCCAATTGGGATTAGCCGGGTTGTGGCGCAGATAATCATTCCACAGCACTTCGGCGATATCTGCCATCCCCATCGGGGCTCCAGGGTGGCCAGAATTGGCCTGTTGAACGGCGTCCATACTAAGGGCGCGGATGGCATTAGCTAACTCGCTACGAGAAGGCATCTATTTAGACTCCTGAGATAGGGTATTCATTACGGTGGTATTTGAGGGCGGCTATTTTCCCCTACCGGCGGCCCCACGGCAATTGCTGAGGGTAAAAAAACTGGCCAATACCGGCTAATTAACGTAATTGCACTCATAAATCCCGAATATCTGGCCGCCGAAAGAATTCTGCTTGCCTAAATTCGCTACCAGACTCCCAATAAGCCCTCAAAATCTATATCGAAATATTTTGATATAGATGCAAAGTGCTGATAGACTCCTCCGCCATGACTGAATTATCACCCACAAATGTGACCCCGCTGGTGGCCAACAACACCGACCCGGACGCCCTGCTTGCCTTTTGCAAAGCCAGCGCTGACCAGTTGCGGTTGGATATTTTGCGGGTACTCAATCGGGATTCCTACGGTGTGCTCGAACTGTGCAGCATCTTTGACACCAAGCAATCGGGCATGAGCCATCACCTGAAAATTCTCGCCAATGCCGGCCTGGTTAAAACCCGCCGAGAAGGCAATACTATTTTTTATCGTCGCGCCAACCGCAATAACAATTCTGAACTCACTGCCCTACAACAGGCCTTGCATCAGGTTATTGATAAGCAACCCAATTGCGAACAGCTACAAGATAAAATTGAACAGGTGCAACACAACCGCGCCGCGAACTCGGAAAACTTTTTTGCTGAAAACGCAGATAGTTTTCGGCAACAGCAAGAACAAATTGCTGCCTACGAATTGTATGGCCCTAATGCGATTGAAATGATTGGCCGTTGCTTTGGCAATCAGCGCCATCCCAAAGTGTTAGAAGTTGGACCAGGTGAAGGTGCATTCCTGGCGGAATTATCGCCACGCTTCCAACAAGTCTACGCTCTCGACAACTCACAAAAGATGTTAGACAAAGCCACCGTATTTGCTGAGCAAAGCGGCTTATCCAATATCAATTTTATTCAGGGCGATACCAAAGACCCGCAACTCGATAACCTCCATGCGGATTGCGCGGTAGTGAATATGGTTTTACATCACACCCCATCTCCTGCTGACATATTTTTCGACTTAGCAAAACTATTAAGAAAAGACGGGCAACTATTTGTTACTGATTTATGCAGCCATGATCAGGAGTGGGTGAAAGAATCCTGCGGTGATTTATGGCTGGGCTTTGCCCCGGAAGATTTAACCCAATGGGCCGCTGCCGCAGGATTTAAAACCGGTGAAAATATTTATCTGGCACAACGCAATGGCTTTCGTGTGCAGATAAGACAGTTCGTAAAAATTTAATTTAACGTTACAGCATTTTATTATCAGGAGAAGTATCCATGTCAGAGTATTCCGTATTCACATCAGAGTCAGTCTCTGAAGGCCACCCGGATAAAATGGCCGACCAGGTATCCGACGCGGTACTGGACGCGATTATTGCCCGCGACCCAATGGCCCGTGTCGCCGTAGAAACACTGGTCAAAACCGGTATGGCGATTGTTGCCGGTGAGCTCACCACGTCGTGCTATGTCGACCTGGAAGATATTATCCGCGACGTCATTATCGGCATTGGCTACAACAGCTCCGACGTTGGTTTTGATGGCGCCAGCTGTGCGGTATTAAACGCGATTGGTAAACAGTCGGTCGATATCAATATGGGCGTGGATCGCTCCAAGCCGGAAGATCAAGGCGCAGGCGATCAAGGTTTAATGTTTGGGTATGCCACCAACGAAACCGAAAGCCTGATGCCAGCAGCGGTGTATTATTCGCACCGTCTAGTCGAGCGCCAGGCGCAATTGCGTAAAGACGGCGTGCTGCCATGGTTGCGTCCCGATGCCAAATCCCAGGTCAGCTTGCGCTATGAAAATGGCAAGCCAGTAGCAATTGATGCCGTTGTATTATCCACCCAACACGATCCCGATATTTCATTAGATGATTTGCGCGAAGCCATTTTGGAAAACGTAGTGTTACCCGTTTTACCTAAAGAATGGTTGCATGAAAACACCCAGTACCACATCAACCCCACCGGCAACTTTGTCATTGGTGGCCCGGTAGGTGACTGTGGCTTGACCGGCCGTAAAATTATTGTTGATACTTATGGCGGCATGGCACGTCACGGTGGTGGTGCATTCTCGGGTAAGGATCCCTCTAAAGTGGACCGCTCTGCCGCTTATGCGGGCCGTTATGTTGCCAAGAATGTAGTAGCAGCGGGCTTGGCCGAGCGCTGTGAAATTCAGGTCTCTTACGCGATTGGCGTTGCCGAACCGACCTCTATTTCTATTAACACCTTTGGCACCGGTACCGTGTCCGATGAAAAACTAACCGCAGCGATTCGCGAAGTGTTTGACCTGCGTCCTTACGGCATTACTAAAATGCTGGATTTGCTACACCCCATGTATCAACTGACTGCGTCTTACGGTCACTTTGGTCGTGAACCATTTGAACATACCTATTCCTGGAAAGATGAAACCGGTGCTGAAAAGTCAGACACCTTTACCGCCTTTACCTGGGAAAAAACTGACAAAGTTGATGCGTTAAAAGCCGCCGTCAACGCCTAACCCCTTAGCCATTTACTTGCGTCGGGTCAGCACACTGACCCGACTTACCAAAGGACAAAAACATGACCGATTATAAAGTAGCAGACATTTCTCTCGCGGCCTGGGGCCGTAAAGAACTGGACATCGCCGAAACCGAAATGCCAGCACTGATGGCGATGCGCGCTAAATACAGCCCCAGCCAACCACTAGCGGGTGCCAAGATTTTAGGCTGTATCCACATGACCATTCAAACCGGCGTATTGATTGAAACACTGGTAGCACTGGGTGCAGAAGTGCGCTGGTCATCATGTAATATTTTCTCAACGCAGGATCACGCTGCCGCCGCTATCGCTGCTGCCGGTGTACCCGTTTATGCCTGGAAAGGTGAAACCGAAGAAGAGTATGAGTGGTGTTTGGAACAAACCATCTTAAAAGACGGTCAGCCTTGGGATGCCAATATGGTGCTCGATGACGGTGGCGATCTGACATTAATGCTACATGAAAAATACGGCCAGATGCTAGACAATATCCACGGTATCACCGAAGAAACCACCACCGGCGTTCACCGCTTACAAGAGATGTTAGAAAAAGGTACTTTGAAAGTACCGGCGATCAACGTTAACGATTCCATCACTAAATCCAAAAACGACAATAAGTATGGCTGTCGCCACTCGTTAAGCGATGCGATCAAGCGCGGTACCGATCACTTGTTATCGGGTAAAAAAGCACTGGTTATTGGTTATGGTGACGTGGGCAAAGGTTCTGCACAATCTTTGAACCAGGAAGGAATGATTGTACGGATATCGGAAATTGACCCCATTTGTGCAATGCAGGCATGTATGGACGGCTTTGAAGTCGTATCACCTTACAACAACGGCATTAACACCGGCAAAGCTGAAGATACCAATAAAGCATTGTTAGAAAATACCGATATTGTGGTAACCACCACCGGTAACTTGAACGTGTGTGACTCAGCCATTTTACAATCGCTGAAGAACGGTGCTGTGGTTTGTAACATCGGTCACTTCGATAACGAAATCGATACCGCGTTTATGCGCAAGAACTGGGAGTGGGATGAAGTTAAACCACAGGTCCATAAAGTCTATCGCGACAAAGCCACTAACGATCATTTGATTCTGTTATCAGAAGGTCGCTTGGTTAACCTGGGCAACGCTACTGGCCACCCTTCACGGATCATGGATGGTTCCTTTGCTAACCAGGTACTGGCGCAGATTCACTTGTATGGTTTGAAGTATGCAGATAAAAAAGATACTGCAATCACGTTGGAAGTATTGCCCAAACACTTGGATGAAGAAGTTGCGGCGCATATGGTCAATGGGTTTGGTGGTGTGATTACCAAACTGACGCAGGAGCAAGCTGACTACATCAATGTGGCGGTTGAAGGTCCGTTCAAAACGGATTCTTATAAGTACTAAGGCTGTTTCCCTAGCGGAGACTTAACCAAATAGCGCCTTGCTTTGCGAGGCGCAGTGTCTGGTCCATAACCAGACCTTTTGCTTAGAAGCGATGACCATGACTGACAAAAAACGCTTTAGTTTTGAATTTTTTCCGCCGAAAACTGATGTCGGTAGAGAAAAATTGAATGTCGTACGCGATGAACTTAATCAATTAAATCCTGATTTTTTCTCAGTAACCTATGGTGCTGGCGGCTCCACCCGCGACAACACTAAAGAAATTGTATTTGCCATGAAAACTGCAGGTATTGCTACCGCGCCGCACCTGTCTTTTGGCGGCGATGATGAAGCCTCTATGCTGGCACTGATTAACGAATACAAAGACGCAGGTATTGATCGTATTGTGTCACTGCGAGGCGATATTCCATCAGGCATGGGCGCCCAACGACTGGTCTATGCCGAGGAGTTAGTTCAGTTTATTCGTAAACATACTGGCGATCACTTTCATTTAGAAGTTGCCGCTTATCCGGAAATCCATCCGGACGCAGCCAGTTATGATAGTGATATCCAGTTTCTCAAGCGGAAATTTGATGCCGGTGCTAATAGTGCTATTACCCAGTACTTTTATAATGCCGACAGCTTTTTCTATTTTATCGATCAATGCCAAAAAGCGGGTATCGAAAAACCGATCTATCCAGGCATTATGCCGATCACCAATTTTCAAAACCTTGCCCGCTTCTCAAAAAATTGTGGCGCTGAAATTCCTCGATGGATGGCGCAAAAGCTTGAAGGCTATGGTGATGACACTGCAAGTATAAAGGCATTTGGTATAGAAGTAGTGACTCGCTTATGCGAGCAGCTGCTGGCCGCCGATGCTCCTGGTATTCATTTTTACACCATGAACCAGATAGAGCCTAATAAAACTATTTGGAATAATTTAGGCTTATCATCTTAGACTATTTAAGCTTAAGACGATTGTTAAAAGCCGCTTAGCTGTACTTGCTAAGCGGCTTTTTTATTTATTGAATCAGCACCGCAGTGCTACTATTGGCTCACATTCTTTTATATACAGAATACTATGCGCATACCCCGAATCTACGTGGCACAGCCATTAACTGAACATCAGACCACTGAATTAAATGAGGCTAGCAGTCACTACATTAGCAAAGTACTACGCCTTAACGAAGGTGCTCCACTGATCTTATTTAACGGCCAAGGTGGCCAGTTTGATGCGTGTATTGAGGCGGTGAGTAAAAAATGGGTCACTGTTACTGTTCAGCAGCAGCACTTACTTGAAACTGAATCCCCACTGAGCATCCATCTCGGGATAGCTATTTCGAAAGGCGATCGCATGGATTGGGTTATTCAAAAGGCTACCGAATTAGGTGTTACGGAAATAACCCCGCTACTAAGCGCGCGTGTAGAACTTAAACTTAAAGGCGAGCGTTTAGAAAAAAAGCTACAACACTGGCAAAAAATTGCTATTAGCGCCTGTGAACAATGCGGCCGCAATCGTATTCCTACTGTGCATAAATTACTGGGGATAGATCAATGGCTAACTAGCGTACAGGCTGATAAAAAACTGGTATTGCATCATCGCACAGAGCAAACTCTTAACAGTGACGATGAAGTAAATAAAACGGCCTTATTAATTGGACCAGAAGGCGGATTAAATGAAACGGAGATAAATGACGCTGAAAAAAATGGCTTCCAAGCTATGCAGCTTGGCCCAAGAGTATTGAGAACCGAAACGGCGCCACTGGTAGCGATCACGTTATTACAATCGGTATGGGCGATATTTAATTCTGGCTGTAAAAACGATGCTTAAATATGCAACAAAGTTTGCTGCTGAATAAAATCAACATTGGGAATAACTGCCTCTTCGCCGCTCACTAGCACTCTCGCTAGCTCAGCCGGGCCTATGGTTACCGACTCGTCGTTTGAAACCTCGTTGGGTAAAACCCGCATCAACCTCGGCATACCCTCGGTAACAATCGCGCAAAATGGCAAACGATCATCCACTAAACCATTTAGTACGGCAATCCGTTTACCCACACTTTGACTTTGAAATGATTCGTCGTTTAAAGACTCAAAAGACACTAATGGCACCTCTGTGTTGCGCCAGGAAAAATATCCTAGAAACCAGGCTGGACTACCTTCTTTAGCAGTAGGTTTAACAAACGGAATTATTTCGGCTACCGACACATTGGGTAACACCAGCTGCTTACCATTCATTGGGATTAATAATGTAGCCAATTCATTAGCGGCAATTGTGGATTGGACTTCTGTGCTCATGGATTGCCTCTCTATATATTTACGTAGGAATTAGGCCGGTAATGCTATATTTGCATTACTGTCGGTACTAATTTTTTTAACTAACTCAGCCGCCAATTGCTCTGGAGTCCCCTGAAAACTCACACAGCCAGTATCAATGGCGGCATTGGGCATTGCAGCACTGACACAACTTTCTGGTTCCTGTGCCCAAATTGTCGCGCCACAAGCTTTAGCTACTCGACAACCAATTTCGCCGTCGTTACAGGTACCACTAAATATAATCACACCTAATTTATCACGGTAGATCCGTGCCAAATCAGCAATAACTTGATCCAGTGCCGGTTGGTAGCTACCCGCCCAGGCCTTGCGAGTTTCGATCACTCGACCGCGAGGCAAAAATCTAAGTTGACGGTCTGCTGGCACTACAGCAACAGAACCTTGCGCCAACATCTGCTCACCACGAACCAACTGTAGAGGGTAACAATGTTGTGTACCAATTCCTTTAGCCAATACAGTATCGAAATTCGTTTCAATATGCTGCCCGTAAACCAGGGCAACCGGTAAACCTGCTGGCAAAGCCGATAAAAAAAGCTTTACTGCTTCTGGCCCACCCAGTGATGCTGCCAATACCCAAATCTGCGCAGGCAAATCTGGCGATTGCAGCTCTGCTGTAGTTGACAAACTACTGTCGTCGTTTCTTAACGCTACTACTTCCAGTTTTTCCAGTAATCGACGTCGCCATAAATCAGTAGCAGCGATATCTGTAGTCAGTGGTATATTATCGTTAAGCAATAACGGCAAATCACTTTGTTCTAGCAGTTTTTCTAAAGAGGGCTGGATATTACTTCCTTCAACATCCAACAACCAGGCATCAAAAACTGCAGCTTCATCTTTTGCTAAAAAGCCATCCAGGGCACTAAAGTCCATGGACTGGGCTAATAGATAACCGCCGTCACTAAGTACGTTTTGCAGCAGGTGACGATTAAGATCGCTATCTGTCACCAGAGCAATACGCGGCGCAGCGCTATCCGTCATTTTTTATTTCTCAGCCGCAACGCCCGTCAGTAGCTGAATTTTCTCCAACAACTCGGTTTCCTGGAACGGCTTACCCATATATTCATTCACACCTAACGAAAATGCTCTTTCGCGATGTTTTTCACCAGTACGTGACGTAATCATAATGATGGGAATATCTTGCAAGCGAGTGTTATGACGGACACGACTGGCGACTTCAAAACCATCCATACGTGGCATTTCAATATCCAACAACATGACATCAGGTATTTGTTCAATTTCCTGCAATTGCGTTACCGCATCCATACCGTCTTTGGCAGTGATAACCTCCATGCCTTGACGCTCGAGGAAGCGCGAGGTTACTTTCCGCACGGTAACTGAATCATCGACTACCATAACCAATGTAGCGCGCTCTTCTACCTGTTGCTCCTGCTGGGATGAAATCATATCTTTATGCATAAAGGATGCATCGGCACGAATCATCGCTAACAAATCCAATATAACTACCACGCTACCATCACCCAGCACGGTGGCACCGGACAAACCCTGTACCATACTGAATTGCGGGCCCAATGGTTTAACCACAATTTCTCGTGATCCCATCAAACTATCCACTTGTATTGCAATGGAATGCTCGGCACCGCGCACTAGCACAACAGGCAACGGCATTACCTGGCCTTCCAGATTTGGTTTCTCACCGCGGTGTAGTAACGCACCCATATAACGTAATAAATAAGGCTGACCCGCGTATTCGAACATGGGGGCATCAGGTTGATAATACGCCTCCAGTTCAAATGGGCTGACTCGTACAATACCTTCAATACTATTCAGTGGAATCGCGTAACGATCACCACCTACATTAACCATCAAGGCACGATTCACTGACACGGTAAATGGCAGACGTACCGTAAAGCGTGTTCCTTTGCCCAGTGTTGATTCGATATCCATCGAACCACCCAACTGTTTTATTTCACTATGGACCACGTCCATGCCCACACCCCGGCCTGAGATTTGGGTAACTTTTGCGGCGGTACTGAACCCGGACTGTAAAATAAATTGCAGTATTTCGTGGTCACTTAACTCGGCATTTGCCTCCATTAATCCACGCTCAATCGCCTTGGCTTTTACTGCCGCCAAATTAATACCGGCACCGTCATCAATCAATCTAATAACGATTTCGCCACCTTCCCTTGCTAGATCGAGGGTGACATTGCCGCGTTTATTTTTCCCGGATGCTTCTCTTTGCTCTGCTGATTCGATCCCGTGGTCAACCGCATTACGCAGCATATGCTCTAACGGTGCTACCATCCGTTCCAGTACTGAGCGATCCAGCTCACCCTCAACATTATCCAAGTGGAAATCTACGCGCTTATCCAATTCACCACTGATCTGGCGAACAATGCGGCGCAAACGCGGTACCATTCTTGAAAACGGCACCATCTGTGAACGCATCAAGCCTTCTTGTAATTCTGTATTAATCCGTGACTGTTGGACTAACAAGGTTTCCATGTCGCGAGATTTATCAGCCAGTGTGCTCTTGATATCAATCAAATCAGATGAGGATTCCAGCAGCGAACGAGAAAGCTGTTGTAGTTGTGAATAACGGTCCATTTCCAAGGGGTCAAAGCCCTCAAGACCCTCACTTTCAACCTGCTCCTGGCGATACAAAATTTGTTGCTCCGTCTCCATATCCAAACGACGGACTTGTTCCTGCAAGCGATCGACCGTGATCTGCATTTCATCCAGCGAGAATACCAACTCGGAAATTTGTTCTTCCGCTCGGCTTCGAGAAATAGACGTTTCACCTGCAAGGTTAACCAGCTCTTCCAATAACTGGGCAGATACTTTGACCACTTCCTGTGATCCTTTGCGCCCGGAATTATCGATACTGGCTGACAGCGCCTGCTCAGCCGACACCTCCCTTAACTGATGCGTCACTGATGGCAAAGTATTTGTTTCAACAGGCTTTTGCTCTACAGGAGCAATGTCATCAACAGGGGGCGGCGCCTCAGCCGCAACATCCTCTTCAAGGTCTGCATCTACCGCAGCAAAATCCAGATCATCAAGCTCAAAACTTTCATCGGTATCGTCAGCACCCAAATCCAGTGATTCAGATGCTGTTTCCGCTATGGCATCCACATCGTCTGCGGCAGGCGAGTCATCTATGTCCAGTTGTTGCTCTGGCTCTGGCTCTTCCTCAAACTCAACTTTTAATTCAGTCGTTTCATTTTCAACGCTAGGTTCGGACTCCAGCGGAGCAATCGACGCCAGGCGCTCACCAGCCTTAATAGCGGTTAGCTGGGCTAATAATTGATCCTGATACTCTTGCAAGGAATGCAGCGTATCGTCATCGACCTCGCCAGCTAAACCTTCCAGCCCCATTAACGAAGTTTCAAAATTATGGCTTAAATCGCCCATCGGAGTTATACCCGCCAGGCGCGCGCCACCTTTCAAGGTATGTAAAATACGCAGTAAATCATCCAGATGTTCACGGCTACCACGATTATCGCTCCAACCATGAATCGCTTCGTCAATGTCTTCTAATAAATCCTCAGCCTCTTCCAAAAAGATTTCGACAATCTCTTCATCGATATCATCGTCTTCAGTACTTTCCGGCGCAACTGAGGTTAGCTCCAGTTCTGGTTCTGGTTCTGGTTCTGGTTCTGGTTCTGGTTCTGGTTCTGGTTCGAGAGCTTCAGGGGAATCAACACCATTGGCAATGGCATCAGCTAAATCACTCATTGCAGCAGTAATAGTTTCATCATCCTGCGTCTCATCGGCAACTGCGGCCGGAACGACTTCATCACTCAACTCAGGAACGAATTCATTCAGCGCTTCTATTTCAACCGGCTCGGGCTCCAAGGCATCAAGGTCTATATTTTCTGTCAGGGCTTCATCAGTGACAGGTTCCAGAGTGGGTATCTGGTCGATGGAATCTTCAGGTTCAGCAATAGTGTCTAGCACTTCTTCCAGAATAGGGGCATCCAAAATAGGCGCTTCGAAGGTGATGTCCTCCTCATCATCACCGGATGACGCTACATCTTCATCAGATAATGCGGGCATACTCACAGTCGCATCCAGATCTAATTCGTAGACTTCCGCTTCAGCAAACATGGCATCGTCTTCAGCGATACCTTCGACAAAATCAATATCCTGCAACATAGCAACGTCGTTACTATCGACAACGTCTTCACTAGCGTCCGCCTCAATCGCTTCGGCTGCGAATTCAAAATCCTGCATCCGATTAAATAAATTATCATCGTAGACTGGCGTTTGATGACCTGCGATTTGATCAAGCATATCTACCAGACAATCATTGGCTTCATTCATCAGAGTAAAGAATTCAGCACTAACAGCGCTACTATCAACCTGGGCTGCCTGCCGATACAACACTTGTACCTGCTGCCCAAACTCTACCGCCGGAATAATATTGACGGACTCAGCTTGATTAATGAATCCATCCATTAACGACTCAAGTAATTCAAGCTCGCCTGGCTGCACATCACCTTGCTGCCACAGCACTAATCGCCCTGACAGTTCCGTAATCAAATCTAAACTTTCGGTTAAGAAATTATTTAATGCCTCTGGAGGAATACCCGACTCTTCACTATCCGCTTTGGCTGCTGCGGCTGTAGCCAGCCTCGCTTCAAACAGCGATAAAATTTCTTCAACAAAACTTTCCGAAGAAGGCAGCTCCTGCATTGGCGTCGTTGTCAGCTGCTCTACGCCGGCTTTAATTAATAACGAGCCTCGCTCTAATAATGCGACTAATGGTTCATCGACTTTTAATTGACTGGCCCGTAATTCTTTTATCACATGTTCCAACGGCGTCACTATCGCCACCACCGGAGTGATACCTGCCATATTGGCACTACCTTTAAGCGTGTGAAGCGCGCGCTGTAAAGCATCAGTTAATTCAGCCGGACCGGCAAGGTTGTAACAATGCGCAATAAAGTCGTCCAGTACTTGCACGTGTACGGCAGTTTCTGAAGCAAATATTTCCAGCAACTCCTCGTCCAGCTCTTCTTCTATCTGTTCAAGAATAACAGGCGGCTCGACGCTACTATTCTCAGCAACAGCCTCAGCTGATACATCAGGCTCAACATCAACCACTGCAGGTTCCACAACCCCGGCGATTTGATCAAGCGCTGGCGATTGTTCTTTGGCCAATAAATTCGCTCTGGCAATGATTGAATTCATTGCTGACTTATCAATTCCCTGGCGTTGTTCAAACGCAGAAACCATTGCCGGTACTAACGCCTTAGTTTCTTCAATTAAAGCAAAGCGAACAGCATCAATCGTCACAGATCCCTCTAATACACGATTGAGCATGTCTTCAATTGACCAAGCTAACTCGCCAATCGCCATGGCCTTCACCATTCGTCCGCTACCTTTTAAGGTATGGAAAGCACGCCTGACATTGGTCGCCGCTTCGCTGTTACTGGTATCGGCTTGCCAAAGCGGTAAAGACTCATCGATTTCGGCTAATACTTCACCGGCTTCTTCAACAAAAATTTCTACAATTTCAGGATCAAAATCTTCATCAACCTCTGCTTCCAATTCCGGCTCTAGCGCTGACTCAATAGTCTCTTCAGCGGGCGGTAGTACCTCTGTTGCTTGCGACGTTTCCTTATTGCCATTGGCTGCCTGAAAAGGAATTACTTCTGCCAGCACTGGCGCTTCAACCGGCTCTGCAGCAGACTCATCAGCAGAAATCGCTGACGACTCCATTTCCAAGGTTGGCGGTACTGCCTCACTCAAATTCCCAGCTGTTTGTTCAACCGCAACCGGATAACCTAATTCAGCAACACTTTCTTCTGCTACCGCTAATATGGTATTGCCTTCTTCTGCCGCGCCATCATCCAAACGTTCCAGATAATAATCTACCGACGTTATCGCATCGGCCAACGTATCCAGCATTTGCCACTCGGGTACCGAACGCTCTGTGAGTAATTTTTGACTAACGTATTGTTCGCAAGAATGCAGAATTCTCGCTGCTCGGGGCAGCGGTACAATATTTAAACTACCACTAATTTCAGTTAATAAATTCGGTAGATCAGTTAAACATTCATGGTTCCATTGCGTTGCCACAAATTCAATAATAGTTTCTTTTGCCTGCTCTAATGATTTACGCGATTCCCTGACAACTGACACATAAGCGCTATCCAGTTGCTGCTGTGCTTCCTCGCTATCATTAAATAATGTCCGCTCCTGTCCCTCTTCTAAAAATTCAGTGGGGTTTAATTCACTTTCAACTGCGGATATTTGAGCAGCAATATTATTAACTTGTTCATCACGGACGACATCCTGAGTAGCCAATGCCTTTGCCAAATCAGAGTAGGGAATTTGTAATTGTTTAAGGGCAACACCCATACCCAAAATTGCCATGGTGTCATTTACGCGTTTAAACAGAGGTAGCACGTTGGTTAACGTCGCACTATCATTGCCCGCTGCAAATAATGTTGATTTAATTTCTCCCAGCTCTTGCACCAAAGCTTCAATGACTGCGTGCATCACAGCACTATCTGGCGCGGCTAATGACTCATCATCAAGCTCACCATCGCCTAATAATGATACGTCCAAACTATATTCATTTCTGATCTCACTGATATAGCGGGAATTCGATTTACTGCGGGCTACGTAATAGAGCAAATTTTTGAGTAAATCTTCTGGTGGCGACTGTTGAAAAGCCGAGCTGCCTTCGTCAATAATTTTTTTAATCTGGCGATCGACCTGACGTAATAAAATTTTAACCGCGACACTGGAATCAATACTGTTATTCAACAAGCCTTCTAAAACGGCAATGCAAACTTTCCACAGCGGTTGCAGTGGCTGACCTTCAGTTAATTTTACTAGCCGCGCACAAACTTTGGCTAAATAATTTAAATTTTTACTAACATCATTGCCACGAATTAAACCCAATAATGCTACCTGAAACATTTGTCTTAATTTATTAGCAACTTCAGTCAGTTCATCAGCGGAAATCGTAACTTGGGAGGTTTCATTTTTAGCTATCGCTACGCGCATATCAGGTGCAAATAACACCGTTTCCGACAATAAGCTCTCACCACGAACGGCGCGCAAATCATTTAATACGGGTAATAATGTAGCCGGTAAGCCATGACGGGATTCTTTAACTTTTTCTAGATAGAGCGGCAATTGATTGATCGCGTTTTTCAATACCACCAAAGCATCATCTATATGGCTGCCATGGATTTTTCCCTGCGTCAGCGCGTGTGCCAATCCTTCCATTTCTTCAGCTAGCAAAGCTGCGCCAAAAAACTCCACCATTTGCAAAGTACCGTGCACCTGGTGAATGTGTGTTAGACAAAACCGTAATTTGGTACTGTCATCACGATTGGCAATGTACTCATCTAACGCTTGAGCGGCTTGCTTGAGGGTTTCCTCAATTTCTCCCGCCACCCACTCTAGCGCAATAAAATCCTGGCGCTCACTCATAGGATTGCAACCTTTTGTTGTTAGCCTCAGGCGCCATTTTTCGCGCGCTGGCTTTTTAACGATATTTTTATATATGCCTGCACCGCGGTATCTTTATACCTTTGCATCTTTGGGTGCTGCCATCCAACTACTTCACCGGGACCAATCACCAATAAACCACCAGGCTTTAAGTGTTCTGCCAGGCCATTTAGAACTTGCCATTGCCGATCGCGGCGAAAATAAACTAATACGTTTTGACAATAAATTACATCCATCGCCAGCTGGGGTATTTTATCCAGTTCCAACAAGTTGCCTTGTACAAAAGCTAAACGTTGACGTAACTTGGCAACTACTTGATATTGATTTTCCGTTATCCCTGTAAAATATTTATGCTTCAACGATGGCGGTAAACTATCAACTTTACGCGCACTGTATTTTCCGAGTCTTGCTACTGCTAACGCGCTCTGACTAATATCAGTAGCCATAACACCTAAAAAACATTCCGTTGATACATAATCAAGAACCTCATTCGCCAACATCGCCAACGAGTACGCCTCTTCTCCGGTAGAACAACCTACACTCCATAGGTCTAATGTATCGCCCTTACTTCTCGACTCAAGTTCAAATAGAGTCATTAAATATTTTTGCACTGCGCCGTAGGAATGAGACTCTCGATAAAAACTGGTTTCCTTGACAGATATCCTGTCTACCAACTGCGTCCACTCAATGAGTCCTTCAGGAATACGACTTACTTGCTGAAAATACTCTTCATAATCCTCACACCCGACTTCGCGCATACGCTGGCTGAGGCCTTTTTGTAAAATTGATTTATGTTGTAAAAAGCAAATGCCCGTACGGAGCTCTAATAGAGTTTGCCAACGGGCATACTGTTCATCACTAAGTTCCAGCGGCGCCTGATAAGACCACCTCGACATCGCTCTCACTCTCTCTAACGTTTGCCATTAACAATGTAAAACGGCCAATCAATTCACTAACAATTTTACTCAGCGACAGCCAGTGCCAGTGGTGCTTCTTCCTCGTAAAGATTTTCCTCATCCACTGGTACCATTGACTCTTCTTCAGGCAATTTAAAGCCAGCCACTGACTCACGTAGTTCGTTCGCCATATCAGCCAGATTACCGATCGATCTCGCTGTTGCTGTGGTACCAGAAGAGGTTTGAGTAGTGATTTCCTGGATAACATTCATCGTGTTGGATATATGACCCGCTGATGATGCTTGCTGACGAGCAGCGTTGGAGATGTTCTGAATCAATTCCGCAAGTTCCTGCGATACTTTCTCGATTTCTTCCAGTGCAGTACCCGCATCCTGTGCCAAGCGCGCACCCCGTACCACCTCGGCAGTGGTTTGTTCCATCGAGATAACCGCTTCGTTGGTATCTGACTGGATGGTTTTAACCAGCGCTTCAATCTGTTTTGTTGCCGCAGAAGAACGTTCCGCAAGGCGCTGTACTTCATCCGCAACTACCGCGAAACCACGACCCGCGTCACCCGCCATCGATGCCTGTATCGCCGCGTTCAATGCCAGTATGTTGGTTTGGTCGGCGATGTCGTTAATCAACGATACGATATCCCCGATCTCCTGGGATGATTCACCCAATCGTTTGATACGCTTTGAGGTTTCCTGAATCTGCTCACGGATGTTATCCATGCCGTTAATGGTGTTCTGTACCACTTCGGCGCCGGTATTTGCGATGGCAACCGAACGCTCCGCAACGCTGGCTGATTCCGAAGCGTTTGAAGATACCTGGTCGATGGTCACCGCCATCTCGTTTACCGCCGCGGATGCACCGGCAATTTCTTGCGCCTGGTGTTCGGACGCTTCGGCTAAGTGCAACGCGGTTGACTGCGATTCCTGTGCCGCCGTCGATACCTTCACCGCTGTATCGTTAATTTGCGATACCAGAATCCGCAATTGGTCGATAGTAAAGTTAATCGAGTCAGCAATCGCACCGGTGAAATCCTCGGTTACGGTTGCGGTAGTGGTTAAGTCACCATCTGCCAAGTCGGCGAGTTCATCGAGTAAACGTAAAATTGCATTCTGGTTTCGCTCGTTGGTTTCACCGGTTTCGCGCAAGCGAGCCTGGGTATTGCGGAATGTTTGAATACCGATCATTGCTAAAGAGAACAAGGTCACGCCCAAGAAAAACAGCGCGGTGGTTCCGGTAATTTTACGCTCACTTTCCAGCGTACTGATTTGTTCCGCTAACTTACTTGTGGCTTCCATGATTTGCGGTGAATCAACAACGATACCTTCAGCAGCAGTACGTGATTTCAACAGATCGGGAGAAGCCTGGAAAATTTCATCAACCGAACCACTAACAAATTCAAACAGCTTATTAACTTCTTCCAATGAAACCTGTGCGTCTTTATCGGTTACCCGTGAAATCCGCATGGCCTTATTGCCCTGCAACATGCCGTTTAGTACCGAACCAAACAAGCTCGCATCAAGGTTAAACTGATCGGCCGCATCTTTAGCAGCAGAACCACCCTGTAACATGTTATCTACGTTACGGGCGATACGCTCAGCCAGCCACGACTGCCGCTGAGCCACCGCAACCTGTTCAGCCGGGGCGCGGTTTTCTAATAAAATTTCTACAACGTTGTTATATTCCGCCTGTAATTCCGGGATCGATTCATTCAGGGTTTTAGCAACTTCGTGCAAAAATAAAAGTCGCTGGCGGTTATCAACGATAGTGGTCGAAGCGGTATTTACCTTGTTCCATAACGCATCTAATACGCCTAACTCACTGGATAACATGCTTTGGGGAGACGGCAGTGAAGTGGTGCCGTTCTTTAAAATACCGATGGTCTGGTTAAATTTATTACGGGATTTTTCAAGCTCATCAAACGATGCCGCGTCCCCCTCAGTCGCCTGCCGGGAACTGGTCGAGATTTGCTGCGCCAGTACTCGCAGCTCACCTGTCAGCTCCAAGTAACGGGCATCATAACCCGCATCTCGCAACACGATATAGGCGTTAAAACCGGCGCCAACAATGCCTGCAACCATCAGGAACAGGAAAAAACTTATGACTCGGTTGGTAGGCAGCTTGGCGGCTGCACCTCTTGTTTTAGCGTTCATGCCCGGGGCTCCCCGTTAAAAGTTTTACTATTTATGTAAACCCTAAAAAGTCAGTTTCGACTTCTCAAAGCCTCGCATCCTTCACAGCCAACGATACTCAAGACTGCATGTTTAATACTGGTATCAGCCTTGCGACCAATAGCGGCATTCCCTATCCACCTTTACTCATGACAGCGACTTAACTAGCCGCCGCATTATAAAACTCTGCGTTTTGTGCCAATTTATAAGGACTAAAAACGGACCAGACATAATTGTTGTGCTGGTACGACCCGGCTAAAAATGGCTTCAACGCAGAGACTTCTTCTGGCACTTCCTCACGGAAGCTGTCCACTGGAATATGTTGCATCCCAAATACTTCATTAACGATTAGGCCGGTATACAAATCACCTAACTCAAGAGCTAGCACCCGTCGATCTTTGCGATTACCTGGCACACTGCCAAAAAATCGCTCCAAATCAATCAAGGGTAATAAGCGTCCACGAACATTTGACACCCCCTGCACCCAAGGCTGCACGCCTGGCAAACGCGTCGATGGCGGCTGGGCTAAAATTTCTACCACCTCTCCCATTGGTGCGATAAACCGATAACCACCAAGGGTAAAGCCGATACCAGACCAGTGCGGCTTAATGTCTGCCTGCTCGGGCAAACCCGCGCACTTGAGACACTGCGCTGGGCGATATCAAGCAAGGCCGCAAAAGGTTCCAGTTCACTCATCAATCTTGTCCCCGTCGTCAGTCTTTGGGTCTAGCCCAACACATCAGCAATTGCTGACATTAGGGCGTTATCATCCACCGGCTTCGTCAAATAACCTTTTGCTCCCTGACGCTGTCCCCACAGGCGGTCGGTTTCCTGATCCTTGGTGGTGACAATAATCACGGGAATGTGACTGGTAGTCGCATGCTTACTCAATTGGCGAGTGGCTTGGAAGCCATTCAAGCCCGGCATCACGATATCCATAAGTACTACATCGGGCAAAGTCTCTTTAGCTTTAGCAACACCGTCTTCACCACTTACCGCAGTTATGACTTCATGGCCATGTCTATCAAGAATCGTGGTCATCTTGTGGGTTTCCGTCGGTGAATCATCGACGATCAGCACTCGTGCCATATTTCCTCCACTTCACAAGCTATTACAGCTAGAAATTATTGTTATTTCTTGCTCGCACACAAACGCCCGAACAAGGCAAGGTAGCTGGTATTACTAGGCAGCACCAACATGGGCTTGAATTGCACCCAATAATTCATTTTTACTAAAAGGCTTGGTCAGGTACTCATCGGACCCACAATTCGCCCTTTAGCCTTATCAAATAAGCCATCTTTACTGGATAGCATAATCACCGGGGTTTTTTTGAATTCGCTGTTGTTCTTAATCAGCGCGCAGGTCTGATAACCATCCAGACGCGGCATCATAATGTCGACAAAAATAATATCCGGCTTGCTATCGGCAATTTTGGCCAGCGCATCAAAGCCATCTGTCGCAGTAAACACCTCACAACCTACTTTCTGTAAGAGCGTTTCAGCAGTGCGACGAATCGTTTTACTGTCATCGATTACCATGACTTTCAAATTTTCGAAATTTCCTTCCATACCCTAGACCTTAAATGCTGACGAATTGGGGCTTATTGAACGAGTCTGGTCATTTAATGAACATATCGACACAAACACAGTGGAAACAGCTTTTAATATTTAACATAGATTCCAGCTTTTCGCCATAAACTACGGATAAATATAGTAAAACTGCTTATTATAACTTTTTACTTAAGTCTTGCTTTGCGATCTTTAGCGTCGTAACGTAATGGCCAAATTACAAAACAGGCTCATAACCTAAACCAATAATGAGTATAGAAGCGGATGCGCAGATCGCCCAATGGATAAGTGAGAAACTGCTAGCAACTCCGAAAAAAAATGGGCTACTTTAGATAAAATTATCATCACAGCCCTTTATTTCGGCCAAAGCTGGCATCACATAAGCAAAAAGCTGTATTTATCTACTAGCAGTAAACACAAAAAGCCAACACAGAGCATACTATGACAATCCGCCTCGGGGTCGTAATGGACCCAATCGAAACCATTACCTACAAAAAAGACACTACTTTGGCCATGTTATGGGCCGCCAGTGAGCGGGGCTGGCAATTACACTATATGCGACAGTCTGACTTGTACCTCAATGGCGGGGAACCGCGAGCCAAGATTCGCTCATTACAGGTATTTAGAGACCCAGACCATTATTACGAGCTGGGTGAGACCGAGGACATCAACTTGGGCGATCTCGATGTCGTACTCATGCGCAAAGATCCTCCCTTCGACAATGAGTTTATTTATAGCACCTATATACTCGAAGCCGCTGAGCAACTGGGCACCCTAATTGTTAACAAGCCTCAAAGCCTGCGTGACTGCAATGAAAAAATCTTTGCGACCCGGTTTCCAGACTGCTGCCCACCCTTAATTGTCAGCAAAGATGACGAGCGATTACGCGACTTCCACCGCCAGCACGGCGATGTAATCTATAAACCGTTAGACGGGATGGGGGCACGGGAATCTTTAGAGTCAAAGAAGACGGCAACAATCTGGGCGCCATTCTGGAAACCCTGACCGAATACGGCCGCACCTCCATCATGGCACAAAAATACCTACCGCAAATTGTCGATGGCGATAAGCGCATCCTGCTGGTCAATGGCGAAGCTATCGATTACTGCCTGGCGCGCATTCCGGCGAAGGGCGAAGTGCGCGGTAATTTGGCGGCCGGCGGCACCGGTCGCGCCCAGCCACTATCAGAACGAGATCGCTGGATTGCGAACCAGGTCGGCCCCATCGTCAAAGAGAAAGGGTTATTATTTGTCGGGCTGGATGTGATCGGGGATTACCTGACTGAAGTGAATGTCACCAGTCCCACCTGCGTGCGCGAGATAGATGATCAATTCGGAACTAACATCGCCGATAAATTGATGGACTGCATTGCCAGCAAGCTTTCGAAGTAAAGCTGACAACTGTGCACAAGCAACTAAACTTAAGGGCTATCAGTCAACTGTAGTCACCACTGTAAAAACGAAATATGGCCAATATCGCTGCAAGCTATAACGCTATCGACATTCAGGAACTCAGTCATGACCGCCTGGGCTTTACGTTCTGTCTAGCGCTGGCGTTACATGCTGCACTGATTCTAGGCATTACCTTCAGCCAAACCGAGCGCACTGTTGCTGCGCCCAAGCTCGAAATTACACTGGCGCAACACCGCAGCCAACAGGCACCCGACGAGGCCGATTTTCTAGCCCAGCATAACCAGCAAGGTAGCGGCACCCTTGAAGAAAAAGCCATGCTTACCACCAAAGAGCTTGCCGACTTTCAGGATACGCAAATTCAGGACGTAGCCAAACAACAGCAAAGCAGCCAAAGCCAAGCCCAACAAGCCATCACTACGCAACTCACCAGCAGCCTTAGCGACCAACAAACGCAACAGCAAATTGAACAAAATTTTGAGCGCGATCAGGATCAAGCCCGAACAATGAACTCACGATTCAACAACGCAGTCGTGAAATCGCCAGTCTGCAAGCGAAGCTGGACATTCAGGAATATGCCTATGCGAAGCGCCCGCGTATACATCGCCTTACATCCGTTGCTGCCAAGCAATCGGATGATGCCATGTACTTACACAACTGGCGCACCAAGGTGGAAGCGATTGGCAATCAACATTACCCCAGCAAGGCTAAAAGTAAGCAACTATACGGGGATTTAAGGATGGTGGTTTCGCTATTGCCCAATGGTGAAGTACATCGGGTCAAAATTTTAAAATCTTCCGGCCATAAAGTGCTTGATCAAGCCGCAATAAAAATCGTCCACCTCGCTGCCCCTTATGACCCCTTCCCCACCCAAATGCAAAATAGTGTCGATGTGCTGGAAATTATCCGCACCTGGCGTTTTCATAAAGATCGCCTGTCTTCAAGTAATACCTAATAAATAACTAAAAATTATTGGCATTTTCACCGACATCTCTAAGACCAGCATTTTCTATAACAAAACATTCCTTCAAATAAGCAATTAATGCATTTTTTTATCTTTACTCACAATTAACACTTGTCTTCATCTCTGCGCGCCCCAATAATCCAGTTATGGATAAATTAAGTAGTGCAAACAGTTTAAAAGACCACTTCCTGATAGCCATGCCGACTATCACTGACGGCCTATTCGCCAACAGTATTACTTACATCTGCGAACACAATGACCAAGGCGCGATGGGCATTGTCATTAATCACCCGCTGGATCTCAGCCTCGACGAAATTTTCCAGCATCTGGAAATTAATGATATCCAGGGCCCTCACAGTGACCAGATACTCGCCGGTGGTCCAGTACACATGGATCGCGGCTTTGTTTTGCATCGCACTACTGAACAGGAATGGGATTCCACTATTCGCATTTCTGGCCAAGTCGCACTGACTACCTCGCAAGATATTCTTACCGCTATCGCTCATGATCAGGGTCCGGTCGATAGCATTGTGGCGCTGGGTTATGCTGGTTGGAGCGCAGGCCAATTAGAAATAGAACTCGCTGACAATGCCTGGTTAACTGTGCCAGCCGATAGCGATATTATTTTTAATACGCCTGTAGAGTTACGCGCCAAAGCGGCTGCCGCACAAATGGGCGTGGACCTGGCACTAATCTCTCCCCAGGCAGGGCATGCCTAAGGCATGTCTGACAATAAACGTCCATTACTAGACGCAAAATCTATTCTTTGTTTTGACTATGGCACCAAATCCATCGGCGTTGCCATTGGCCAGTCCATCACCCAAACTGCAAACCCACTGATCGATTTAAAAGCACAAGATGGTATTCCAAGTTGGGAAGAAATAAAAAAAATTCTCGATGAATGGCGACCAGACTTATTACTTATTGGCTTGCCATTAAACATGGATGGCAGCGAATCTGAACTCAGTACTCGCGCTAAAAAATTCGCCAACCGTTTACATGGTCGCTTTGGTTTACCCATTGCGATGGCTGACGAACGCTTAAGTAGTTTTGCCGCCAAAGGAGAAATTATTCAGCAAACGGGCTCGCGGGATTTTAAGAAAAATAATGTGGACAGTTTAGCCGCAAAAATAATTCTAGAAAGCTGGTTTACCGAACACGGCCAATAAAGATCGCGCTAACATGCCTGTTCTTATCAAAGAATCATTGTAGATACACTAACGCTTAAAGTTTTGTCCTCTGTCTTGCTCACTTTCATCTTCCAATGATAAATCCCCGGCAATCGCATCTAATTGTGACGGGCTATTTTCATCGCCTAACTTGATCATCAAGCGTAAATCATTGGCCGAATCCGCATGCGCTAATGCATCCTCGTAAGTAATTTCGCCAGCTTTATATAATTCATACAAGGCCTGATCGAAAGTTTGCATACCATTATCGTTAGACTTACTCATCAAATCTTTCAACGAATGTACTTCACCTTTGCGAATTAAATCCTGTGCTAAAGGTGTATTAATTAATACTTCTACACAAGAGCGACGGCCTTTACCATCAGGCGTAGGAATTAACTGCTGAGCAACCATTGCCCGCAAGTTCAACGATAAATCCATCCATAGTTGCGAGTGTCTATCCGCAGGGAAAAAATGCAAAATTCTATCCAGCGCCTGATTGGCATTGTTCGCATGCAAAGTACACAAACATAAGTGGCCGGTTTCAGCAAAAGTTATAGCGTGCTCCATGGTTTCACGACTACGTACCTCACCAATCATGATTACGTCAGGCGCTTGTCGCAACATATTTTTCAAGCCAATTTCAAAGCTCGAGGTATCAATACCCACTTCACGCTGGGTCACAATACACCCCTCATGCTGATGAATATATTCAATCGGATCTTCAACTGAAATAATATGACCTTTGGAATTGCGATTGCGGTGACCAATCATCGCGGCCAAGGAAGTTGATTTACCCGCACCCGTGGCACCCACAAACACGACTAAGCCGCGCTTAATCATCGCCAAATCTTTAATAACATCTGGCAAACCTAAATCTTCAATCCGCGGAATAGTCGTTTCGATCCTGCGCAATACCATACCGGCCAAATTGCGTTGGTAAAAAGCACTCACCCGAAAGCGGCCAATACCTCTGGCGCTAATAGCAAAGTTACACTCTTTATCGCGAACAAAATCCCGACGCTGGGATTCATTCATTACCCCAAGCACAGTCTCGCGTGTTTTCTCCGGGCTTAGCGGACTCGTAGTGACCGGCACCACGCGACCATGGACTTTGATTGACGGGGGTACTCCAGCGGTAATAAAAAGATCCGAGGCGCCTTTTTCAACGACGATTTGTAACAGCTTATCAATATCCACGATGTGCTCCAGTGACTGTCGTTCAGTTTCACGACAGTCACAATAATTTTTCTATCTATTTTGTTTATTAATTGCGCTTTAACTTAATAAGAATGTATTTAAAAGTTTTCCGGGAAGCGCGCTTTCAGTCTTGCAACATCACGAGCAATCAAACGCTTATCTATTAAGTCAGATAAACATTGATCCATAGTCTGCATTCCCGCGGAGCCACCAGTTTGAATAGCTGAGTACATCTGTGCCACTTTATCTTCACGAATCAAATTACGAATAGCTGACGTCCCAATCATAATTTCATGGGCAGCGATACGACCGCCGCCGACTTTTTTCAATAGCGTTTGAGCAATAACCGCCTGCAATGATTCCGACAACATCGACCGTACCATTGATTTTTCTTCTGCTGGAAACACGTCAATAATACGGTCAATGGTTTTTGCCGCTGAGGTGGTGTGCAATGTACCGAATACCAAGTGGCCGGTTTCTGCGGCGGTCATTGCCAAACGGATAGTTTCCAAATCCCGTAATTCACCTACCAGAATAATATCGGGATCTTCCCGCAGCGCTGAGCGCAACGCTTCATTAAAGCCGTGAGTATCACGATGTACTTCACGCTGGTTAACCAAACACTTCTTGGATTCGTGCACAAATTCGATCGGGTCCTCTATGGTTAATACATGTTCGTATTTATTGTCATTAATAAAGTCCATCATCGCTGCCAGCGTAGTGGATTTACCCGAGCCAGTTGGCCCAGTCACCAATACCAAGCCCCGCGGCACCATGGAGATATCGCGAAATACCTGCCCCATACCCAGATCTTCCATCGACAAGACTTTGGAAGGGATAGTCCTGAACACAGCACCCGCACCGCGGTTCTGGTTAAAGGCATTAACCCGGAAGCGCGCCACACCAGGTACTTCGAAGGAGAAATCCGTCTCCAGAAATTCTTCATAGTCTTTGCGCTGCTTATCATTCATGATTTCATAAATCAGGCCGTGTACCTGTTTATGCTCCATCGGTGGCAAGTTAATCCGGCGCACGTCGCCATCCACACGAATCATCGGCGGTAGCCCCGCAGACAAATGTAAATCGGAAGCGCCTTGTTTGGCACTAAAGGCTAACAGCTCGGTAATATCCATGATAATCCTTAGGTTTAACGTCAATTAATACGAAGCGGCAGATGACACAGCGTTAATAACAACCGTTGAGTATAATGCAGCTTCAGTAACACGCATGGGTGACTGCACAACCGTGCCGCCATTTGTGAATCAGTGCACGGTTTAGTCATCACACTCACTTAGCTTAGCGGAGCTAGCAACAATACGTATGTCATCTTCAATAGAATTTAATATAGCAAAGGTCCAGCAAGCCATCCGCCTTGCGGAACAAAAATACTGCCGCGAGCCTCATTCTGTTCAATTAATAGCCGTCAGCAAGACGCGTTCAGCTTCTGAGATCCGGGAAGCCGCGGCCGCTGGTATCACCGAGCTTGGCGAAAACTATTTACAGGAAGCGCTGGAAAAACAAGCGGAGCTCACCAATTTACAGCTGAACTGGCATTTTATCGGCCCGATACAAGCCAATAAAACCGCGCCATTGCCGAACAGTTTGCCTGGGTGCACAGCGTTGATCGTCTTAAAATTGCGCAACGTTTAAATGAGCAGCGTCCTACCACCCTTCCCAAACTCAATATTTGCCTACAGGTCAATATCAGCGAAGAACACTCTAAATCAGGTGTTGCACTCACTGAACTGGAAGCCCTCGCTGCTCAAGTCGCAGCGCTGCCCGCTTGCAGTTACGAGGCCTTATGGCTATCCCCAAAGCGACTAGCGATAGCTCAGCACAACGCACAGCCTTTGCGCGGCTCAGTACCGCACTCAATCAATTACGAATTCATCACCCACAACTCGACACCCTATCCATGGGAATGTCGGCAGATATGGAATCCGCGATCGCAGAAGGTGCCACGATCGTCAGGATTGGTACGGATTTGTTTGGTAGTCGAAGCCGCTAAGCCTGTACCTCACTGCTGCCTGCCCTGCTATACTGCCGGGCCTAAGAACAGCGCGTTAACCATTATTTAAGCAAGCAAAAGGTACTTAATCTTGTCTACTGTCAGTTCTGATACTCCCCACTCCAACATCACGTTTATCGGCGCTGGTAATATGGCAGCCAGTATTATTGGTGGCTTGGTCAATAAAGGCTTTGCGCCACACTCAATCACTGCCAGCGACCCTTACCCTCAGTCTTTAAGTAATTTGCGTGAAGTGGCCGCCGTGAATATCACTGATGACAACCACCAGGCCATCGCCAATGCTGACGTAGTAGTCCTGGCGGTGAAACCGCAGGTGATGAAACCTATATTGCAAGATCTGGCCAGCAGCGCCCAGCAGTCAAAACCGCTGATTATTTCCATTGCCGCGGGCATCGAGATTCACAGCCTGAATAAATGGCTGGGCGGCAATATGGCCATTGTCCGCTGCATGCCTAACACCCCATCTTTGGTGCAAACAGGGGCAACGGCATTATTCGCCAACGATCTAGTTACTGAGCAACAACGCCAAGCAGCAGATTCTATCTTGCGCGCAGTGGGTATTGCTTTATGGGTAGATCAGGAAAGCCAGCTGGATGCTGTCACTGCTGTCTCTGGTAGTGGCCCCGCTTACTTCTTTCTATTAATGGAGGCCATGCAAGCCGCAGGCGAACAGTTGGGACTCAGCGCCGATGTGGCCAAGCAATTGACCTTGCAAACGGCTTTGGGAGCAGCACAAATGGCTATTTCCAGCGACGTGGATGCTGCCGAGCTACGACGGCGGGTCACCTCACCTGGTGGCACTACCGAACAGGCTATCAAAGTCTTCGAAGATCAGGGCATGCGGGATATTGTTAACCAAGCCCTGATCGCTTGCCGCGATCGATCTGAAGAATTAGCGAAACTGCTGGATGAATAATTAATCTCAAGACTGGAATAATGCCATCAGTACCACCATTATTTAATTTTTATACTACTAAGGCTACGACTCTATGGATGCTTTGCGCGAAATTGCGAATCTACTAATCCAGACATTTTTTAATCTCTATATACTGGCGCTACTGCTAAGACTATTGCTGCAATTATCCAAGGCGGATTTTTATAACCCCATCTCCCAGTTTATGGTGAAAGTAACCCAGCCAGTAGTGGCACCGACTCGCCGTATGATTCCCAGTGTTGGCCGCATTGATAGCGCGACGCTAGTCATCGTATTGCTATTACAAATGCTCGCCACTACTGCCCTGGTGCTTATTCAGGGTTACCCCATACCCAATCCAGTCTCACTCGCCATTTGGGGCGTACTCGGTACGCTGGGGATGGTAATCAATATTTATTTTGTTGCTATTATTGCTTCAATTATTTTAAGCTGGGTCGCGCCTGGCAGCTACAACCCCACCATTCTATTACTGCATCAGCTGACCGAGCCGGTGATGGCACCATTCCGCAAACTACTCCCGTCAATGGGTGGTTTGGACTTGTCGCCTATCTTTGTGTTTCTAGCCATCAATATTTTCCAAATCATACTCAATAATCTAGCCGTCTATGCCCGACTACCCGCCGCCTATGTGATTGGAATATAGCTCTGAAGGACTGTTTTTACCGCTGGCAAGGCGAGCATCTACTGCTGTTTTGCCACTTACAACCGAAAGCTTGCAATGATGAATTTGCCGGCCTCCATGCCGAGCGCTTAAAAGTGCGCATCTCCGCTCCGCCTATCGACGGTAAAGCCAACAAGCACTTGCAAGCGTTTATCGCCAAACAGTTTGGTGTCGCCAAAACAGCTGTGACTATTGTCCATGGCGAGCTGGGTAGACTTAAAACGCTGCGGATAACTCAACCAAGACGAATACCAAGCGTGCTTAAAATAGAAAAACCCCTGTAATTTCAAGAATCTATTGCAGTCGCTTGCTTGAATTATTAGACTCCGATCAGTTTAAAATCAGGTTTTATCCATGTCCGTGAATACCAACAACACCGTGCCTGGCTCTGTTGGAGTTGTTACTCCCCGGATCCAACACTTTGACCAGCCAGTTACTCTGGCCTGTGGTCGCACGCTCGCGCAATATGAATTGGTATATGAAACCTATGGCACGCTCAATGCCGATGCCTCCAACGCTGTGCTGATTTGTCATGCGCTGTCCGGCCACCATCATGCCGCCGGCTTACACCATGAAGATGATAGCAAACCCGGCTGGTGGGATAGCTATATCGGCCCCGGTAAGCCAATTGATTCCTCGCAATTTTATATTGTCAGCCTCAATAATATCGGCGGTTGCCACGGCTCTACCGGCCCTCAATCGATCAACCCGGAAACCGGCAAAGCCTGGCAAAAAGACTTTCCACCTTTGCGCTGCCGTGACTGGGTAGAGACCCAGCGCGCATTAATGAATGTGTTAGGTATCAACAGCTGGGCAGCTGTTATTGGCGGTAGCTTAGGTGGCATGCAAGCCATGCGCTGGGCATTGGAATATCCGAGTGAAGTTCGTCATTGCATCGTGATTGCCTCAGCAATGAAATTAACCGCGCAAAATATCGCTTTTAATGAAGTCGCCAGACAAGCAATCTGCTCTGATCTGGATTTTCATGACGGCTATTATATGGACCACAATGTCATCCCGAGGCGCGGCTTGCGCTTGGCCCGGATGGTAGGTCACATTACCTATTTATCTGAAGATGGCATGGGTAAAAAATTCGGTCGCGAATTAAAAGCCGGCACCTTTCAACTGGGTAGCGATGAGGATGTGGAGTTTCAAGTGGAAAGTTATTTGCGTTACCAAGGCGATAGCTTTTCAGAAACTTTTGATGCCAACACCTATATTCTGATGACCAAAGCACTGGATTATTTTGATCTCGCCCGCGAGTACGATGACGATCCGGTAAAAGCATTTACCCAGGCGCAATGTTCATTTCTTGTGGTTTCCTTTACCTCAGATTGGCGCTTTTCACCGGAGCGATCACGGGAGATTGTCGACGCACTTATCGCGGCCAATAAGCCGGTTAATTACGCAGAAATTGAAGCCAGCTTCGGCCACGATGCCTTTTTAATTCCTAACCAGCGCTATGAAAACGTGTTCCGTGCTTATATGCAGCGCGTCGCGCAGGAGTGTGGCTGATGCGTTTTGACTTACAACTTATTCCCCACTGGATTCAAGCGAACACTCGCGTATTGGATTTAGGCTGTGGCGATGGCGCGTTACTGCAAAAGTTGATAGAAACCAAGCAAGTCAATGGCCTGGGTATTGAAATCGACGAAGACCAAATCACCCACTGTATTGCTAACGGTTTAAATGTGGTTGAACAGGATCTTAATAAAGGCCTGAGTAATTTTCAGGACAATAGCTTTGATGTTGTCATTATGGCGCACGCCCTGCAAACACTACACAACCCACATATCGTTATTGATGAAATGTTACGGGTCGGCAAAGAGTGTATTGTCACCTTTCCCAATTTTGCGCACTGGCGTTGTCGTTGGTACCTGAGCCAACACGGCCGTATGCCCGTGTCTAAATCAATGCCTTACTCCTGGTATGACACACCCAACATCCACTTTTTCACTGTTAAAGACTTTGAAAGCCTATGCCGGGAAAAGAATATTAATATTATTCGCAGTACGGTAGTCGGCTTCGATAGCAGTGAAAGCTTTCTTGGCGCCTTAATACCAAATTTATTTGGTGTAACCGCGGTTTACCATATTAGCCGTTAAACCATCACAGGAACTCCTATGCGTGCTTTCACAGCTTTTATTTGTCTATTACTCAGCACTTCACTGCACGCCGAAAACAGCAAGGTTTTTGGTGACTATGAAGTCTATTACAACGTATTGAACTCCACGTTCATTACTCCGGAAGTTGCCAAAGCCTACCAAATCGTTCGCGGAAAAAATCGAGCGTTGGTTAATATTGCAGTGCGCAAACAATTAGATAAAGGAATGAGTCGCGCTAAAAAATCTCTCATTAGCGGAGAGAGTTCGGACTTGATTCATACCAAAACTCTGGATTTTAAAGAAATAATCGAACAAGACGCTATCTACTATCTTGCCGAGTTAAGTTTTAATGACAAAGAACTGCGAACCTTTACTATTAAAATACAACCTGATCCCAATATTGCCCCTATACCCTAAAGTTTAATCACACCTTATATATCGACGAATAACATCATGCAAAAAGTCGTTCTAGCCAGTGGCAACCAAGGTAAGTTAAAAGAGTTTCAACAGCTCTTAAGCGGCTGTGGTTATGAAGTATTAGCGCAGTCAGATTTTAATGTCCCTGATGTTGCCGAGACGGGCCTCAGCTTTGTCGAAAATGCCATCATCAAGGCCCGCCACGCCTCACTCCATTCAGGCTTACCGGCTATCGCCGATGATTCGGGTCTTGAGGTCGATGCACTTAACGGCCAACCCGGTATCTATTCAGCGCGCTTTGCTGGCACTCCCAGTAATGACCAGCACAACAATGAAAAACTGTTAGCCGATTTAGCTGATGTGCCCGCAGCCAATCGCAGCGCTCGCTTCCAGTGCCTATTGGTTTATATGCAGCACCATCAGGACCCCACACCATTGATATGCCAGGGCAGCTGGGATGGGCGAATTCTATTTGAGGCTGCAGGATCTAATGGCTTTGGCTACGACCCCTTATTTTTTGTGCCGGAAAAAAATTGCAGTTCCGCCGAATTACCATCATCAGTAAAAAATGCTATCAGCCATCGCGGTAAAGCAATGCATTTATTACTTCAGCACTGGCAAAAATAGTGCACAGCTCTACCGCCAGCCGCCCCCAGAATAGTGCAACCTTTTATGGCGCGCACCATTTTTGATATTTCGGTGTAACTTATAAAGTTATTTTGAAATAAGTCATTGATTCTTTTACTACAAGTAAAATGCAAGTGTAAAGAAATGTTTGCATGAAAATATGGCGCCTCATTTTTTTCTCGCACCACTCTTAAACTTTTGACTAATCGATGACTAAAGATGTGCTTCTTAAGCTATATCTTTTTCTGCTTTTTTATGGCTTTTTACGCAAAATTCTGTCTTTTTTATTTTTTGGCATCAGCTTTGCAATACCCAGGGTGGACCATAAATTTACTGGTTAACTTTAAACTCCAAGGAGCATGTAATGAAAAAATTAATGTTTGCACTATCTATGGGTATTAGCACTTTTGCTAACGCAGCTGATTGTTTAGACCCAGAGTGGTTCAAGACTCAGCCAGCGATTGTTTCAGGTGCATCGGCAACTTTTAATGAAATGTATCAAGTACAAACTGAAGTAAAGGAATATGTCAAAAAAGGCACTGCCTCTCTGGACTGCCTCCACACTTCGTATCGCTACAATATCATTGTTGACCAAATGCAGAATGCCGCTAATAAATACAATCAAGAACTGAAAGCATACCGTGATCAGGCTAGTTCAAATAGTGTAGCTGTTAACTAAACAAGCATGCAAAAGACTGCAACTACTGACATTAAAATCACCAACATAGAAGCTGTAGACAGTGCCGCTAACAATAACTAAGGCACTCTATTTTTCTCCCATAAAAGATAAATAATCCTGTAATTTTAAATCCTCCATTGCTTTGCTTGCGCGAATTAACCCGGCCGCTGCAATTTTCTCTTCCTGCATAGTATTTGATGCCGCTGTTACTGCTGCAGAAATCCACACATAGGAGGCATGTAGCAAGTATTGCTGTTGTGCCACAGTATTGTCCAGATTTATGCCTTGCTTTAACAATCTGCTGGTATAACGTTCAATCAAATGCTGTTGATATTCCCTGCGCAATTCGGTAGGTAAAGAGTTAATGATAAAATACGTTACATCACGCATACCGTGCTCATATCCAATCACTTGCCAATCTAACAAACCCGCTTTGCCGTCAGCTTTGAAGTACATATTGCCAATATGGGCATCTCCGTGCACCAGTGTGCGCTCGCCCTCACCCCACTGTTGCACTAACTTTTCGTAATGTTGATTAATCAGTGTTGCTATCTGCGGGGTATTTTCAGGCAGCAATTCTTTATAGCGTTTTATAGCTATCGCTGATGACTGTTGGCGCAATAGCGTTAAAAATATATGGTTGCGTTGATACTGTTGGCGGTTGACCCATTGCCACTGACTATCAAAACGCGCATCTTGCCAGCAACTGGCATGTAAATTTGCTAGCGTATCAATGACCGATTCTGCTTGCTGCAAATCACAGCGAAAACTGATATCGGTAAACGTTGCCTGATCGGATAGATCCTCGATTAATATTAAGTAGCGGTATCGATTTCCCATTAATCCAAAGCTATTTGGCTTATCTATGGTTAAATTGGCAGCGATATCACGATAAAAGCCTATCTCATTGAGCCCCAACTGAAAAAGCGCCCCGAAGAAGCGAGTGGTAAAGTCCGGGGGATTTGTTTTGGCAAAATAGACCTTATTGAGTGCAGGTACGTGCAAGCGCCAACGAGCCGTAGTGCCCTGGTGGATCAGCTCCCACTGATAACCTTGTAGCTCACCGCGCTCCAGATTAAGTATCCTCGCTAAAGCCCGCGGCGATATTTTTTTCGGATTTAAGGGCCGCTGTATAACCATCGCTAAACAGTTATATACAGCGATAGGAGCTAACTTGATCATCGGAAGTAATAAGGACATATCATCGTATTCCACTACTTGGCAATATTTTATCCAGTAAACCTTAGTCGCCAAGCAGTGTGCCATCCTAATTGCCCTATCGCGAACCGATTGGCAAAAGATTAACAATTTATTATCTTTATAAGCTAAATGGCTTATTCAGGTATAACTATCCATACCCAACTCCTGCCATTGATGCCAGACCTCGACCTGCCACAATTAGGCCTTACAATAGAAATCACTCATCCTACTTTAGACCTCGAGCCCGCTATGAAAATTGGAATTTGTTTACCCTATATGAAGCCCGACATTAATCGTAAAACCATTCTTGATTGGTGCCGAGCAATCGATCAGGGGCCATTTCATAGCCTTTCGTGTGGTGAGCGTATTAGTGGCTACACCTATGAAATGCGGGTACTACTCTCGGCCGCTGCCGCAGTCACCGAGCGAGTTCGAATTGTGCCGTCGCTTTATGTATTACCAATGACCGACGCAGTAAGGGCCGCCAAGGAAATAGCTACACTGGATGTGCTTTCTGAAGGCCGTGTCACAGTATGTGTTGGTGTCGGTGGACGCGAAGATGACTATAAAGCCGTTGGCGCTAATTTTAACAATCGCTTCAAACGCATGGATGATCAAATAGCTACTATGAAAAAGATTTGGGCAGGTGAGCCCGCTTTTGAAGGCGGTGACGAAATTGGACCTCGTCCCATACAAGCTGGCGGCCCGCCCATTTTAGTTGGCGCCATGGGGCCCAAAAGCATATCTCGCATTTCGCACTGGGCTGATGGCATCTACGGTTTTGCCATGAACGGCGAACAATCACTCAGTCAATATTTTTTCGATGCTGCTGATGCAGCATGGCAACAATCCAACCGTAGCACCTCACCCTATAAAATGGGCGGATTTTGGTACTCACTAGCCGATAACGCTGAATCACAGCTTAAAAGCTATGTATTCGATTATTTAAAAATCATGGGCGAGGAAGCGGCCCAAAATACTGCCAATAGCATGACGCGCTTTACCCCTGAAGCTATTATTGACGCATTGGACGCTACTGAAGCTGCGGGTGCAGAAGAGGTTTTTCTAGTACCGGCTACTGCGGATATAGCGGAAGTCGATAAGCTCGCCACTCTTATTGCCAGGCGATAAAATTAGTTTCGCTAAAATTTTTGTAACCAGCTAAACTTTGACGCAACAAATCAACTTTTTAGCTTTAGGGGAAATTTTAGTATGGATAAGCTCAATCGATTGCTATTAATAATCACAGCAGCGCTTATCGTCAACCTTGGTTTTTTATCAACAGCAAATGCCGACGAAGGTTATTATATTGGCGCTGGTCTGTATCAAGCTGATGTCGATATCTCAGGTATTGATGGCGATGACACCACCACTGCTTTTTTTGTCGGCTACACTTTTCTCGACTCAAATTTATTAATGTTATCGGCCGAAGGTGGATATTATGATTTGGGGGATTTTAGTGAAGGCGCCACCAAATTGAATGCCGAAGCTTTTACCGCCGCTGGTGTGGCTATGCTGCCTCTTGGTCCCCTGTTTGAAATTTACGCTAAAGTGGGTATTGCTTATATCGATGTTGATGGCCGTTCGGCTTTTGGCGATTTGGATGAAAGTGGCGAAGAGGTTTTTTATGGTGCCGGCGCATCAATAGATATCCTGGATACTATTGATATCTATGCAGAGTATCTTCAGTTTGATAATGACGCGGAATCCGAAGTAATTGGAATCGGTGTAAGGCTAGCGTTTTAAGCCTTAATGTTCTTTTTAAACACGCCTCTAAAATCCAGAGGCGTGTATCAACAAGATTAACTTTTCTAAAAAAATCTAGTGCGTTTTAGCGAACAGTAAATCCCACACCCCATGCCCTAAGCGCTCACCCCTTTTTTCAAATTTTGTGATAGGTCGATACTCTGGCCGTGGCGAAAAACAATACTCATCAGCCTGATTACTGAACCCATCGGCAGCCGTCATGACTTCCATCATTTGTTCCGCATAATGTTCCCAATCAGTCGCTAAATGCAAAATGCCTTTAGGTTTAAGTTTATTACGTAGCGTCTGCACAAAAGCGGGCTGAATCAAGCGGCGTTTATTGTGTTTTTTTTTGTGCCAGGGATCTGGAAAATAAATTTGAATACGATCAAGGCTATTATCTTCTATACACTGATTTAAAACCTCTACGGCATCATCGCAATACACGCGAATATTTTCCACTTGCTGTTCGCCCATACCATGCAGGAGCTTACCCACACCTGGAGCATGCACTTCGATACCGATAAAGTTTTTATCGGGAGCCGCTTTTGCCATTTCCACTAACGACGCACCCATGCCGAAACCGATCTCTAAAACAGTGTCAGCTTCTCGGCCAAAAACAGCGGAAAAGTTGATAACGCCATCACCCAAAGTTAAACCTTTAAGCGGCCAATACTGATCATAGGCTTTTTGCTGACCCGGCGTCATGCGCCCGGTGCGTAATACAAAGCTGCGAATCGATCGACGCTTGCGCTCCTCTGGCGTAGCGGAGGAATTAACTTGCGGTGTTACTGAATCAGCACTCATCTGTTACTCCATCCCTTTATAGACCGCTACGGCTAAACTCAACCAACCCGCTATCATTGCCACTCCGCCTAAAGGCGTAATAGCTCCTAACCATTTAATGCCAGTCAAGGCCAACAGGTACAAACTTCCTGAAAAAATAATCATCCCCACAATAAATAAACAGCCACTCCAATTTAATAACGGCATTGGCATTTGCAAGGCCAGCGTCCCCACTAACATCAACGCCAGCGTATGATAAAAATGATACTGCACTCCGGTTTGATAGACCGCCATCAAATCTTCCGTTAATCTTGCTTTCAAACCATGCGCGCCAAACGCACCAATCGCCACGGCCATTAAACCGCTAATCGCAGCTATCAATAGAAATGTTTTTGCCATAATTTTTTAACTCTGAAAGCTATTACCCAAATGTTTATTGATAAACATAAAAAAACCGCCATCAGGCGGTTTTAACGCGACACCATAAAGCATTAGGCTTCCATAGTGGCTCGCACTTTTTTCATTGCATTTTGTTCCAGCTGGCGCACACGCTCAGCTGAAACACCATACTTATCGGCCAGCTCATGCAAGGTGGCTTTACTATCTGATAACCAGCGCGCCTGCAAAATATCACGACTGCGCTCGTCCAGCTGATCCAATGCAATATGTAAGTGTTGGTTACTGTTCTGCTCCCAATCTGCATCTTCTAATAGCAAGGCAGGATTAGCAGACTTATCTTCCAGATAATGAGCAGGAGCGACAATACCATCATCATCGTCATCCGCACCCGCATCAAAGCCCAAGTCTGAAGCCGTTAACCGGCTTTCCATGCGGCGGACTTCTTTAATATCTACACCTAGATCATCGGCAACCGCATGCGCTTCATCATTGGTTAACCACGCCAGCTTTTTCTTGGCGCCACGAAGATTAAAAAACAATTTACGCTGTGCTTTAGTGGTAGCGACTTTCACAATCCGCCAGTTGCGCAGGATAAATTCGTGCATTTCTGCTTTTACCCAATGCACTGCAAAAGACACCAAACGGACGCCTTTTTCCGGATTAAAGCGCTTTACCGCTTTCATCAGGCCAATATTACCTTCCTGAATCAAATCGGCTAAAGGCAAACCATAGCCTTTGTATGACTTGGCAATATGGACGACAAAGCGCAAGTGAGACATAACCAGCTCACGGGCAGCTTCTAAATTTTCATGGTAATAGAGCTCTTCGCCCAGCTCGCGCTCGCGCTCAGCAGTCAAGACCGGAAAGGTATTCACAGTCTGCATGTAGGCGTTGAGGTTGCTCCCCGGTACCAAATTAACAGTCTGTAGTGCAGTACTCATAATATCCTCCAAACAATCGGCGCAAATTTTAGCACTCATTCCTTTAGAGTGCTAATAACAAAATAGTTCGTTTATTACGCGCCATTATTGCTCTAATTCATTGGGATATGGGGGTGATTTGACCTGGATCAAGGCCTACCTAGCCAGAAACTACCCTTTTTACCACTAATACCTTTATCGAGGCTCAATAGCGCCCAAGTGCTTGCCTACTGCTAACCAGGCACCAATCAAACCCAAACCCGCACTGCTCAACCACAGTAACAAGGTTTCGCCTATACCCAAGCCCTGCAATTGAAACTGGCTTTGATACAAGCCTGCCAGATTAGCAATCGGCCCACTTAGCCAAAACAAGCTCACTGAGATGGTTAGCCAACAGACAATACCGCCACCAAAGCCATACCATAAACCAGTATAGAGAAAGGGGCGACGCACAAAGGTGTTGGTTGCCCCCACCAGTTTGACAATAACTATCTCATCGCGCCGGCTTTCAATTGCCAGCCGAATGGTATTACCAATTACCAGCAGCACCCCCAGCGATAGTAGGGCCGCCAATGCTAGCGTTAAGCGCCGACCTAACTCCATCATGCTATATAAGCGCTGTACCCACTCTAGATCCAGTATTGCCTGCTCTATCTGGGGCAGGCTTTTCAATTCATTAAATAGTGCTTCGGTAGCTGCAGCTGAAATCTCCTTTTCCACCGGCCGGACAACAATCACTGCTGGCAGCGGGTTTTGATCCAGGTGAGCCAAAACATCGCCATAACCCGATAGCGCTTGAAATTCCTCCAGCGCCTGACTGCGGGAAATATACTCCACCTCGGCAATATCTGTCCGCAACCGCAGTTTTTTGGCTAGTTGCCGACTATCTTCCTCGGAAACCACTTTATTAACGAACAAGGAGATTTGCGCAGCACCGTCCCAGCCGCGGCTAACAGCATCAAGATTACCCAGCGCTACAAACAAGCCTGTGGGCAAGGCCAATGCAATACCGATCACCAGCCAGGTCATCAGGCTTGGAATAGGAGTGCTCAACAAGCGCTTAAAACTGTCTACCGCCACCAATTTATGATGGGCAATATAGCTATTCATCTTATCGCTGGTGCTGGTGCGACTTTGGCTAGCGCCTTTTTCTTTTTTAGGCGAACTACCAGCGCGGCTGTCTTTTCGAGGATTTTGCTTATTCATCAACCGCCACCCAAGGCCGAGACTATCTGCCCTTCACGCAAGGTCATCATACGATACGGTAATCTGGCAATCAGGCTAAGATCGTGGCTGGCAATTAATACCGTCACACCCACCTGATTAAACTGCTCAAACAAATGCATAATTTCAGCGGAAAGTTCCGGGTCAAGGTTACCGGTCGGCTCATCCGCCAATAATATTTTGGGTTTGTTCACTACCGCACGGGCGATACCAACCCTTTGCTGCTCACCCCGGACAAGGTAATCGGCATTAATTTTTCTTTGCTCAGCAGCCCTACTTTATCCAGTGCCGCACGAACCCTGCGACCCACTTCCCGCGGTTGATAACCGGCGATAATTAACGGCAACGCCACATTATCAAATACGGTACGATCAAATAATAATTGATGATTTTGAAATACCACCCCGATATCACGCCGCAATGCCGGAATTTTTCTGGCCGGCAAGCCTTTGAGGTTTTGCCCATTAACAAACACCTGACCCTGGGTAGGTCGTTCCATCACCATCATCAACTTGAGCAATGTACTTTTGCCAGCACCACTATGGCCCGTTAAAAACACCATCTCATTGGGCTCAATATGAAAGCTAACCCCGCGCAAAGCTTCATGGCCACCCGGGTAACGCTTACTGACTTGATCAAATTGAATCATGTGATGATTTGCTTAATGAAATTAAATTATTATTGGTCTACATCAAATAATGCCGCGACAAAATCTTCCGCCACAAAAGGACGCAAATCGTCTACTTTTTCGCCTACGCCAATAAATCGAATCGGAATATCTAGCTGCTTACTGATAGCGAAAATAATACCGCCTTTGGCGGTGCCATCTAATTTGGTCAATGTGAGGCCGCTGACACCCACCACTTGTTGAAAACTTTTTGCTTGCGATAGGGCATTTTGACCGGTACCTGCATCCAATACCAGCATCACTTCATGGGGAGCAGTATCATCGAGCTTAGCCATTACCCGCACGACTTTTTTCAACTCTTCCATTAAGTTGTCTTTGTTGTGTAAGCGCCCGGCAGTGTCTGCAATTAACACATCTATATTGCGGGCTTGTGCCGCTTGCACGGCATCAAAAATAACCGAGGCACTATCGGCTCCGCTGTGTTGAGCGATAACCGGCACATTATTGCGCTCGCCCCAGACTTGTAATTGTTCAACTGCAGCCGCGCGAAACGTATCACCGGCAGCCAACATAACGGACTTGCCTTCCGATTGAAAACGCTTGCTTAGCTTACCGATAGTAGTCGTTTTCCCGACGCCATTTACACCAACCATTAAAATAACATAAGGCTTTTTACCACTATCGATCTGTAATGGTATGGCACTGCCATGCAACAACGCTGCTAACTCTTTTTGTAAAGACTGGTACAAAGCATCTGCATCAAATAATTCTTTCCGCGACACCTGTTGGGTTAACTTTTCCATAATCTCGCGAGTCGCTTCAATGCCAACATCGGCAACCAGTAGCTGGGTTTCCAAATCATCCAACAGCTCGTCATCAATTTCTTTTTTGCCGAGAAAGATAGTGCCCATACCGCTGGCAAAACTGCTGCTGGTTTTCTTCAACCCGCTTTTCAGTCGAGAGAAAAAACCCGACTTGGACGTATCGTTATCTTCCGGGGAAGCTGTTTCTGGTTCTACGGCAACGTCAACGACCTCTGGCTCGGCGGAGCTAAGCTCGTCAGCATTTGTTTCGGGGTTGGATTTAAAGCGATCAAAGAACTTCATGAATGGAACATAGACTCAAATTATTTTACGGCTAATAAGAGTGGTATCCTACCACCCTTACGAGATGAAATAGAGTCTCATTAACGTTTATATCACTAACAATTTATGGCTAAAACTTCACCCCGGCGCCCGAGCAACAAAACCAGTAACCAATTGCGGATTATTGGTGGCCAATGGCGTGGTAGAAAATTGGCCTTCCCCACAGTCGAAGGACTGCGCCCGACTCCCGACAGGGTTCGGGAAACGCTATTTAACTGGCTGGCACCCAGCATCATTGGCGCTCGCTGTGCAGACCTATTCAGTGGCAGTGGCGCGCTCGGGTTGGAGGCGTTATCCAGAGGTTCCGGACATACCGATTTAGTTGACAGCGCCAAGCCCGTCAGCCAACAGCTCAACCTTAATCTGCAAACGTTGCAATGTGACCACGCCACTGTCTGGCACAGCCAAGCGCAGCCGTGGCTACAACAAGCAATACCGGGCTACGATATTATTTTTCTCGACCCCCCTTTTGGCCAGAATTTAGCCGCCAGCTGTATAGAAATCATCAATAATCGCAATTTACTGAACGACAAAGCCTGGGTATATCTGGAAATGGGTGCTACAGAACCGCTACCCCATTACCCCGAAAACTGGCAACTACACCGGGAAAAAACCGCCGGCCAGGTCTGCTATCGCCTATTCAAGGTTGAGCAGGCATAAATTCCCTAGACAGGTATAATTAGCCTCACGTCTACACTCACCCAACAGGCTTCATTGAGAACTGTATGAAAACCGTTATCTATCCTGGCACTTTCAACCCTATTACTAACGGTCATATCGATTTGGTGGAGCGCGCCGCCAAACTTTTCGACAAGGTGGTAATCGCCATTGCCTATAGTGAGAAAAAGCAGCCCATGTTTAGCCTTGAGCAGCGCATCACTCTATGTGAGCAGGCACTTGCTCACTTGGATAACATTGAGGTGTGTGGGTTTAGTGAGCTGCTGGTAGATTTTGCCCGCAGCAAAAATAGCCAATTTGTACTGCGCGGTGTGCGCTCAATGAAGGACTTTGAATATGAAATTCAAATGGCGGATATGAACCGGGCAATGTCGCCCGGGTTTGAAACTATTTTTCTCACCCCTGCTGATGGTCTGTCGTATATCTCTTCCACACTGGTAAGGGAGATTGCCGGCATGGGAGGCGATGTCAGCAACTTTGTCCCCGCCAATGTGCTAGGTGCATTGCAGCAACAACTGGATCAATAATTTAAGTCATTTATGTCTTTATTAATTACCGACGAATGTATCAATTGCGATGTTTGCGAGCCGGTGTGCCCCAATGAGGCCATCTATCAAGGCGAGCTGATTTATGAAATAGACCCATCACTGTGTACCGAATGTGTTGGGCATTTTGATGAACCACAATGTCAAACCGTCTGCCCTGTCGATTGTATTCCTTTAGACCCGGACCATCTGGAAACCCCGAAACAATTACAAGCAAAATACCAACGTTTAATAGCCGTTGGCTAATGCAAATACACAACCCGCCAACAAAAAAGCCCGATGATAGAACCACCGGGCTTTTTTAATACACTGCACTCTTGCTGATTCAGCAAGGCACTATTTTTAATTTTCGTCGAAAGTAGCAACTTCTTTCTTATAACCGGAACGGGTACAACCAAGACAACGAATAAAAGTCGCTTTGGCAGGACCAACAACCAGCGTTTCACCAGCTTCCAGCGCATTACCACCAGCCAGAGAAAACGGCAGACTGACCACATAAAAAACAGTACCTAACACGGTTGTAGCCAGTAACAGCGGCCGGGCTAAAATTAAATCACCGGCCATAGCCACTGCTGAAGGGTCTTCTTCAACCGCCTGACTATAAGCCATCTGTGGCATCAACAGGACCAGAGCCATACTCAGTGCCAAACCGATTCGATGACATTGATTGCTTAAGTGTTTTAGTGTGTTACGCATTGTGGCTATCTCCATTCGACCCTAAAGCTCAAACTCTCGGGGGATAAAATCTATTGCTAATAAGTAGTTACGTCTGACAATTGAAGTAATCATAGACTCAAAATACTCATTCGTCGCCCGTCAGGGATAATTTTTATGCAAGATGTGACCTTCTCCACGCGGCGACTGGCGCGAAGGCACAATCAACGCTGGCATTGCGGGCAAAACACCGTACTACGCTGACCTAAGCGGACCTCCTTCAAGCTAGCCTTGCACGTAATACAGGGCGTATCGCCACGACCATAGACCTTTAACTGCTGCTTAAAATAACCCGGTTTGCCGTCACCGCCAACAAAATCCCGCAAGGTCGTTCCACCTTGTTCAATCGCCTGCGCCAATACGGTTTTAATTTCTTGTGCTAATCGTAAATACCGTTGCTGTGACACTTTGCCCGCTTGCCGATCAGGCCTGATACCCGCAGCAAATAAGGCTTCGTTAGCATAGATATTGCCAACGCCCACCACAATCTTATTATCCATAATGAAGGTTTTCACCGGCGCCTTGCGACCCCGCGAGCGCTGAAATAATAACTCACCATCGAAATCGTCGGTAAGCGGCTCTGGCCCCAGAGACGCTAGCAAACTGTGCAGCTCATCATTGGCGCCCTGCCACAACAGACAGCCAAAGCGGCGGGGATCAGTAAAGCGCAAAGCGTGACCATCATCCAATACCCAGTCCACATGGTCATGAGCCATAGGTGGTTCATCGGCTTTGATAATGCGCAGACTTCCGGACATACCCAAATGAAGTATCGCCGTGCCATTGGAAAAGTGCAGCAGTAAATATTTAGCGCGGCGCTCAACGCCCTGAATTTGCTTGCCTTTAACCAGACGCGCCAGATTTGCAGGCACCGCCCAGCGCAGCTGCGGTTGTCGCACCACCAGTTTTTTGACGTGGCGCTGCAGAATATGCGGCTCAATCCCCAATCGGGTGGTTTCTACTTCGGGCAATTCAGGCATGGGCTAACCTAGGCTGGACAGGTGTGAAGATGCATAGCAATCGCCGGATCCACAGGCACAAAAAAGCCCGAACACAGCCGGGCTTTAGCAGAATCTTACATCCAATTACTTAATTTTGGATTCTTTATACTCTACGTGCTTACGAACAACAGGGTCATACTTCTTGAACACCATTTTGTCCGGAGTATTACGCTTGTTCTTATCAGTCGTGTAATAGTGACCAGTACCAGCAGTAGAAACCAATTTGATTTTATCGCGTGCGCTTTTCGCCATGATCTACTCCTTATACCTTCTCGCCACGAGCACGACAATCTGCTAATACAGCGTCGATACCCTTTTTATCAATGATACGCATACCTTTAGTGGTAACACGCAGTGAAACGAAGCGGTTTTCACTCTCAACCCAAAAACGGTGACGGTGCAGATTGGGTAAAAAACGACGACGCGTACGGTTTTTCGCGTGGGAAACATTGTTTCCCGAAATTGGGCGCTTGCCTGTAACCTGACATACTCTGGACATGGTTTGTCCCTTCCAAATTAATCAACTAAAACTGTTTCTCGGGACAGATAAAACCTAGTTAGTTGTTAGGTTGTTCATCTCAAAAGAGGGGCTGCCCGAACGGAGCGCGACTTTATACCAGAACAAGGATTTAAAGCCAAGCGAAAGTTGAATAATTAACCTTTTAAGCACCTAAATGACCAATATAATCGTCAAAGCAGCCCGCGCTCGGCAAAAGATACCAATTCGCCATCACCCACCACAAAGTGATCCAACACCCGAATATCCACCAATGCCAGTGCTTCCACCAAGCGTCTGGTGATGCGCTCATCGGCTTGTGACGGCTCAGCCACACCGCTGGGGTGATTGTGCGCCAGAATCAACGCAGCGGCCTGTAGCTGCAAACTGCGGGTAACTACTTCCCGTGGATACACACAGGCCGCATCGATAGTGCCGTAAAACAGGGTTTCAAAACAAATCACCCGGTGCTGGCTGTCTAGAAATAAACAGCAAAACTGCTCCTGCGACTGATCTCGCAAACAGGACAACAAATACTGGCGGGTCAGCGCGGGACTAGTAATGCCCTCACCACGCTCCATCGACTCCTGCAAATGGCGTCGCGACATTTCCAGTACTGCCTGTAATTGAGCAAATTTGGCTAAACCCAAACCACGGCCTTCGCAAAACTGGCGCATCTGGGCACTGAGCAAGGGGCGCAAACCACCAAACTGTGTCAGTAACTGTCGTGCCAAATCCACGGCGGTCATACCAGGTGCGCCGGTACGTAAAAAAATCGCTAGCAATTCTGCATCGGAAAGGGCTGCAGCACCCTGTTTAAGTAGTTTTTCGCGGGGCCTTTCTTTAACTGGCCAATCGGTAATTGCCATAGTATTTCCTCCTTGAAATAGCCTTGGGATATCGCTCCCTATCCTGAAACGCCCACTTATCATACAATCCCCAGCCTGAATTGCCGAGACCTTATCCGATTTTATGCAGCAACTAAACAACAAACAGATTTTACTGGGCGTCACCGGTGGTATTGCCGCTTATAAAGCGGCGGAATTGATCCGCCGCCTGCAAGACCACGGTGCCAACGTACGCGTGGTGATGACCAAAGCTGCTCAGGAATTTATCACGCCGTTAACATTGCAGGCACTCTCGGGTAACCCGGTACATACCGATTTGTTAAACCCCGAAGCCGAAGCCGCAATGGGGCATATTGAGCTCGCGCGCTGGGCCGATCTGGTGTTAGTTGCTCCCGCCAGCGCGGATTTTATGGCGCGCTTAGCCCATGGCGAAGCCGGCGATTTACTCACCACCCTGTGTTTGGCTACCCATGCCGGTATCGCCATAGCGCCGGCAATGAACCAGGGTATGTGGCGCGATCCTTCAACACAGGCCAATCTGCAAACCCTGATAGATCGTCAAGTCGCCATCCTGGGCCCCGCTGAAGGCTCTCAGGCCTGTGGTGATATCGGCCCTGGTCGCATGCTGGAAGCTGCCGATATTGCGGCTCTAGCCGCAGCACAATTTCAATCCGGCAGTTTGGATGGAGTAAAACTGGTGATTACCGCCGGGCCCACCCGCGAAGCTATCGACCCGGTTCGCTATATCAGTAACCACAGCTCCGGCAAAATGGGTTTTGCATTAGCCACCGCTGCCGTTGAGGCAGGCGCCTCGGTGACACTGATCGCCGGGCCGGTAGCCTTAGCCACACCCGAACGGGTTACCCGTATCAATGTAGAAAGCGCAGATCAAATGCATCAAGCCGCCCTTGCCGAGTTAGGCCACTGCGATATTTTCATTGGTGCCGCTGCTGTAGCAGATTACCGTCCAGCCAACATTGCAGAACAAAAAATCAAAAAAAACGATGACAATATGACAATCGCGCTGGTCCGCAACCCGGATATTATTGCTGCCGTCGCCAGTCACCCGCAGCGACCCTTCGCCATCGGTTTTGCTGCCGAGACTCAGGATGTACTGAGCTATGCGCGCGGAAAACTCAAAAATAAAAATCTCGATTTAATCATTGCCAATGATGTATCCGATAGCCGTATCGGTTTTAATAGTGATGACAATGCGGTTACCGTCGTTGCCGAAACCAGCGAAACAGCCATCGCCATTGCCTCCAAGCAGCAATTGGCGCGGCAGCTGCTAGCAGTGATCGCTGAACACTATTACGCTAAAAACGTTAAGTAATCGACGTGTCCGGGATTACCCCACACATAAATCGTCGTAAACTGTGCAAGTAGCCTGAATAATTAGGCAATGCAGGCTATAACTAATAACACTTATTAAACTTCTCCGTTTAAATTTAAATCGCAGGCACGATCTGTCAGCAAGACCAAGGGAACCATGGCTAAAAAGAACCCACCCAAACAAAAAAACGCATCGCCAGCAAAGCCGAAAAACCTGTTAATCACCACCATTATTAACTGCACTGCGATTAGCTTGCTTGTCACTGCCGCCGCCTTTAGCTACTTGGCCTTGGTTGAGCGGCCCGCGATCAGCAATGCAAGCATTCAGGCACAGGCACAAAGCCTTGCTGACAGCCAGGTGTCGCTACTCGATCAAGCCCTGACACAATTGCGACTGCGTCTCAGCAACATCGCACTGTCTGAAGATTTACTCGCGGCACTTGAGCAGTCAGACCCAGCAGCACTTGAGCGCTATCGCCTTGAGTTAAAACGAGCTTTTCCGGAAGCCATCAGCAGCAAACTAATTCCACTGGGACCACTCGGGATCGCCTCTCTAAACAAAGACAGCCGCGAGCTTCGCAATAACATCGAGCTGGACTTACTCCGCTCTGTTAGCAATGGTCAAAATGTAGAACCTGAAGCCTATCAATATGAGGATACGTGGTTATTCTCTGTAGCTGAATCAGTGCAATCGACCGATAAAAAATATGCCAGTGCTGCACTATTGGTGACACTGGATGAGCAATACCTGCGCAGTCTATTAAGCCAACTGGACAGCGCATTGGGCCAAACACAGTTGATCCAGCAATTTAAAAACAAGCAGCACATTATTGTATCATCTGGCAATGGCGACCCAGCCATCACAGTAGTCGCTGAAGCCACCGTTTCACAATGGCGCTTGCACTTTAGCCCCTCTGCCGAACTGATAGCAAAAAGTGGACATAGCTCAACAACCGTTTGGATGCTGTTAGCTGCTGCTGCACTGGCGATATTAGGCACAGGACTGTTTATGCTGTCTAGCCTGCAAAAAGTGCTGGCCCAAAACCTGACTCAACTCACTAGCAAATCCAAAGACCCAAGCTTTACGCTACCAGGCTTTGGGACGCTGGCCAAGAAGCTACAGCAAATCCCTAGCCCTGCACCAGCAGCGGCAGTAACACCGGCTGCCAAAGATAACCCTGAGGCTAAAACTGACACCGCAGCTAAGGCTGTGGAAGACGACAGCCTAGCGATAAACCTGCCAGCACAATTACCCGCCAGTATTTTTCGCGCCTACGATATTCGCGGTATTGCAGAAACAGAACTCACTGACGAGGTGGTTTATGCTATTGGGCTAGCCATTGGCAGCGAAGCACTGGATCAAGGTCAGCAGCGTATTATTATTTCCGCCGATGGTCGTCACAGCTCGCCCAGAATTCGCGACGCCATGGTACAGGGGCTGCGTGCCAGTGGCCGTGATGTCGTTGATATCGGCATACAACCAACGCCACTCATGTATTTTGCTACCCATCAGTTGGATACCCAAAGCGGCGTAATGATTACCGGCAGCCACAATCCTGCTGAGTACAACGGCATTAAAATCGTCATCGGCGGCCGTGCGCTCTCGGGCCAGGCAATTATGGCGCTGAAGGAGCGGATTGAAAGTAAATCCCTGGCAACGGGCGCGGGTGATTACCACCACCAGGATGTTGACCAAAGTTATATCGATTACATTATTAATGATGTTGCCATTGCCCAACCATTAAAAATTGTTATCGATGCGGGTAACGGCGTTGCCGGCGCGATTGCTCCTCAATTGTTTGAAGAATTAGGCTGTGAAGTGATACCTCTCTATTGCGAGGTGAACGGCGACTTCCCAAACCATCACCCAGACCCCAGCGTAGAAGCCAACCTGACTGACCTCAAGCAGCAGGTACAAGAACACAAAGCGGATTTAGGGATCGCTTTTGACGGTGATGGCGACCGTTTAGGTGTGGTCACTGCTACCGGTAAATCGGTGCCCGCTGATCGCTTATTAATGCTACTCGCACAAGACGTGGTATCACGTAACCCTGGCGCAGACGTTTTATTCGACGTGAAATGTACCCGCAACCTCAATACTTTAATCAGCAACTATGGTGGTCGCCCCATTATGTGGAAAACCGGCCATTCTTTTATGAAAGAAAAAATGCAGGAAACAGGCGCGCTGTTAGGTGGGGAGTTCAGCGGCCACATTTTCTTTAAAGAGCGCTGGTTTGGTTTTGACGATGGCATGTACGCCGCAGCGCGATTAATTGAAATACTCAGCACTACCGATCCTGATTTGGACCTGCAGTTGGAAGCGTTTCCGGAAAGCATCAGCTCTCCCGAACTCAAAGTTGAAACGACTGATACGCAGAAATTTAGCATTATTGAGCAGCTCATTAGCAACGCCAATTTTGATGACGGCAAAATCAGTACCCTTGATGGCCTCCGCGTAGACTTCCCTGATGGCTGGGGTCTGGTCCGCGCCTCCAACACCACCCCCATGCTCATTCTGCGTTTTGAGGCTGATACTGACGAAGCCATGGAGCGTATCCAATCTCAATTCAAAGATCAGCTAAGTGCTATTGATAACAGCTTACAATTTAGTTTTTAATACGTAAGCTTTTGCTGGCGGGAAACACTAGCCCGCCAGCCTTCACCGCAACCACCCCAATTGCCGTTAACTTTAAGGAACCATCATGTCACTAGACCGCGAAGCCGCCTCCAATGTCGCTAACGTATTGACCAAGGCGCTACCCTATATCCAACGCTTTACCGGTAAAACCATTGTGGTTAAATTTGGCGGCAATGCCATGATAGACGATGAACTCAAAGAGCAATTTGCCCGCGATGTGGTCCTTATGAAACTGGTTGGCATGAATCCTGTCGTGGTGCACGGGGGTGGACCGCAAATTGGCGAGCTACTTGATAAGCTCAACATTAAGTCCCATTTTATTGATGGTATGAGAGTAACCGACAGCCAAACCATGGACATTGTCGAAATGGTACTTGGCGGCAGCGTTAATAAAGAAATTGTTAACCTGCTGAATCATAACGGAGGTAAAGCCGTAGGTATTACGGGTAAAGATGGCAACATGATTCGCGCCCGAAAAATGACCGTCACCCAGCAAAGCCCGGAAATGAAAGCACCAGAAATCATAGATATTGGCCATGTAGGGGAAGTGTCACAAATTGATACTAGTGTACTGGAAATGTTAATTAACAGTAATTTTATTCCTGTTATCGCACCTATTGGTGTCGGCAAAGATGGCAGCTCTTACAACATTAACGCCGATCTGGTCGCGGGTAAAATTGCCGAAGTCATGAAGGCTGAAAAACTCATGCTACTGACCAATGTAGCTGGACTGCAGGATAAAAACGGCAAGGTGCTTACCGGCATCAGCACACAACAGGTAGACGAACTAATCAATGACGGCACTATTTATGGTGGCATGCTGCCTAAAATTCGCTGCGCTCAAGACGCCGTCAAATGCGGCGTCACCAGTGCCCATATAATTGATGGTAGGGTCCCCCACGCGGTTTTATTAGAAATATTTACAGATGAAGGTGTAGGTACGCTGATCACCAACCGCAATGCACTAGCGGCCCAGTAGCGGATTATTACTCACCCCAAAAAACGCCCGCCAAAAACCTGCATAGAAATTTCAATGTTTTTATGCAGGTTTTTTTCAAAAATTAAATGGCTTTACACGATTTTTTATTGCAGCACAGGACGGTAATCGATAGGATTAACAATCAAAACAAGAACAATTAATGACGCAATGATGCGTTGGTCATGATCCCGCATGATTAAAAAGACTCCACGCCGACAACAAATTCTAGAATGCCTCGCCCATATGCTTGAGGTAAGTCCAGGAGAAAGAATTACCACCGCACGCCTGGCAAAAGAAGTCGGCGTGTCTGAAGCGGCACTTTACCGCCACTTTCCCAGTAAATCAAAAATGTTTGAAGGCTTAATAGAGTTCATCGAAGAGACCATCTTCACTCGCATCGCTATGATTATTAAAGAAGAAGATCAAGCCATAGTACGTTGCGAAAAAATTCTGGGGCTGTTACTTGCCTTCTCGGAACGCAACCCAGGTATCACTCGTATTCTTAATGGCGATGCATTAGCGGGAGAAACTGAGCGACTACGAGCCAGAATGGTGCAGTTTTTTGATCGCGTTGAAACCCAGTTAAAACAAATATTGCGTGAAGCTGAAATCAACGAGGGAATTCGCCCGACTGTTCCTATGGCTATCGCCGCCAATTTATTGATGGCGACTGTCGAGGGTCGTATTTGCCAGTTTGTCCGCAGTGAATTTAAGCGCAAACCCACCGAGCACTGGCCTGATCAGTGGGCAGTTTTAATGACAGGATTTTTTAAGCAGGCGACAACTAACACTTCTTCTATGGCTCACGCCAGCTACCAAAACGGCTAACCGTTTTAACTTTGCGCCATACCACAATATCTGGTGATTAATTTATCCAGATAATTCAACGAGCTAACTAAAACACTAGCCAACCTATTAATAGTATTTACGCTGCTTTGAGGGCGCTGGCTGGGACTGCTGTCGACGCATTTCAACGCGATCCAGCAATTTGGTAAAGCGGTCAATATCACGTTGATAAGACGCCTTAACATTTGCAATTTCCTCATTCCGCACTTGAATTGATTGCTCTGTGTCCTCTATTTCCATCCGCAGCGTATCAATATTTTTACTCAGCTCGACAGGAACTTCCCGCCCGTTGCGCTCTATATCAGCCGCCTTGCGTTGTTCGCGTTCAATTTGGGATTTAATACTGGTAAGGTTGCTTTTCAGAATACTGATGCGAATTTTCAAGTCGCGCTCCGCCCGGTTTTGTGCGGCTTCAATATCAGCAATATCACTATAGCGCAGCAGTAAAGACTCATCCCAAGCACGCATCCGCACCGCCTCTTCTTCCTTCATCCGCGCCCGCGACTCATCAGTATTGCGAAAACGTAGCTCATCTTCTGTTAATTGTCGTGGCACCCGTTTTATCAAAGAGCCATCAACATTTATAACGTCATAACCATTAGTCACAAACTCCGGCGGTATCGAATCATTAATGACCTGCACCCCCTTTTCATTGATATAGCGGTATAGTTCGCTGCCGGCAAAAGCCGACAAACTGATGAGAAAAGCTGCCAACAGAATGCTGGCTTGAAAAATGTTCGAATTCATTCGTTTATTCAGTGCAATCATTGCTTAATTTAATAGGTCTTCAGTCCAATAAGATACAATTTATACGCCAAGTTGTTGGCAAGGCAATGTATTTATACCCCATATTGCTGACGGTAAGCATTAATCTTGTTCACATTTTGACTATGTTCTGGCTGGGTATTGAGGTAATCCACAATTTGAGCCAATTCTACAATACTGATTACTGGCACCTGGTACTCCTGTTCAACTTCCTGTATCGCTGAAAGCTCGCCTTTACCCTTTTCCTGACGGTTAAGACCAATGACAACGCCTGCCGGTTCCGCACCATTCTCTGCAATCATGGTCATCACTTCGCGCACCGCAGTACCCGCAGTAATCACGTCGTCAATGATCAACACTTTACCTGCCAGCGGCGCACCGACTATGGTGCCACCTTCGCCGTGAGTCTTCGCCTCTTTGCGATTATAGGCATAGGGGACATCCTTATCAAAGTGATCCGCTAGCGCAGCAGCGGTGGCAGCGGCCAGCGGGATCCCTTTATAAGCAGGACCAAAAAGGACATCAAACTCCACTCCAGAGTCGATGATAGTATTTGCATAGCAGCGCCCTAGCTGAGCCAGGGCGGCCCCGGTGGAAAATAAACCGGCATTAAAAAAGTAAGGACTGGTGCGACCAGACTTCAACGTGAACTCCCCAAAACAAAGGGCTTGTCTGGCGATGGCCAGCTCAATAAACTGCTGTTGATACTCTTGCATAAAACTCTCTATTAATCGGCGTTGATTTGTTCTTGGCTACAATTTGCTGGCATTACCTACAACATCTTCCTACACTAACTAATGAGTGAGCAGCCAGTCTGTAATAAAACTATAGCAACACAGTACTTGGCATCGATACCCTCAGGCAAACCTCAAGCTTAGGTAGATCGCTTAGACAGTAATTACTGCCATAAGCGGGCTTTTTATACCTTCTAATTGTTAGCTCGGGTATCATACGCGCTCCATTGTAATGAGGCGACCATGAGAATCATTAGTTTTTGTGCAGACGGTATTAAAGAAGCGGCTAAGCTGGGCTTTTATGATTGGGTTATTGAGCAGGATGCTGACTTTATTTGCATTCAGAATTTGAAAGCTCAGGAATACGATCTTCAATCCGACCTATTTTGGCCACAAGGCTACAACCCTTATTTCTTTGATGCGGTGGATAAAGACCTTAATGGCGTTGCCATTTATTGCCGGGAAATGCCAAAAGCGATTATGACCGGTTTAGGCTTTGTCGACTTCGATATGGAGGGGCGCTACATTCAGGCCGACTTCCAAAATATCAGCATTGGGTGCCTATTAGCGCCAAGTGCCTATAAAGCCGATGATGCCGCCAAACACCATAAAAAACAGTTCTTTGAATTATTCCAAAACCACCTCAACAAAGTCCGTAACAAGCGGCGCGAGTTCGTAATCTGTGGTAACTGGAATATGATCCACAATGAAGATGACCTGCAGGACCCACAAGGCAATTCAGGCGTTTCCGGTACCTTGCCTGAAGAACAACAATGGATGGATCAGCTTATTAACGGTTTAGGCTACGTCGATGCCTTCCGTGAAATTAACGCTGATAACGATGAGTTCACCTGGTGGCCCGATGGCGACCGCAGCCATGACGGCTGGCGGGTAGATCACCAAATTGTATCTCAAGGCTTACAGCCTTCGATTGAGTATGGCGCCATCTATAAGAACCAGGAATTTTCCAGCCACGCCCCTATCATCATGGATTTTGATTACGAGCTGTAATGTTAATGCAGTGCCGGATTAAGTATTGGCGCCCGGCACTGTTACTCAAACCCTAACTGGCTAACACCGCTTTCTGCTTCTCGATCAACGTCATAATCCCTTGCTCGGCCAATTCCAGCATTTGATTCAATTCTTCCCGGCTGTAAGACTCACCTTCCGCAGTGCCTTGCACTTCAATAAAACCACCCTGCTCGGTCATGATTACATTCATGTCGGTCTCCGCGTTGGAATCTTCCGGATAATCCAAATCCAGTACCGCCATACCATCATAAATACCTACCGACACTGCAGCGATCATTTGCTTTAACGGGTTGGTCTCAATCATGCCCTCTTTTTGCATATAGCTAATAGCATCAGCCAAGGCCACACAGGCACCGGTTATAGACGCTGTGCGTGTACCACCGTCCGCCTGAATAACATCGCAATCTATCGTAATGGCATGCTCGCCCAGCGCGGTTAAATCGATTGCCGCTCGCAACGAGCGACCGATAAGGCGCTGGATTTCAACGGTACGGCCGCCCTGCTTACCCTTGGCCGCTTCACGATGCATCCGGCTGCCGGTAGAGCGCGGTAACATGCCATATTCAGCGGTGACCCAACCCTGACCTTTACCCCGTAAAAAACTCGGTACATTTTTTTCGACGGAAGCCGTACAAATAACTTTAGTATTGCCAAACGTTATCAGCACAGAGCCCTCAGCATGGCAGGTGAATTGGCGGGTAATGGTAATATCGCGAAGTTGATTGTTGTTGCGGCCACTGGGTCTGGACATAGATAATTCCTATTAAAGCTTGCATGATCAGTATTGAATAGCGGAGAATTTTTTGAGGCCGCATTATACACACTAACGCTGACGCGGCGCTTTAATCCAGCTAGAATAACTGCGCATTGCACCGCAGCCAACGCCGATCGTTAGCCATCGGTGCATTTTCAACACAGTGCTATTAACGCACCACAAATAACTCACAGGTAATAGCACTTTATGATCCGCAGCATGACCTCTTTTGCCCGTCAATCCTCGCAACAAGACTGGGGCTCACTCATCTGGGAAATCCGCTCGGTCAACCACCGCTACCTTGAACCCAGCTTTAAATTACCAGAGTCCATGCGGCGGCTTGAAAATGATCTACGGGAAAAACTGCGCAATACCCTGCGCCGGGGTAAAGTGGAATGCAGTTTGCGATTACAAATTCAGCCCAATAGCAGCGCACGGCAGCTCAATATTAATTCAGCCTTACTGGAGCAATTAATTAGCGCTGGAGAAGCGGTGCAAAAAAATCTGCAAGAACCCTCTGCGCTAAACCCATTACAATTACTGCAATGGCCAGGGGTAATTGCTGAGCCCGAAACGGATAGCGATATCATTTGCGAACAGGCACTCGCTTGTTTTCAACTGACACTGGAGCAACTGGTCGAAAGCCGGGAGCGCGAGGGCTCTGCCCTCAAGGTATTTATCGAGCAGCGCCTGGATACCATTGCTGACATTAACGGCGCCGTTAAACAACAGCTTCCGTCTATCCTGCAGGCGCAACGGCAGAAACTGCAAGATCGCCTTGCTGAACTCAAGGCCGACTTCAATCAGGACAGGCTGGAACAGGAAATGGTCATTCTGGCGCAAAAAGCTGATGTCGACGAAGAACTCGACCGGCTGGACGCCCATTTAGCTGAAGTGCGTCGGGTACTGAATAAAGGCAATGACTGCGGCCGCCGGCTGGATTTTTTAATGCAGGAACTCAACCGGGAGGCCAATACCTTGTCCTCAAAATCCATCGTTAGCGATACCACTCAGGCCGCCGTCGAATTAAAAGTATTAATTGAGCAAATGCGCGAACAGGTACAAAACATTGAGTAACTCGAACACCCCTCAACAAGGCAAACTCTATACCGTTTCGGCCCCTTCGGGGGCGGGCAAAACCAGTCTGGTTAAAGCCCTGATCGACAGCAGCGACAGGGTACTGGTATCGGTCTCCCATACCACTCGCCCGATGCGCCCTGGTGAAGTAGATGGCGTTAACTACCATTTTGTCGACCGGCCACAGTTTGAATCAATGTTGGCCCAACAGGCTTTTTTAGAGCATGCACAAGTATTCGGCAATTTCTATGGCACCTCCCGCCACTGGGTGCAGGAAACCCTCGATGCGGGCAATGACGTTATTTTAGAAATAGACTGGCAGGGCGCCGAGCAGGTCAAAAAGGTACTGCCAAAGACCGTCGCCATCTTTATTTTACCGCCGTCAAAAGCCGCACTAAAAGAGCGCCTCACCAACCGGGGGCAGGACGATGAGGCTGTCATTCAAGGCCGCATGGCAGAAGCAGCGAACGAAATGTCCCATTATCAATTGGGCGACTTTCTGGTCATCAATGACGACTTCAATACCGCATTGGCTGAGCTGCAGTCCATTTTAGCGACTGCCAACCCGGAACTCAGCCTGCAACAGCAATGCGAAAGACATAAAGACCTATTGCAGGAGCTGCTAGGCTAAACTGATTGTTTTTGATACACTGCGCGACCTTTCAGCACCAAGCATTAAAACCGCTTGGTTTCAGCAGGGCTAACCTGCTGCTGAAGCCCCGTTTTAACAAGCAAATTGAGATCGCATCATGGCCCGTATTACAGTTGAAGATTGTCTGGATAAAGTTGAGAACCGTTTTGAGCTGGTAATGGTATCCAGCAAACGCGCTCGTGCCATCGCCACTGGCGGTGTTACCCCCTTGGTTAGCGAAGATTCTGATAAGCCCACGGTTATCGCTTTGCGCGAAATCGCCGATAGTCTGATTACCCCTGCCGAAATCATGAATCCTAAAGAAGAAGATCCAGAAGAAATGATTCTGGATATGGATGCGGTCATGGACGCTGCGGATTTTTCTCCTTCTTTGTAAGCTCACTCCAAGCACATTCAAAAATCCTGCATTTTGCCAGACGGTTGTACTCCCAACTGTCTGGCAGGCTATGCTACAGTTAAGCCTCTACCACCCACCGTTTTAGGTTAAGGCGCCGACCACCATGCAGCAGTACAGCTTCTTTCAGCACCAGGATATGTACAAAGAAGTCGATTCTATCGAAAGCCTCGGTAGCACACTGCACAGCTATCTTTCTGAAGATCAGGTTAATCAAATTAAGCGTGCGTATTACTACGCCGAGCAAGCCCACGAAGGCCAGCGCCGCCGCAGTGGCGAACCCTATGTCACCCACCCGCTAGCCGTCGCCGGCATTTTGGCCGATATGCATATGGACCATCAAAGTTTGATGGCGGCCATGTTGCACGATGTGATTGAAGACACCGGCATTAGCAAATCCGCATTGGGCAAGCAATTTGGTGAAACCGTTGCCGATCTGGTCGATGGGGTCAGCAAACTAACCCAAATGGAATCCCAAACCCGCGCCGAAGCACAAGCCGATAATTTTCAAAAAATGGCGCTGGCGATGGCCAAAGACATTCGCGTTATTTTAGTCAAACTGGCAGACCGCCTGCACAATATGCGCACCTTGCGCGTACTAAAAACTGAAAAGCGTCAACGCATCGCCAAAGAAACTTTGGACATGTACGCACCGATAGCGCAGCGCTTGGGCATGCACAATATCCGGGTGGAATTTGAAGACCTTGGGTTTGCCGCACTCAACCCCATGCGCTCCTCGCGAATTCGTTCGGCAGTAAAATCAGCCCGCGGTAATCGCCGTGAAATTATTGAACAAATTAAAGAATCTATTGAAGCCTGTCTGGAACGCGAGGGCCACCCTGCTGTAGTCTCCGGCAGAGAAAAACACCTGTATAGCATTTATCAAAAAATGCGGACCAAACGAAAAGCTTTCGCCGATATTATGGACATCTATGCCTTTCGCATTGTGGTCGATAATGTCGACACGTGTTATCGCGTGCTCGGTTGTATTCATAGCCTCTACAAGCCGGTGCCCGGTCAGTTCAAAGATTATATTGCCATCCCTAAATCCAACGGCTATCAATCGCTGCACACTATTTTAAAAGGTATGCACGGCGTACCCATTGAAATTCAAATTCGCACCACTGAAATGGAAGAGATGGCCAACCACGGTATCGCCGCACATTGGTTGTATAAAACCAATGAAGGTCAGCCCTTAAATGGTAGCCATACCCGCGCCAGGCAATGGTTGCAGGGCTTGCTGGAAATGCAGCAACGGGCAGGCGACTCCCTGGAATTTATCGAAAGTGTAAAAATCGATTTATTCCCGGATGAAGTCTATGTGTTTACTCCTAATGGTAGAATTTTAGAATTACCCCAGGGTTCTACTGCTGTGGATTTTGCCTATGCTGTGCATACCGATGTCGGTAATCGCTGCGTTGCTTGTCGTATTAATCGCCGCTTAGCGCCACTGTCAGAAAAATTACAAAGCGGTCAAACGGTAGAAATTATTACTTCTTCTGGCGCTCAACCCAATGTTGCCTGGCTCAATTTTGTCGTCAGTGGTAAAGCCCGCACCAATATCCGACACTATTTAAAAAATCAGCTCAGCAGCGAATCGGTGGCTCTGGGCCGACGCTTATTAGAAAAAGCCCTGCATGGTTTAAACACCAGCATTGAACAACTTAGCGAACAACAGAAAGAACGCCTACTCAGTAACACCGGTGTGCAAACCTTTGAACGGGTGTTAGAAGAAATTGGTTTGGGAAATCGCGTCTCTTTTCTTACCGCTCACCAGTTACTCGCCGAAACCGATGCTGACGGTAAAATCACTCATCCAGAAGGCTCCAAGCATCAACCCTTAGTGATTCGTGGCAGTGAAGGCTTCCGGGTCAATTATGCGCGCTGTTGTTATCCCATTCCCGGCGATGCCATCGTTGGTTTCATTAGCTCCGAACGTGGTATTGTTGTACATACTGATAGGTGCCATAACAGTTTGGATTTTCGCAATAACCCGGAACGCTCGGTACCGCTACGCTGGGACGATGATTTGCAGGGCGAGTTTTCGGTAGAACTACGCATTGAATTAGAAAAAAGTCGCGGCATCATTGCTGTGTTAGCCACCCGCATCAATGGCTACGATGCCAACATAGAAAAAATTAGTATTGATGAAGAAGGACCACACTTGAATATTGTGCACGTGGTTATTGGCGTACACTCACGGGTGCATCTGGCTCGCATTATGAAACAATTACGAGGCATTAAAGAAGTACTTAAAGTCGTTCGCGCTAAACACTAATAATTAAAATGTAAAAACAACTATAGTGGGAAAATATTGTGAGCAACAAAACTATCATTTCAACCAATAAAGCACCGAAAGCTATCGGCCCTTATTCTCAAGCCGTTAAAGCAGGTAATACAGTATATATTTCTGGCCAAATTCCTTTAGTCCCCGCAACCATGGAAATGATCGAAGGGGATATTACCGCTCAAACCCAACAGGTTTTTGCCAATCTGGCGGCAATCGCTGAAGCTGCCGGTGGCTGTTTGGATGATGCGACGAAAGTCAATATTTCACTAACTGACTTAAGTGATTTTGCTGCCGTCAATGAAGTGATGGCCAGCGTATTTCAACAACCCTTTCCGGCCAGGGCCTGCGTACAAGTAGCCGCTTTACCCAAAGCCGCTAATGTCGAAATCGAAGTTATTTTAGCGCTGTAATATCAACGACGATGTTAATAAGCTGGCCAAATGCACTTCAGGCATTAATGGTGTTACTCAGTCTACTGCTGGGTAACTACTTGCTGTCAACAAAAAGAAACTACGCACTGACTTGTTATTTTTTTTGTTTAGCTATACACACTGCGATTCGTCTCACCGGCGACCTTAGTGATTTGCCAATTCTCTACTCATCATCAAACACTTTGCGCTTTATCTACGCACCGCTGGTTTATTTAGCCATTAAGGAACTGCTCTATCAGGATTTTTCTTACCACTGGAAATCTTTCCTTCATGCCCTCCCTTTTGTAATTAGCTTGTCTGCAGACCTGTTACCAAAAATGCCGGACTTCAACACTAGCGTGCTGGTCGGACCAATCAGTATTATCTACTTGATCGCCAGCTACCGTCTGTTATTGCAATTTAATGACGATGTAGCTAACACTCGTTCCTCAGGCAGTCCCAGGGGTGTACGTTGGTTGCAGAGAGTTTTACATATCTACAGCCTATTGATTGTATTTGAACTTATCCGTTTTCTTACCGGCTATATGGGCATCGATAACTACTCTACAAATTTATTTTCGCATGCCGTATTTATCGTCGCTCTATCAATCTTCCTTTCTCTTTTGGTTTATCAAAGTATGCGCAGTCCGACGCTGCTTCCTGCTATTGACGGGGAAGAAAAAGCGATAACGTTGGCAGCCAGAACATTTAATCATTCATCCCCTCAGGCATCATCACAACAACAAAAGCAACTAGAGTTACAATTGAATAACTATATGGCTGAGCACAAACCCTTTTTGAATCCCCAGCTAACAGTTAAAGAGCTCGCGGCTAATATGGGAGTCGCCAGCCGCAGTCTTTCTGAAGTGATTAACCACTACTATCAATGTAATTTTTCAGAGTTTATCAACAAAGCGCGGGTTGAAGAAGCCAAACTGTTAATTGCAGATAAGTCACAGCAAGATACCCCACTATTGGATATTGGGCTCGCTGCTGGGTTTAATTCGAAAACTTCGTTTAATGTCATGTTTAAGCGCTTCACTGGCCAAACCCCTTCCTCCCATCGCCAGCAACTCAGTGATTGAAATACTGACATTGACAATAATCTGCGACTTATTGATAACTATCAGTTACTAATAAGAAATACAATTCGGGAATTATTACTAACGTAAAATAAAAAAGGAGCCGGCATCGCTGCACGGCTCCTCAAATGTAAACCTGAAATCAGCTTTACATTAACGGCCCCATATAGAAACCGAATTTTGATCAAAACTTCCAAAAATAACTTCTTTTTTACCGCTGCGATTCAAATCAATAGTAACCGGACCCCCAGCTTGGCCATAGCCAGTACTATCTGGAAATTGGTGCGTCACAAAACTGCCATCTTCTTGCTGCTCTAACCAATAAACTGCGCGAGAACCATCACCAGAAACAGCGATATCCAATTTGCCATCACTATTCAAGTCGGCAACAGCGGCAGTACCTGGTGCAGATTGACCAACGCCCCCAGTCACTGGAAATGATCCAGATGTGCTGAGTTGGCGCACTTCCCAAGGCTGAGTCGGATCTATACCCGGCGTAAATTCATATACCGCGGGTTCGGGATACAGAGCAAAAGGGGGAAAAGGAATGGTATCGTTAGTGTGGTTAGTAGCAACCCAACGAACAACACCATCACCGCGAAGATTACTCACTGGCACAATGGCAAAGCCCGTGCCCTGATTGGTACCAATGGCGTGCCGTTGAAAACCGTTAAATTCGGTATTTTCAAACCATACATAAGAAGCAACACTGGCATCACGAGCAAAAGACGGTACAAATGGTTGACCGGCAACGGGACCAAAATATTGAGGCGAAACAATATCCATGCGGCCATCGCCATTAACATCATAGGCTTCAATCAAACCGCCACCACCATCAGCAAGTTTGTACGCTGGCTGAAAAGTGCCATCGCCATTACCTTTAAACATTTGCAATTCCACAATATCATCATCAGCAGATTGTGGATTACCGGCATCTTCACCAACAGAAACTATATCTTCAATGCCATCGCCATCCACATCCTCAAACACCGCTGAGTGATACGAAAATGGGCTCTCAGTAACAACATCATGACGAACCCACTCCTTACCGTTTGCACGGTTCTCCCACCAAGTTATAGAACCCAGCTCATTACCAATAAAGGTGTCAAAAAAGTACCCGGCAGCAACGATAACATCCAGTTTGCCATCACCATTAACATCAGCCAGCGTGGGACGGTTAGGTACCCGGATTTCATCCTCTTCACTAACAATTTCTGTTACGTTCCAGTTTTCTATCTGGCCATTTGGCTTGTTGCCTTTTTGAGCATTTTTGTACATGACGACTTTGCCGGCATCGGGCCAAACAGGGCCATATGGGCCAAATTGAAATTCCCCAAATGCACTGACAATGATCTCGGGTCGTGGGTTATCAGCCACATTACCGGCAATTACAAATGCAGCTCCGGCCAAATTGCTATCGATTGTTGTACGCGTGTATTCAGGAACATCAGCTACAGCATGGCTGGCGATAGCTACCGCCAGCGGTATTGCGGCAAGTTTAAGGCTATGTAAACAATTATTGGAAGGCATACTAAACTCCTAGGTCATTATATTTGTTTGATTCGACTAACCACTTCCGACAAAGCAAGCGGAGTAGTTAGCGGACCGATGTACTGTAGCTATCTGGATAGATTTAGTCGTTCAGGATGTGGTTTTAGCCTGCTTCTAAAAACCCTTTGAATTCAAATAGATATAAATTAATTAAGGCTTTTTTTAGCAAAAGCATGATCTGGAACGTGGTGTTTATTGCTTTTTAGCGCCATTTTAGGCGTGCTAGCTGATTATAAGATTTGCAAGTTTAGTAGCAGAGGCGGCGGCTCAGGAGAATACTGAACTGCCAGCTGGAGGCATTCTGGAAAGTTTTGCTGGTTATCCCCGGTTACACAATTCCGTTATTTCGTGATCAATCAGTCCACTAAAAAATCAGATATTCCGGCCTTTATCAAAACTCCCACTCAAATATTTTAATCTCGGCCTTTTCACCCATTCTATTGCGCACACCGTTGTAATTATCCCGGTCCTCCTTGGTGTACTCCGGAAACCACTGGCGATTCAACTCCTGCTTGTTGCTGCTAAGTTTGAATTTATCCGGCCGCCATTCTTTTGTCGGGGCTTTCCGCCACTCAGGCTCGGTACCGACGACCACGATCTCTTCCAGCTCACTGCGATATTCCGACTCATCAAGTAAGTCATCCGCATCCATGCCCGGTTGCGCACAGACCCCGCAGCTTAACAGTATCAGCAGCCATAGATGCTTTTCGATTCGCTTCATGTCACGGTACCTGTTGCTGCCACTCCAGCGTCTCCAACCAGTAATGACGGGTACTGGTAATCCAGCCATCGGCGCTGCGAGACACTACCCAAGCATCCAGAAAATTTAAAAAATCCGCATCACCTTTATTAATTGCTAACCCTTCTTTAAAACTCAATAGCGGCTTTTGCAACGGCACATCAATTTTACCGGGATGCTTTAACGCCAAAAACTGCGGCGAAGGATTAGCAGCAATCATCGCGTGTATATCGCCTTTGACCAGTGCCGCTTCCAGCTCTTTCAAGCTCGAGTATTGTTTTAAGCTCGCTTTGGAAAACATTCTTTTAGCCACAGACTCGGATACTGTCTCTGCCATCACGCCAATATTGACACTGGGGCGTTTCAAGTCATCCAAACCACTAAAGTTGGCAGTTTTTTCACTATGGGTCGCTAAACCAATACCGGCGTCGCCATAAGGACGGCTGAAATTAACCCGCAACGCGCGGCTGGGTTTAATCCCCATCCCAGAAACAATGACATCAATATCGCCTTTTTCCAATGCGGGTATCAACTGTTCCCATTCATATAAACCTAACTCAGGCCGCAAGCCCATATCCGCTGCCAGTCGTCGCGCCATATCAATTTCAGAACCAATTAATTCACCATCTTTAGCACGCATCACCCAGGGTGGAAAAATAGAGACACCTACTCGCAGTTCGCCACTGGCAATAATTTTGCTAAAGTCGCGGTTGCTTGGCTGTGCGGCATTGACCGAGAAACTCGTTAATAACAGTGAAAACAACAAAGTAAAAGTAGCAAGTCGGATAAACATTACGCGGATTCCTTAATAGCACGCCAAAAAATTAACAGGACATAATTCGTCAAACTGCCCATGAACTTTCATTTATTTGAATTCAAATACGCTTTAATCAATTCAGTATAGCCGCTTTGGTAACCGGGATACTGTAATTGATAGCCGGTCGCCAATAAGCGTTTATTGCTACAGCGTTTGCTATTGCGACGACTGCTCTCTTCCTGCGTTAAGCGCTCCGGGTCAACGCCCAGTTGCTGAGCCAACCAGCGCTTTAATTCCCACATTGTCACTGGCTGACTATCTACCCCAATATAACAAGGCTCTACCGATTTCCCCTGCGCGACTTTGCCAACCAGATGCGCCAGGAAGCCCACACAATCATCGCGATGAATACGGTTGGTATACAGCGACGGTGTTTTGGCACTACCTTGGCCAGACATCACCTGATCGAGCAAACGCTGTCGCCCCGGACCATAAATACCGGCGAAGCGAATAATTGAAAAAGCGATACCACTGGCCACCAGGCTTTGTTCGGCCTGCAGCAATCGCTTACCAGAAAAGCTAACAGGCTCCACCGGGCTGTACTCATCGACCCACTGGCCATCACTCTGGTGATAGACACTGGTGCTGGAAATAAAAAACAAACGTTTGATTTGCAGCGGTTGCTTCAATCGCTGCAACACATTTAATAAACCCTGATTAAACACCTGTTCATAGCCCGCATCACTAAACGCTGCCGGGGTTAAGGTCATCACCACGCAATCAAAAGATAAATCCGCCAACACGGAGAGCGTTGCCGCTACCGTCACATCCGCATTAATGGTTTTTAGCGGTGCCGGCAATAGCGATGAACGACGCAAGCCCCACACCTGATGTCCCGCCGCCGCCAACTGTAGACCCAAGGGTGTCCCAATATCACCGCACCCAACTATTAATATTTTTAATGCCACTGTGTATTCCTTCATTATCCTGACGACTGCACCATTATCATCAATTAATAGAATAATAGTAATGGCAGAGTTCAATAGAAAATATTAATCTAGCAATTCTGTGTCTAACGTCATTAAAAGGCTTAACCATGACCTTAACCGAGCTGCGCTATATTGTCGCCCTGCAACAGACTCAACATTTTGGCAAAGCCGCAGAAAAATGTTTTGTCAGCCAACCTACGTTGAGCGTAGCGATAAAAAAACTTGAGGACGAGTTAAATGTGGCACTGTTTGAGCGCAGCCGCAATCAAGTACGCGCCACCCCGCTAGGTGAGCAAATTATTAAGCAAGCACAAGTGGTGCTTGAACAGAGCCATCTAATTAATGAACTGGCCAATGCCGGCAAAGATCCCTTGGGCAGCAAATTATCCATTGGCGCTATTTTCACTATTGGACCTTATCTTTTTCCGCATTTTGTTCCCAAGCTACAAAAAAATGCGCCTGCTATGCCTTTGTATATCGAAGAGAATTACACGGCGGTACTGCGCGAAAAATTACGTCAGGGCACACTGGATGTCATCGTTATCGCCCTGCCCTTCGCCGAGCCCGACGTGGTCACTCAGGCGCTATACGAGGAGCCCTTTGTGGTGTTATTAGCCAAAGACCACCCGTTGACGAAATCCAAAACCATCAACCCCAGGCAACTGGAAAAAGAGCAGGTGCTGTTACTGGGTGAAGGTCATTGTTTTCGCGATCAGGTGTTGGATGCCTGCCCCGGCTTACGTAAAAATATTCATCAAGGAAACCAGACTCTGCAATCGGTAGTCGAAGGCAGTTCGCTGGAGACGCTGAAATATATGGTCGCCTCGGGTTTGGGTATCACCGTGTTACCCGCTTCCGCAGCCAAGCTGGCAGATAATAACGCGCTGGTGACCCGGCCCTTTACCAACAATGCACCCCAGCGCACCGTTGCACTCGCTTGGCGCGCCAGTTTTCCCCGCCATAAAGCGGTGGATGTGTTAAGCCAAACAATCCGCCAATGTAAATTAGGCAGCGCGGTAAAGGCCTGAGCATGTCTACACCACCGACCTTGGATCGGGTAGCCATCGCCACCTTAAAAGGTGTAGGTCCAAAAATGGCCGAGAAACTGGCCAGCCTCAGCATCCGCAGCGTACAGGACTTTTTGTTTCACTTACCGCTACGCTATCAGGACCGCACCCGTATTACCCCCATCGGCGCGCTGCAACCCGGCATGGATGCCGTGATCGAAGGTGACGTTAAAGCCGCTGATATCGTGTTTGGACGGCGCCGCAGTCTGGTTTGCCGACTGCAGGATGGTACCGGCACGGTGACGCTGCGATTTTTCCATTTTTCCGCAGCACAGAAACAAAATTTAACGCAAGGCACTAGACTGCGCTGCTATGGTGAAGCCCGTCGCGGAGCCAGTGGTCTGGAGTTTTATCACCCGGAATACCAAGCCGTTGACCCGGGCCAGCCGCTGAACATTGAAACATCACTCACCCCTATTTACCCCAGTACCGAAGGTCTGAGTCAGCTAGGCTGGCGCAAACTCAATCAACAGGCCTTGCAGCTGTTACAGCCCAATACCCTGATTGAGTGGCTGCCGGATATTCCCACAATTAATGGCCAGCAAATTCGGCTTGAACAAGCGTTGCTCTACCTGCATCAACCACCAACCGATGCTCCCACCCAGCTACTTCGAGAGGGCGAACACCCCTATCAGCAGCGGCTGGCTTTCGAAGAATTATTAGCGCACAACCTCAGTTTGTTAAAATTGCGACAACAAACCCAGCAGCAAGGCGCGCCCAGCTTTACCGATGGTGATCAACTGAGCCAACAATTTATCGAGCAGCTGGGTTTCACCCTCACCTCCGCCCAGCAACGGGTAGTCACGGAAATCAATAACGACTTGCAACAGCGCAAACCCATGTTGCGGCTGGTGCAGGGCGATGTCGGTTCCGGCAAGACCGTGGTCGCCGCCCTGGCCGCCATCAAAGCTCTCGCCAGCGGCTACCAAGTCGCGCTCATGGCGCCTACCGAGATTCTGGCTGAGCAGCACTTCAATAATTTTTGCCAATGGCTACAACCACTGGGGATTTCTTTGGGCTGGCTGACCGGTAAGGTCAAAGGTAAGCAGCGCAGCCAGCAACTTACAGCGATTGCCGAGCATCAAACCCAGATGATCATTGGTACCCATGCGCTGTTTCAGGACGAGGTGCAATTTGCCAAGCTAGGGCTGGTGATTATCGACGAGCAACACCGCTTTGGCGTCCACCAGCGCCTGGCATTAAAAGAAAAAGCGCGGCAGGAAGTGGGGCACCCCCACCAGCTCATAATGACTGCCACCCCGATTCCCAGAACGCTGGCCATGAGCGCCTATGCCGATCTCGACACCTCGGTGATTGATGAATTACCACCGGGCCGTACCCCGATCAACACCGTGGTTATTGATAATGGCCGTCGCGCGCAAGTGATCGAGCGAATTCGCAGTGCCTGCAGCGAGCAGCGGCAAGCCTATTGGGTTTGCACCTTAATTGAAGAGTCAGAAACGCTGGCTGCCCAAGCCGCAGAAGACAGCTGTGAATTACTCACCGCAGCACTCCCGGACTTAAAAGTTGGCCTGATTCACGGGCGCATGAAAGCGGATCAAAAAGTTGCCGTCATGGAGGCTTTTAAAACCCATCAACTGGATGTACTGGTTGCCACCACGGTGATTGAAGTCGGCGTCGATGTGCCCAATGCCAGTTTGATGATTATCGAAAATGCCGAGCGGCTGGGGCTCGCCCAATTGCACCAGTTGCGCGGTCGTGTCGGGCGCGGCAGCACCGCCAGCCACTGCGTGCTAATGTATCAATCACCACTGGGACAGTTGGGTAAACAACGCTTGCAAACCATGCGCGCCAGCAGCGATGGCTTTGTGATTGCCGAAAAAGATCTGGCGTTACGGGGTCCCGGTGAATTACTCGGTACCCGGCAAACCGGCTTAATGCAGTTGCGTATCGCCGATCTGGAACGTGATAGCCATTTGCTTGAGCAAGTGCAAGCCACTGCCGAGCAATTACTGAGGCAACACCCCGAAGCGATTGATCCGCTAATTAAGCGCTGGCTGGCGGACAGCGAACAGTATGCGCAAGTGTAACGCCGCTGTTCCTTGTTTTCTTTTCTGCGAATTGGCGCACATTACGCTTTCGAAATTAAGCACTTACGTCACGGTAAGCTAAACTGGTACTCACGTTATAATAATAGACCGCCAGACCTCCCTCAGAACAGCCATAGAGCTGAGCCGGATACGGTGTTTTTTTGGTTTTGGCACCAGCAGTAATCTATCAAGGAGCATTACATGTCAGTCCCGGCTGTCATTGAACAGGTATTAACCCAGCACGATATTGAATTCAACGTCATTGATGCGCATCCCAGTGCCCAGCTTCAAGGCACAGCCAGAAGCTCGGTGCTGCAAGATAGTCAGGGCAAACTACAAGCGATCTATCCCGCTGAAAGTATCCTCGATGTAGACGCATTGCGAGCCCATACCAAGCGCGAGCTCAAAGCCACATCGCTGGAAGATGTCCAAACTCTTTGTTCATCGGCTCAACTCAGCCAACTGACCAATGTGCCAAAAGCTCTAGGGCTGGACATCGTCATCGACCAGCGCCTGTTAGAATGCACTGAATTAACACTGGAAACCGGTAACGAACAACATTTTGTCAGCCTCAGCGCCGCGCAATTTAAACAGCTGATTGGTGATGCACTAGTGGCTAATATCGCAGTGACAGAGGCTGAACTGCAAACAACTTCACTGGATAGCGCGGCCGATACCGACCAAATTACTGCCGCTGTCGCCAACTTCACCCAATTGCGGATCAAGCAGCGGCTGGAAGAAACGTTGGAATTCCCCCCCTGCCAGACACTGCGCAACGGATTATCAAATTGCGGGTTGACCCCAATGCCGATATCAAAGATCTAACGGATATTGTGGAAAGTGATCCCTCACTAGCGGCTCAAGTCGTAAGCTGGGCGGCTTCCCCCTATTACGCAGCACCAGGAAAAATCAAATCGGTACACGATGCCATTGTCCGTGTACTGGGTTTTGATTTAGTGCTCAACCTGTCACTCGGCCTGGCACTGGGTAAAACCATGGCACTGCCCAAAGAAGCCGCCAAAGGCTTTACCCCATATTGGGAACAGGCAGTCTATGCCGCCACTGCGGTGGAGGCTCTGGTCGGCGCAATCCCGCCGAAACAGCGTCCCACCATGGGCATGGCCTATTTATCCGGTCTGCTGCATAACTTTGGCTACCTGATTTTAGCCGAAGTATTTCCACCCCATTTTGCTAATATTTGCCGTTATCAGGAAGCAAACCCCTTTTCCAACCACAGCCATATCGAACGGCACTTGATCGGCGTTACCCGGGAACAACTGGGGAGCTGGTTAATGCGTTTATGGAATATGCCTGACGAAGTATGTGATGCGCTGCGATTTCAAAATGAAGCCAACTATGACGGTGACAATCAGCAGTATGCGAAACTACTCTTTATAGCGATGCGCCTATTGCGCACGCATGGCATTGGCGACGCGGCCTTAACACCCATTGCTGACAGTCTATTCGAGGAGCTGCACCTGGATCGCGAAAAAGCCGAGGAGGCCATTGCTAAAATGATGGAATCTTCCGCTGAGCTAAACCTCATGGCTGCCAATATGGCAGCTTAAAATCGACATTGATGCTAGCAAGGGCTGATTATTCAGCCCTTTTTTATTACTTGCTCACGCAATCAGCAAAATCATTTGTTGGTATTGCACCCCGGAAATAGCATGCTGATACGTTCCAGCAAATTCCACAAAGCCATGGCTGCGATAAAATTCAATCGCTTCCAGTCTTGCGCTCAACAGGATGCCCTCGGCCCGCAATTGCGTCGCACGGGCGATAACCGCACGCAATAACATATCCCGATATCCGCAGTACATAAATGGTCGCGCCACCGCCATTTTTGATAACTGCAAATAACGGCGTCCTGAACCAGCCGTTATTGCGGTTAATTGACCACAGGCAATGACTTTCTGAAACTGAATAATAGCGGCGGTATAGTGTTGCTGGGGGTTTGCTGGATCAGGGCTAACTCGCTCTGAAGCCGGGAAAATCCAATCGCAGAGTTGGTGTACGGTATTGAAATCGCTATCGCCAGTGGCGAACCACTGTACGGCAACATTTGGTTTAATCTGAATTAACATAGGCTGTAATCCTTTACTGAAAAATGTAACAGCACTCTTCCTGAGTAGCCGCCCTATCATAAGCCTATTAACGAAAATAATCTTGCACCTAACGAGACTATTTCGTTGCTTAACAGCTAGCACTGAAACCGTTACCATGCGCGCTCTAACAACAATAATGTGGCACCGCACTCTGGAGTATCCATGTCTCAACCCCGCACAACCTTCCTCGGTGTAGCACTGAGCGACGGCGTCCGTCGCCACAATTTAATCGCCTATATGTTTATCGCGCTGGTGTCATCCGGCTATGCCGGTTTACTGGCAATGCTGGAACCGGGCTTATTACAGGTACTGGAAGTCCCATTTGAAGAGCAGGGATTAATCACCGGCAACCTCCGAGTTATGCAGGAGTTGGTCTATATCGCGTTAATGGGGGTGTTCGGGGTCTTTGCAGACCGCATTGGCCGCCGCCTGATCTATGTCTGCGGTATGTTGTGTATCGCCTTTGGTTACACTATTTACCCATTTGCCAGCAGTATCGAACAGTTGGTGCTGTACCGGCTGATTATCGCCGCCGGTGGTGCCGCGATGATGGGGATGATGATTACAGTGATCTCCGATTACACCCGCAATGAAACCCGCGGTCGCGCCAATGGCATTCAGGGTTTAATGGCCACACTGGGCGCCTTCATTCCGCCGCTATTGGGTTTTGTACCAAAAGTGTTAGTCGATCAGGGCTACAGCGAAGTGCAAGCTCTGCAAGGTGCATTTATAGCGGCCGGCTCACTGGGACTGCTGGGCGCCATTATCGGTTGGTTTGGGCTGGCTAAAACTGTTGGCATCCAGGCTAGTGCCGCCAGCGAAAAAATCACCGACATGCTCAAGCACGGCCTGCGAGCCGCCCGTGACCCTGCCACCGGATTATCCTACGGCGCTGCCTTTATTTCTCGCGGCGATTTAGCCGTTACCGGCGCGTTTATGGGACTGTGGTTTGTGCAGTACGGCGTCGGCGAACTGGGTATGAGTTTCAGTGAAGCGATGGGCACGCTGTCAGCACCGAGAGTGTTCACCACCGTATTTGGTGCGCTAGTCGGCGCCATCCTGATGGGTATTATCAGCGACAAAATCAGCAAAGTAGCGGCAGTCTCGCTGGCTTCCGGGATGGCAGCCGTCGTCTACCTCGCCATCTATTTTGTCGACGATCCCACCGCTAATTGGGTCTGGGGCTTAATGTTTTTAATGGGGATTGCCGAGATCAGTGCCTTTGTCAGCAGCCAGGCCTTGGTCGGTCAACAAGCACCGGAGCAACGCCGCGGCGCTGTCATTGGTTTTTTTGGGACTGCAGGTGCGGTGGGTATTTTAGTCGGCAGTGGCGGTGGTGGATGGCTGTTCAAACACTATGGACCTACCAGTCCGTTTGTACTATTCGGGGTATTGAATTTGACCGTATTTATCTGGTCATTATGGGTAAAACGCATTCATCGCGACGGATAAAAAGCAGAAATAAAAAGGGGCGGTTACCCGCCCAACATGCTGAGCTAACTCTCGAAGGTTAGTGCAAAGTAAACTCGGTAACGGATGTGCTGTTGCCGTCTTCATAGCGACAAGCTTCCATCCAAAGTGGCCATTCCATAGGTAACACTTGTTCAATGGTTTGCTGGGCCTGAATCTGATCCACCATGGGTAATTCGCTGACAAAGCTCATCAGCTGGGTCAGATGATCACGGGCCTGACATAACACATCCAGATCATCCTGTTGCTGTGCCCACAGGATGCTGTTTTGTAAATTCTCAATATGATGACTTAGCATGATGTTTCCCCAATCTTTGTTGGTTGCGACTTATTATGTTGTCGCTGCTAGTGGTGGCGGTGCTTCTGCACTCTTCCCCGGTTATACGAGATATAGCAAGCGACGGGCCAACTTTAGAAACAAAGCGAGAACATCCATATAAGAAGTTGTTTTATAAGAGGAATTTTTATTTTACATGGTGATTGCAGGGCGTTTTCAACCGCCGCGAAAGACAATATTTTGGCGGCCACTCAGCGCCATCATTCCTATCCGGTCGACGCTGTGTCAAAAAACTTGCTCTTGGCTTGCGTCAACAAAAGGAACTGCCAAAAAAAAGAGCTGCTAAATAGCAGCTCTTTTTTTCAACTCAAAACTGATCAACGTCAACCAGCCGCCACATTGGTTTGCTCACCCTCGGAGCGAGCAATTACTACTGCCCCACAGGAGTCACTGTACACATTCACCGCTGTGCGCATCATATCCAAAACCCGGTCGGTCACCAGCAATAGACCCAAACCTTCCAGCGGCAGACCAATCACTCCCAAAATAACAGTGATCGCTACCAAGCTGGCCGCTGGAATACCCGCCACCCCTATGGAGGTCAGCAAGGCAACCAGCACGATGGTGAATTGCTGCACCAGACTCAAATCAATACCGTAGGCTTGGGCAATAAACATCGCCGCCACACACTCGTATAAAGCCGTGCCGTCCATATTAATCGTAGCACCCAGTGGCAATACAAAACTGGTGGTTTGATTGGACACACCGACTTCGCGCTCAACCTTCTCCAAGGTCAACGGCAAGGTGGCAGAACTCGACGCCGTAGAAAAAGCCGTTAACATTACTGGTGACATTAATTTGAAAAAACTGCCTGGCTTTACTCCGGATAATCGCAGTATCACCGACATAGTAATAAACGCATGAAACGCTAACCCGAAAGCCACAGTAAAAAAGAAAATAATCATCGGTTTAAACGCGGCAAAACCGGTTACCGCCACGGTGCCTGCCACTAAACCAAATACACCATAGGGCGCAAATTTCATTACCCACATGGTAATTAACATCATGGTTTCAAAAATGGATTGCCAAAAATCTTTTATTAATTGGCTTTTCCCGGTTTCGATTTTAGTCATAAAAAAACCGAACACGATAGCAAAGAAGATAAGCCCCAGCATTTCGCCATTAACCGCTGCAGCAACTACATTGGTCGGTACCATGCGCAGAAAAATACCACTGATATCACCAGCACTTCTGCCCTCTACTTTTTGTACCACATCAGCCAGTGCATTTTTATCGGTAGTAAGGTTCAGCTGCTCACCGGCAGGCTTACCTTCAATCAGCCCTGGCTGGGTGATATTGACCAATGCCAAACCGACCAATATTGCCAACAAGCTAGTAGTGGCATAAAACAGAATCGTTTTCCCGCCCAACCGGCCCAAATGCTCACTATTACCGATGCCAGAGATACCGGTAATTATTGATGACATGACCAAGGGTACAATAATCATCTTTAAGGCATTAAGAAATAAAGTACCGAGAAATTGATAAATGGCTAAAAAGGACACCCCGAATAATTCAGCCTCGGGACCAGTAACAGTGCCAGCAATACCGGCGAGAAGAATTGCGATCAGAATTTGCCAATGCAGTGCGAGATTTTTCATACCCTTTCCATTTGTTATTAGGAGTGAACAATAAGCGTGCAGCGTGGCCTAATACTACGCTAAATAAAAATGAATGATAGCCTGAGTTAGCTTAGCTCCGCTTAGCTGTCTGCATCAATAACTGCAATAAAGCAGGCTTGCCCAGTTGCCGTAATCGATTGATATTATTTTCCGGGATTTTTTCCGGGTCCGGGTAGCCTGCTAACGCCCGACTTAGCTGCGCCTCTCGAATAAAGTGTAGCATTGGATAAGGTGAGCGATTGGTATAGTGACTAACGTCATCAGCATCGACACCCTCAAAACAATAATCAGGATGAAAGCTGGCTATTTGAATAACGCCATCCAAACCAACCTCGGTCAATACCTCTTCGGCTAATTCTACCAGTCCCCAATACTGATCAAAATCCTGCAGCCCTTGGCTGAAGACCAACAAACTGGTGGCAATGGAATCTTCATCCTGTTGCTGTAATAAATCCAATTGTTTCAACACCGCCACCAGTTGCTCTTCATGTGTCTGTGCTGCACACACTTCAATATGCAAGCTCTGCTCATTCACCACCGCAGCAGCAAATGGGCATAGATTTAAACCAATCACAATACCTTGTAACCAGTCCATAGTTTGCTGAGCTGGGTTATTGCTAGCGCTGCTATTGCGGTTCATTTTATGTTACCCAAACGTTGTTGTTAAAAATAAATATTCGCCCATAAAAAAACGGATAATGCATAAACATCATCCGTTTCACTAGCCATACAATTAAACTTTACTGATTAACAGCTTCTTTCAATGCTTTGCCAGCTTTAAAACCTACAGTATTTGAAGCGGCTATTTGCAAAGCCTCTCCTGTACGTGGGTTTTTACCTACTCTGGCATTGCGATGACGGTTTTCAAAAGTACCAAAACCTATCAAGCTAACCGATTCTTTGCGGCTTAACGCATTAGTGATCTGATCCAAAATAGCAGATAACACATCATTGGCTTTGTTTAATGGAATGTCGGCTTTGTCGGCAATTTCTGCTGCGAGCTCGGGCTTACGCATAATGTTTCCCTCTTAGAATTGTAATAGTTTTTTTAGACGTCATTGCCTAAGAAAATTTTTATAAAAAGCCCGAAGAAAAAACGTCGAGCTTATTTGATCAACCCACCCAGCCTAACATAATAGGTAAGTGGTTATTGCTTACGCCATTACTGGCGGTAGTTCTTTCTGTAAACGCATTTTTTCTTTGGTGCCTTCGCCAGTTAAGGCAAAACCAATCAAATTACCTTGCGCACTACGGAATTCAGCGACGACATTATTGCCGTCTTGTTGAATTGTCCATTCACCCTCTGCGTCCCTGGGTACCGGATTTACTACCACCGGACACGCTGGAGTTTTAATGGTAACAGGCATAGCTGCATAGCTTACTTCAGTGGGCTCACCCGCTAAGGTTTTACCTAAAGCACGAGCGCCAGCCATTAATGGAGCAACATACACCAGTACATGGCCAGCCACTTCAGCACAATCACCCAAGGTGTAAACATTTTTGGCCGATGTTTCCAATAAACGATTAGCCACTATGCCCGGTTGACTTTGATACCCGCCTTCGCTGCAAGTTCCGTTCGCGGTCTTACACCGACTGCACACACAACTAAATCTGCGTCAATCGTATCACCGGTATTCAACGTGACCTGCACAGCACTATCAGTACCTTTATTCACTTCAGTGACCAACGGACCAAAATGAAATGTAGCCCCTTTTTCTTCCAGCGCACGCTGTACTGCTTTGCCAGCAACTTCTGGCAATAAAGTCGGTAAGCAATACGCTAAGGGATCAACTGTTTCAACCTCAAAGCCGCCATTCAATAAATCATTGGTATATTCACAACCAATTAAACCACCACCAATAACACACACTTTCTTGGCACCGGTTTTTTTCATCGCTTTGCGGAAGTCATCAAAATCGAGCAGGTCATTGACGGAATACACATGATCCAGTGCATCGCCAGCAATGGGTGGCCTGATGGGTTCGGCACCCAGAGTCAGCACTAATTTGCTGTAGTGAATGCTGGTCGCAGCATCACCAACTTTAATAATTTGATTATCCGTATCGATTGCTGCCACTTCAGTCATTGTCCACACACTGGCTTTCAACGTGCGGGCCATAGTGCCAGCGTCAGCCTGCGCTAAATCTTTGGCTTCAGTATTTTTGGTATAGCCTGTCGATAACATCGGCTTGGAATAAGAGCGTCCATCATCCGATGTGATTAAAATCAATGGGGTTTCAGCGTCATGCTTGCGAAACTCTTTCGCCAAACCATAACCGGCTAATCCTGTACCCAGGATTATCACTGGCGCCACGACATGATCAGTGGTGTCTTCTTCCTCGTGGTGCGGCACTTCTGTCGGCTGCTCCACCATTTCGATCATTTCAAAATCTTCTTTACCTACACCACAATCAGGGCACAACCAATCTGCTGGAATATCGTCCCATTTAGTACCTGCTGCAATGCCTGAATCAGGGTCGCCTTTGGCTTCGTCATAAACCCAGCCACAAACAATACATTCCCATTTACTCATTAAAATCCTACCTCATTAATATCTTTTTTTGCTGCGCATGTATTCGGTAAAGCGCAGGGCTTGCAAGTCACAGATATATCGCGCATTCTGCCGTCCTGCGCATCAGTCATCAGAGCTCAATAAACGCCACTAAAAATCTCAAGCCACCGGAAGCCCGCTATTGTACGCTGTTCAACCTCTCAGATACCACCCCGGTGAAGCCCACTGGCGGAGTTCTCAACACTGTATTATTGAGCCATTACCCAGCGCCGCAAAGAACTGGCTGCTGGATTCGGGGTCGCTCACCAAACGCCTGATTACTGCCAGTCACGGCAACTTCAAAGTACAAGTGCTCAACCAGCGATGGCAGCAACCACGGCTGTCAGAGGCCATTTTATTGGATATGCGGCCCCGTGAGCGCGCCATTATCAGGGAAGTAGCCTTACTCTGCCACGGTCAAGCCTGGGTATTTGCCCGCAGCGTTATTCCCGCCACATCACTCACGGGACGGTTACGGCGATTACGTAAATTTAATGACAGCTCACTGGGTGCCATGCTGTTTAGCGATCCAAGCATGCGCCGCCGCCCCTTTCAAATTGCCAGTATCGACGGCAATAGCCAGCAATTGCCCGCTCAATTTCGACAAGCTCAATCCTTGTGGGGCCGTCGCTGCCGGTTTGAACTGGCTGACAAGCCGATTATGGTAAGCGAAATCTTTTTACCGACCTGCGCTTTGTAACAACCGACTTGGCAAACGGTCTACCGATCTTCTAAACTCTTTACGTTAGTATATGAGGAAAACCAACAACAAATAAGGCACGGAGATGGCCACACTACTTTTCTGGAATAGACGCTCAGGATCTGATCGTCGCCAGCATCAACTTCAATCAAACGATAATCGGCAACGTCTGGATCGTCGCCAACTGGCCGATAATCACTATCAACTTTTTATAGCTCACCATGGTTTCGACCGTTTTGAATTGTTCTCACTGTCCGCCATTACCTTGTTGTTAACAGCTATGTTATTGGGCCTCTGATATACTCTTTTTTTAAAACCAACACCACGTCAAGCAATGAATACCCTTATATCAACGCTGCGCAATAAAGCACCTGATTACTTAGCCCTCATTCGCTTCGACCGCCCCATTGGCGTCTATCTTTTACTGTGGCCAGCCTTATGGGCTCTTTGGATTGCCGCTGAAGGCGTGCCCGATTTAAAACTGCTATTTATTTTTATTGCCGGTACTTTTTTGATGCGTTCAGCCGGCTGTGCGATTAATGATTACGCCGACCGCAACATCGATGGCGATGTCAAACGCACTCGCGATCGCCCTATCCCCAACGGCCGTATCAGCCCCAAACAGGCACTTCTATTTGCTGCCGTTCTGGCCATACTCGCTTTTATTCTGGTGTTATTTACCAATACCAAAACCATCTTGCTGTCCTTCATTGCGGTGATACTGGCGGCCTGCTACCCCTTTATGAAGCGTTATACGCATTTTCCCCAAATCGTATTAGGCGCCGCTTTTTCCTGGAGTATTCCAATGGCATTTGCCGCTCAACAAAATGCGCTCCCTAATGCCATGTGGCTACTCTATATTGCCGTTGTGCTATGGACGGTCGCCTATGATACCTTTTATGCCATGGTTGATAGAGATGATGATATTAAAATCGGCGTCAAATCAACGGCTATTTTATTTGGTGACGATGATCGTGCCATTACTGGCATGCTACAAATCTCAGTGATTTTTATTTTAGCGCTGGCCGGTCCTCAGTTTAATTTGGGCCTTGCCTATTATGGTGGTTTAATTGGCGCTAGTGGATTATTTATTTACCAGCAACAACTTATTCGCCGCCGTGAGCGTGACCAATGCTTTAAAGCTTTTTTAAATAATCATTGGGCAGGATTAATTATTTTTATTGGCATTGTATTGCATTATTTTCTACCCAGCTGAGCCAAGTACATCCAAAGGAAAAATAATGCGCGTCAGTTTTATTGATAGTGTCAGCCTCATCGACAGCGAGCAATGGAATGCTATCACCGGTATCGACTATCCCTTTACCCGCCATGAGTTTCTGCTGGCGCTGGAAACCAGCGGCGCGACCAATCGAGAAACTGGCTGGCAGCCGCAACATGTAACGGTCTACCAAAGCAATGCTGGCAAAGAAAAATTGATCGCAGTGATGCCGCTGTATTTAAAATATCACTCCTACGGCGAATTTGTTTTTGACTGGTCCTGGGCGGATGCTTATCGCCGCCACGGCCTGGACTATTACCCAAAACTTCTCAGTGCAATTCCTTTTACTCCGGCTACCGGCCCCAGATTATGTGTCGCTGCAGACTGTGATGCGACTATTGTCAATGAAGCCGTTATCAGCGCTATTTATCAACACGCCGAGTCCCTCGGGGTCTCATCTATTCATATATTATTCCCTGATCAAACAGCTTGTGAAGCATTTCAGCTGGAGGGCCTCGCCGCCCGTCACGGCGCTCAGTTTCACTGGTTCAATCAAGGCTTTACTGACTTTGATGATTTTTTAGCTACCTTTAGTTCGCGCAAACGAAAAAACCTAAGAAAAGAGCGCATGGCGGTAGCAGATCAAAATCTCACGCTGGAAGTGTTTGAAGGCCATGAAATATCCAGCGATATCTGGCAGCGATTTTATTATTTTTATCAAATGACTTACGCCAAGCGCAGCGGTCATGGCGGCTATTTGGATCAGGAATTTTTTGAGCTAATCGGAAAAACTATTCCGGAAAACCTGGTGCTGGTGTTGGCCTACGATAACAACAAAGGCGGCCAGGCCATTGCCGGCGCACTTAATTTTCGCGACAGTAAAACACTCTATGGACGTTACTGGGGCTGTATCCGTGAATTTGAATTTTTGCACTTTGAAGCTTGCTACTATCAGGGGATCGAGTACTGCATTGCCAACCACTTACAGCGCTTCGACCCTGGTGCACAGGGCGAGCATAAAATACAACGCGGCTTTACTCCTGTTCGCACCTATTCCAACCACTGGATTGCCCATCCGGATTTTCGACTTGCAGTGGATGATTTTTTACTCAGGGACAATGCCGCGACTGCCGATTATATTGAGCAAGCCACAACATTACTACCGTTCAAAAAAGCAGACCAATAAGCACTATCAAGCCGCCTGCTCAGACTCCAATCCTTCAAGCTCTTTACTTAACCGCTGATAATTACTGTATTTTTTATGGCTGGCCGGAATGTTACGGATATTGATCAAACACTGCTCGGCTTCAGTCAACCAAAGCTCACGGTCACTGCCATTTTTATTTGTTTTAATTAATTTAACCAGAGCTTGTACCAGGTTCAGGTTTAACTCAATATTCTTGGTAAAAAACGTCTGCGCTTCACGAAATGCTACCACTGCCTGTTGATATTCTCCCGCTTTAAAATATTTGATTCCTTGGCGGTTAAGCTTAATTATCTTATCTTTTCCATCTTTACTGACAGGCTCATCCAGTACTTTATCGGCCTTGGATAATATTTGTGGGTCAACGCTGCTGGATGCTAACTTACGAAGTAGTATGCCAGCCTGTTCATCATTACCGGTTTGGCTTAAAGATTTAGCGAATTCCAATTGGCTACTTTCAGAGAATGCTGACGGATTTTTATTAAATATTTTCTCCGCCTCATCCATTCGTTGTTTACTATTTAACTTATCACCCTGTAAATAATAGGTGCGGCCTTCAATAAACAAAGCTTGCAATTCCGCATCGCCAAAGACATGGAATTTAGCACGCATTTTAGTAAAATTATCAAATAACTCCTTGGTGATTACCGGATCATTGTAACTATTGTGGTGATCACAAAAATCGCTCAAGCAACGGGCTAAATTCAAATGATTGTCCGCAGCTTCATATTTGCTATTACGCGCAATTTTTATAATATTCCGCCAACCGTTGATCGCATTATCAAAATGATTGTTCTTCTCACAGATACCCGCATACAATTGCTGGCGGCGCAGCGATAACGGTGACACCATTATCGCCTTGGCCATAATATCTTCGGCCTTTTGTATTTGTTCCTGTTGCAAATAAATACTGGATAAATTTTCATACGCTTCAATATACATATAGTTGATATTAATCAACTCTAAAAACAACGCCTCAGCCTCCTGCATTTTCCCTTGCTGCATATATACATTGGCCAGTCCTAGACGTGCCCAGTCGCTATCGCGAGCAACTAATTCCGTATCGTATATGTTTAAGGCACTTTCCAGCTCACCAACACTCTGATAAAGATCTGCCAGAATGCGTAAGCCGTTGCTACGAAACTCATCATTATCCTCAAGATAGTTTTCACAATCCTGAATTGCCAGCGGATAATTGCCCCCATCCACTGACTGAAAAACCTCATGCAAACTGGATTTGAATCGCAGCAAGCGTTTCACTCTGCGGATCAATAAGTTTTGGTTATAGGGTTTGGCCAGATAATCATCTGGTTGGAACTCAAGCGTATTTAAAACAATATCGCGGGTAGTTTCGGCAGTTAAAATGACAAAGGCACTAACGTTATTAAACAGCTTTTGCCCGCGTAACTCTTCCAGTAATTGCTGGCCATTTTTACCCTCCCCCAAATCGTAATCGGATAACACAAAATCGTAATCCATTTTTCTGCACATCGAAATAGCAGCACTGGCGCTAACCGCAATATCGACCTGCTGCACACCCATTGTCAACAAAGTACGGCGTAAGGCATCACGGCCAAACGGATAGTTATCAACAATAAGAAAACGATTTTCACTGGGGCGATTGGAGAGCATAGTAGATTCGTTAGTCCTTGTTCCAAATCAGGCAACGATTATTGGCTGGCATGGCATAGTCTTCGACAAATGATAAACCGGCTTTCATAGCTAAAGTGTGAACTGCTTCAAAGTTTCGAATAGCACTGAGCGGATGCTGTTGCTTTAACCATTGATCAAACCGCGCATTGCTCTCGCTGGTATAGTGACCGTCGTAATTAAAAGGACCGTAGATGCACAACACCCCCGGCGATGTTAATACTCGTGCCACCTGCGAAAAAAATACTTCTACTTCAGGCCAGCTCATTATATGGAGAGTATTGGCTGAAAAAATTGCAGGCGTAGCCGCAATTGGCCATGGCTTTTCGATATCAATAGTCAGTGGCGTTAATATATTTTCGACAGCTGCCCATTCCAACCAGGCATTTATACCTTCTATATACTCTTGCTGATCAGCAGGCTGCCACTGCAAATGCGGCAGCGCCTGGGAGAAATGCACCGCGTGCTGACCGGTGCCGCTACCGACTTCAAAAACAAAATCCACCGCCGCCAAATGCTGCTGCAAAACAGCCAGAATTGCGGCTTTATTGTTTTCACAAGCTTGGGAAAAAGGTCTATCCATAAACCGCTCCAGCGTTAGTCATGAACACACGCTAACAATTACAAGGCTATGCAGCAACAACCGTTATAGCTTGGCTATATAACGCGATAGATGCTCTAACTTCTTCGGGTCGTCGTCAACAAAGCGCACAGTTAATTTCAACACCCCCGCATCAATGCGGTTTTCAGCCGCCTGGATGCTGTGCACATAACCATTTAAACGCGCGACATCTTCACCGTCGTTTTGAACAATACTAATGACCACCGTTTCCAGAATAGTCGGCAGTGTGTCCTCACGCTTAATGGCACCGCTCATCATCTGTAACGAAATATCTTTAATCACACACTGGGTATTGAATCCGGCAAACGTGAGCAACGCCTGACCTCTGGCTTGCGGCTTATTTTTGGGTTTTTTTGCTGCAGGTTTTGCCGGGCGGGGGCACTGGCTGTCAACACACTGGCGGAATCATTCATCACCGCTGCCGCTTTGGGTTTACTCACCGCAGCACCAGCACCGCCGGTTAATACGCCCAAACTATTATCATTGGCATTGGGTACACCCGCCGGTTTAACTGTTTTCCCCACTTTTGCCAACGCCTTGGTGACTTTGCCCACCAGGCCTTCAGGGGTAAACGGTTTGCCTAAATAATCACTCACACCAGCCTGCGCCGCCTTCACAATAAAGTCACGCTCGCCACGGCTGGTAACCATAATAAAAGGTAATTCGGCATAGGCTTCCTGAGCGCGCACCCAACGTAAAAACTCTTCACCGGTCATATCCGGCATTTCCCAGTCACAGAGAATTAAATCCACCCGGTTCGCTTTCAGAATGGGGATAGCTTTTTTAGCACTGGCTGCATCAAGAATTTCACTGCCAGGAAAATGATCCCGGAGGTTCTTCTTTAACATTTCGCGGATAAATGTGGCGTCATCGACCACTAAAAACTTCAATGCTGCCATAGCGGCCTCTAACAGGTAGGTATGGTTTCAGCTTAGCTGAAAGCTTTTTGTACGCAACTCAATGGTTACAATACGGCGAATTACGCGGGTTCATCACGGCTAAAGACCCAATCGCTGGTAGAAGACATCGCAGCGTTATAACGATAGCCCTCAACGTCAAACTTTTTTAAGTCCTCAACATTGGTTAGCTGATGCTTTATGACATAGGCACTCATTAAGCCGCGAGCTTTTTTCGCATAGAAACTAATGATTTTATATTGCCCATTTTTTTTATCTTTAAAAACTGGCGTAACAATATCGGCCTCAATCCCTTTGCTTTGCAACGCTTTAAAATATTCATTGGAGGCCAAGTTAACCAATACCGTACTTTTGGTTTTTTTCAGCTGGGTATTTACTGCCTGCGTCAGCTGCTCACCCCAAAACTGATACAAATTAGCCCCACCCTGATTGGCAAACTTTGTGCCCATTTCCAAGCGATAAGGCTGAATTAAATCCAGCGGCCGCAACAGGCCATATAAGCCTGATAAAATACGTAGATGTTTTTGCGCAAACTTAAAATCGGCCGCAGTAAAACTTTCAGCATCCAAACCGGTATAAACATCACCTTTAAAAGCTAACAGTGCCTGCTTGGCATTTTTAGTATCAAATGGGGTGTGCCAGCTATGAAACCGATCAAAATTTAACAATCCCAATTTTTCGCTGATGCTCATTAAACTTGAGATGTCTGCGGGCGCCAAGTCCTGCAGTTGTTTAATCAGCTGCTGTGACTGCTCCAAAAAATCAGGAGTGGTTGCCACTTTAGTTTTGGCAGGCGTTTCAAAATCTAACGTTTTTGCTGGGGAAATCACCAAAAGCATGGTTAATTCTCAATATAAAAAATTCAACTCGAACTGATTTATTATTCCGGCGCTAATAACGACTGCCACCAATCAAGCGGCTCACCGGTTTCCGGATCGTAGACATTACCGTAATACCACACCACATCATCACGATCACCTAAGGTATCTTGCAGAATTTTTTCTACAACATTAAAACCGCAGCTGACATGAATACTAAACACTAACGCTTTATCATCCCGGATATCCACATCGCCACCCAGTTTTTCAAACTCGGAGCTTAAGCCTTGTTCAATCGCCTCCAGCGCCGGAGTGGCAAAAGAATTTTTACTGAAAACACGCACGCAGAGATTGCCGCCATGCTGTAATACTTTGAAGGCGCCCTGAGTATTTTCTAGCGGCTGAATGACATCCCCGCGGGCAATACCGCGCACAAACATCGGCGATTTCAATAACTGGAAACTATTATTTTTTGGCTGCGGGTGCGCTAGAATTTTTTCAATAATAATTTCACCATTGGGGTGAGTGCCGGCGATAAGGCTCACCGTCGTCTCGCCACCCAACAGTGGTTTGCTAGTTGATTCCGTCATGATTAACGCCCCTTAGCACACATAAACACCCTGGGCCCGGCGACGCTCACATTCACGTTTATAATTTTTACACACTTGAATCATCGCTGGAGCAGGATCATTCATGCCATAGCAGTCAGAGTTTTTTGCCGCTAATTCATCATCAGGCATTTTTTCCCATTTGCTTTCGCAGGCTGAGAGAAAAACGAGGGAAAATAATAGCAACGATTGTAGGGTTGTTTTTGCAGTTGAGATCATAGTCTTTTATGTAATCAATAGTTTGTGCCATCCGGCGTTTACAGTATCTACAGCTGACATCCCTAAGCCATGTACGTCACTTTTGTTATATATTTAAGCTATCAGCCTGTACCAGACGTCCTAACTCTATAAACAGCCGCTAACCATAGCAGATCACAGCCCAATCTGGCCAGTAACAGCCACTGACTAAGGCCTGATTCGACTAATGCGCCGACCGCTTCGCTCAGCTATAATGCCCGGCAATAATTAGATGACACTACTGCTGCATATTTCATGTCACCAGCCAAGCACCAACATATTATCCAAACCAGCATTGATACCTTGACCGATGTCAGTGGTCGCCTGCTCGCTTGGCTGAGCCTGATCATGATGGTGCTGCTGTGCCTGGTGGTGGTGTTACGCTATGGTTTTGATCTAGGCACCATCGCCCTGCAAGAATCCGTCACCTACCTGCACGGCAGTATCTTTATGTTAGGTGCCGCCTATACCTTAAAACTTGATGGCCACGTGCGCGTCGATATTTTCTATCGTAATTTTTCCCCCAGAGCCAAAGCATGGATCAACAGTCTTGGGGGAATTATTTTCTTGCTGCCGTTATGTACCTATATCTTTATCATCAGCTGGGACTATGTCATTCAATCCTGGGCCATTCGTGAAGTGTCTACCGAGCCTGGCGGTATACCGGCCATTTTTTTATTGAAAACCCTTATTCCGCTGATGGCTTTCAATCTCGGCTTGCAAGCGCTAGCCGAAATCTTGCGCAGTGCCATGGTACTGATCAGCAAAGATGAGGCTAGTCACACCGATGGTTGAATATATTCCTCTTGTTATGTTTCTGGCGGTGTGCCTGGTGCTGATGCTGGGCTACCCCGTCGCCTTCAGTTTGGCTGGCACAGCCTTAATTTTTGCCGGCGTCGGTATTGTCAGCGGCCACTTTGATCCCTCCTTTCTCAGCGCCTTACCTAATCGCTTATTTGGCACTATCCGCAACACCACGCTGATTGCCGTGCCACTCTTTGTGATGATGGGTGTGATGTTGGAAAAGTCCCGTGTTGCCGAGCAATTATTGGGCAATATGGCGGCCATGTTCGGTCAACTCCGTGGCGGCTTAGCCATATCGGTAGTCCTCGTCGGCATGCTTCTCGCCGCCAGTACAGGCATTGTCGGTGCCACCGTTGTCACCATGGGTTTGTTATCGCTGCCCTCGATGATGAGTCGGGGTTATAACCCCAAACTAGCCACCGGCGTCATCTGCGCCACCGGTACTCTGGGACAAATTATTCCACCATCGATAGCGCTGGTGTTACTGGGCGATATCCTCTCCAGTGCCTACCAGCAGGCCCAACTCAATATGGGCATTTTCAATCCCAAAACCGTGTCCGTCGGTGACTTATTTATCGGCGCCATTGTGCCCGGGCTAATGTTGGTCTCTTTATACATTGTCTATTTATTGGTTTATGTGCGTATCAACCCCAGCGCCGCCCCAGTAGCTGATGACCAGCAGCGTCCTAGCCTCAGTGAACTTTTTTCCGGCTTAATCCCACCGGTGCTTTTAATAGTAGCAGTACTGGGCTCCATTTTAGTGGGTGCCGCTACGCCCACAGAAGCTGCCGGTGTCGGTGCCTTAGGCGCCACGCTGCTAGCGCTGGCAAAAGGGGAACTCAACATTGCCCGATTGCGGGAAGTCGGCCAATCCACGCTTGAAGTCACCTGCATGGTATTTATGATTTTAATTGGTGCGGCGGTATTTTCGCTGGTGTTTCGAGGGTTTGGTGGCGACGATTTAATTCATCATCTGTTTCAGCAAATGCCTGGCGGGGTGATCGGTGCCACCGCCGTCGTCATGGTGGTTATCTTTCTGCTCGGCTTTATCCTCGACTTTATTGAAATCACTTTTGTAGTGGTACCCATCGTTGGGCCGATCCTATTAATGATGGGGGTCGACCCAATTTGGCTAGGCATCATGATTGCAATTAATCTGCAAACCTCCTTCCTCACACCGCCCTTTGGCTTTGCGCTGTTTTATTTGCGCGGTGTTGCACCAGCCTCTATCAAGACCAGCGATATTTACCGTGGCGTAATTCCTTTTGTTTTAATCCAGCTGGCGCTACTACTAATGATTGCGCAATGGCCTTCACTGGTAACCGGATTACCGGCATTGCTAAAATAGTTCGATTAAACCAGCGCTGTGCGCTTTGACCCAAAATAGCAATAAAGCCGGGTATGCAAGATGCAGCCATTGCAAATACAGCAATTAGCGGTACAGTAGCCGTTCTTTTTACCGGCTCAACCAACTCGAGCCAACCACGTTCAGGACCCCCAATGAGTGACGATGATTTAAACGACGACGCCCCCACCCCCAATGGTGAGCTCGCCTTACAAACCCTTGCCATGCCCGCTGATACCAACGCCAATGGTGATATTTTTGGCGGCTGGTTAGTGTCACAGATGGATCTGGCTGCCGCCATTGCAGCACTGGGCACCGCCCGAGGCCGTATTGCCACAGTGGCTATCAATGGTATGGTTTTCCTCACCCCGGTACATGTCGGCGCTGTTGTTAGCTGTTACGCTGAAGTGTTAGACGTCGGCCGAAGCTCAATCACCATTAATGTTGAAGTGTGGATCAAACACAAAATCACCCTGGAACCCACCAAAGTCACCGAAGGTGAATTCGTCTTCGTGGCTATTGATGACGATGGTAAAACCAGAGCGATTAATAAATGAGCGTCTCTACCATCAACCGCGCGCCCTCACCCAGTGGTGAGCTCTCCATCCAGACGGTAGCAATGCCCGTAAACACCAACCCTCGCGGTGATATTTTTGCTGGCTGGTTAGTCTCGCAAATGGATTCCGCGGCAGGCGTGGCCGCAGTTAAACTTGCTCGCGGCCGGGTGTCGACAGTGGCTATCGACAAAATGAAATTTTTGACCGCAGTGCATGTTGGCGCCATTGTCAGCTGCTACACCAATATTATTGATGTTGGTCGCAGCTCAATCCGCATCAGTGTGGAGGTATGGATTACTGACCGCAATAATTTCGAGCCGGTTAAAGTCACCGAGGGTCAATTTGTGTTTGTTGCTATTGATGACCGGGGACGGACCCGGGCGATTCAAAAATAAGTCTTAAACTCTACCCTGCAAAAATTTATTAACCTGCGCTTTAGGGGTTTTATTTAATTGTTGTATTAATTCAAAACCAATATCCAGCAATTGATAACGCTGCTGTAACAACTCCAGCATAGCCATCCAAACTTTAGCCGTCATCTCCGCGTCAAATAAGGCGCGGTGAAAATCACCCTCGCTAGGGATATTGACATATTTTACCAACGTACCCAGTTGATGATTGGGCGCCTGCTGAAAAATTCGTCTTGCCGCCAGCAGCGAACAAGAAAACAGCCCACTATAACTGCGATCAATTCTTGCCAACTCACTATCCAAAAAGCGCTTATCAAAAGAGGCGTTATGCGCCACTAAATTACTGCCCCCAATAAAATCGGCAAACCGATCCATCACCTCTTCACAAGGGGCCGCCTTTGCCAACATACTATTGGTGATGCCGGTATAATCAGCGATGAAACTGCTGACTTTTTTGCCCGGGTACATCAACTCCTGAAACCGCTCAACCGCCAACCCATTTTCCAGTCGCACAGCACCAATCTCGATAGCGCGATCACCACCATCCGGGGATAAACCCGTAGTTTCAAAATCAAGTACAATCACCGAATCAGCCGGGCGCATAATGTTCCTATTATTAAGCCTTACACTTATATCTATTTAGATAAAACAACCACAATGCATTATCTGGTCTCACAAATCATTCAGCAACTACAAAGCGAGCTAAACACCGCAATCGCCGCCAGCCAACAAGCGCATGCCAGCGCGACGGATAATGAAAACGTAGCGGAAAATAAATACGACACGCTGGCAGTAGAGGCTGCTTATCTGGCCCATGGCCAATCCATGCGTATTGCTGAACTACAACAAGCTATTCTAAGCTATCAACAGTTCCAGCCAGCTGAGTTTAATCAGCAGTCGACTATTGCTCTAGGCGCGCTGGTCAGTGTGGAAAATAATAACACGGGCAAAATACAACAGGTTTTTCTCGGCCCAGCGGCTGGCGGCTTGTTACTGACCCACAACCACAAAACCATCCACTTAATTACCCGTACCGCGCCTTTAGCCCTAGCGTTACTGGGCAAAAATATCGACGGGGAGATTCAACTAAATAGTCATGGGCAGTTACAAGATTTTACCATTGTAGATATTCAATAAAAGGCTGGCGATCAAAGGTTCACCTAAGTAAACAGGGGTATTTACTTTAATCGAGCATGGATAGTCATGCGCCAAATTTTTCAAACACCTGTTGTTCCGTTAAATTTTCTGTCAAATTTGAAAACTCATAGAACCCAGGTTTCTGGTCAATAAATATCTGCTGCTTAAAATTAAAATCAGACTCGGCCTGAAACAATCCCACTGGAATAATATACTCATCTGTAGGTTTTAAGTGGTAATACAAGTGCGTTCCGCAATTGCTGCAAAACCCTCGCTCTGCCCAATCAGAAGAATTAAAAACCTTGACAAATTCATTGCCAGAAATGGACACACTTGAATCACAATGTACAGCCAGAAAAGGACCTCCCCCCAACGCCGGCACATACTGCAATGGCAAGCTTCAAAATCACTGACAGCATTTGCTTCAATTGTTACCGACTCACAAAGACATAGACCTTTCATAGTAGCTCCAATGTTTATGATTTAGCATTCATCCAAATAATAACAGGGCTGACACTTAATATTATCAACGCGGGGTTCTAAATCCATTACTCCAAACCAACGAGCGATAGCATGGTCCAATGGTATCGCCGCATTCTGATGAATGTACAGCAAGTAACAGCACATTCTGACCATCCACATCTACCACCCGCCACTTGTGTGCCAGGAACTCATAGGCTTCACCTTCAACCACCACCCATAACACTGTCCCACCGCTGCCACCCCACATAGACGTTGCTGATGAGCAAGCAAACCGGGATGCATCGACGATCTCTTCAGGCCGACCATCACCCGTTAAATCATGTAAAGCGATTGCATCCACCGCCGCACTGAATTTACCCTTCTCAAAACGGGCACAGTCATTTTTAGCTTGCTGGATTATTAATGCTGAACGGGTGAACTGCTCAGCACTTAACAGCATTGAGTAACCGCCGATAATAAGGCCCGACAATAGTAAACGAGTTATTAAAATTTTTATTTTTTTATTCATCGTGTGTTGATCAGCTCGAGCACCAACGTTAACTAAGTGTTAAGTGTTGAAACTATACTCACGGGTAATCTGTGCTATCTGGACTGAATAAGACTGGTACCATCTCTGTTTGGCTATTTTTTGCGTATTCAAATGCTCGCTATTTTCTTTCCACTTGCGGATTTGTTCTTCAGACTCCCAGTAGGAGAGCGCCATTCGTTTATTTCCGTCCATCATTGCGGTGAACTCAAGACAGCCATATTCCTCGAAGGCTAGCTTTTTCATTTGTTCCAGTGCTTCCATATAGTCCTGATCAAGATCGGCAACTGTTGCTTTTAGAATTACTACAAACATAAATCATTCCAAGGGGTGTGACTCATAGCGCAAAACGCAGGGACATACTACAGCGAACTGTTAGAATCTTAGGTACGACATACCAACACTGTGACGCTGCATAACTTGTTTACCCCACATAATACACCAGCCGCTATCCATTTCATTGCTGGGCTCTTCGCGGTACATATAGCCGACTTTCTTACCATGCACCGTAATCATATCTGTAGCAATACATCCGCCGTAACCTACAGCTATATCCTTAAATTCTTCTGGCTTTAATTTGAACTCTTTAGTCATTGCTCAGATCTCTGGGGAAAACTTAACGCTGAGGTAACGGGCAGCTTTGTGGCAAAGCCACGCTTAAAGCTGTCCAGCTAGCTGGCGACCGTTGACCGTATTGTTATGCGCTGCTACAATGCGTACACATTTACGTACAGGTACAGAATAATGGACAGCATAAGCTATACTTCCGCCCGTAGCAACCTTGCTAAAACAATGGAGCAGGTTTGCAACGACCATGCCCCTATAGCCATTACCCGCAAGGGAGAAGGTGCCGTGGTAATGATGTCTATGGACGACTACCAGGCCTTGGAAGAAACTGCCTACTTGCTTCGGAGCCCAAAGAATACACGACGACTGATTGAGTCGATTGCAGAACTTGAGGGTGGCAAAGGACTGGAAAAGGAATTGATTGAGTGAAATTAATCTTTGCAGAAAAGGCATGGGAAGATTACCTATACTGGCAAAAGACAGATAAGAAGATGCTTAAGCGTATTAATTCTCTTATCAAAGATATTCAGAGAGAGCCTTTCGAGGGAATAGGAAAGCCAGAGCCATTGAAGCATGCCCTTTCTGGATATTGGTCTCGACGGATTAATGACGAACATCGGATGGTTTATAAGATTCATCAAGACTCCCTTCTTATAGCTCAGCTACGGTATCACTACTGACTGAGCGCATACGCCGTGCTCTGGGGCAAACCGTAGCGTAGGTTTGTCCCTAGCAGCACCTTGTTAAGGCTTATTGTGGAATTCTTCATCAGCCTCATTCAGGAACTTCTCATAAAACTTTATAGCCAACTCTCCAAGCAACACCGGATGCTTTGATTCTACGGGGTTACCCATATGGGAGGCCGGAGGATTGTACCAACTGCCAGAGTTCTTTACTTTTACTGCTTCGACGGTAGGAGGATGATCAGTAACTATCATCGGGTCGCCGGAGTACTGAACCACCTGTCCATTTCGAATTTCCATGTGCTCAATATAGCCATTACCTGGATTTGCAAAATTCATTGTTCTACGACCAGGCTTTACCTCTGCAACTTCTTGTATTGAGTGGTTGTCTGCATCTCTTGCTTGTTTTAGATACCGAAGAAGCATATCTTTTTTACGCAAGTTTGAGAACCTACCTTGCCATGGTTGAAAGCGATTTTTATCATACTGACAACCTCTTTCCACTTTATTCCATAGTTTTTCAAGGCAATTCAAAAGATCTCGCCACTCCTCTTCAAAAACTTCAAAGGATGTGGCGCCCCTCATGCTTGATAGGGCTCTTTTGGCAGCCGCCAACTCTTTCTTTGCTGCATTTAACGACACTGAATTTTTCCTACGTAGCCTTAACGCCGCAAGCAAAGGCGCGCGTTAGCGCGTCCAGTGGAGGCCGTTTTTTGGCCGGAACGATTTTTGATAGCTTTGTTATATTTTTTTACTTATGGCTACTTTTAACACAAGAAACGTAACCATTAAAAATACCAATGTAGCTATATGCTTAAACACAACCTTTAATGGCGCCTGCGATTCATAGGCAAGAAAACCATCTGTAATTGGCATCACCATACCAAATAATGCGCACCACATTAATACTGAGTAGTTACGAACACACAACAAATAGCCAAGAACGAAAGTAATAAATAATGTTCGTGACCCATATATTTTCACCCAATCCGAATCCATTGGAGAAAACAGCTCAGTGCCTCTGACGATTGCGAATGCTGATGGATCTATGTACGAGAAAATGGCATAAAATCCCTGTATTAACGCCATTATTAAAACCAATATTATGGCTACTTTATGGTATGTCGTATTCATATGATTCCTTTCAATGTGCTGAACTTCGGTGAAATATAACGCCAAGTGAATGGGCGCGCGGGGTTTTGCGCGTCCAGCCGCAGGCGATCATTGCACGTTTTGTTACATTTCTTTGCCACTGACTTTCCTTAGTGTGCCTAATTCTACTTTTGACGGGCAGCTTATAACGGCTAAAGCATAAGCCTCAATAGCAGAATTATATGGGATTTCTATTAATGAAACCCATGCGTCCGCCCTAGTGCCAAGCCTCACGCATGTAGTAGTACCACTCTCTAGTACTACAGCAATTTCTGCTGGTTCAGCACCATTGCCGCCGACTCTAAACTTATGCTCGCCAGGCCGGACTGCTAATTGGAAATACTCATTTTCGTTGAGCCTATGTGTGAATACCGTTTCTGACCCAAAATATAATGGGGCAAATTTTGTATGGCTTCCGGACTCACGAAATACCAATAGTTCTGCGCCGTCATCGTTGGTGAGCACCCATGACGGCTCTTCTTCCAGAGGCAATGGAGTTACACAACCAATCATGGTTGATGTAAGTAAAACTATGAATATTTTCTCGATGCTTGTCATGGAATGTAACGCCCACAGCTGCGGCGGCAAAGCCGTAGCGACGAAGGAGCGGAGGTTTTGACGTCCGACAGACTGTGCTTGTTATGGCTTGGACTTTTACGCATTAAATTGGCCAATTTTCCTTTTCAATCTCGCCCATAAACCACTTAATCAATTGCATCGGTATTTCTTCCTTGTGGCAGTCAAAGACAACCTTGCCGACTTCATCGTAATGAGTGGCCTTGGCGATCACCTCATAAGGCTCGGATGTACGATCAGATAATTCTAGGTACACAGAATCGTTTTGTACGTCGGTACCGAACAATATTTCGTATTTTCTACCTTCAAACTCTTTTAGTTCACTCATAATTCAAGAGCCATAACGCCTAGTGCAGCGGCAGCCGGTAAGGCTGTCGCGCCTGCCACGCCTTGTTATACGTTTTTTAGAGTTCGATTCCGCCATAACTCCTCAACCTCGCTCATCTCAGGCTGCTCACTAAAAATTGGAAGCCCGTCATCTATACCTGCCCAGCTAACAGCACTTTTGGCCCAAACATGAGCCACAGGTGGATACGTATCAGGACTATCCAGTGTCGCTAATTTTATAGTGCGGAACTCAGGGAAATCAGCGCCGCCACTAAATAGGTGAGTGCCACATTTAGGGCAAAACTCCTTAAAGTTTCCGCTACCGCTATCAGCGATGTCACTGTGCTTAGCTGGGCTGCCTTTAACTAGCTTAATACTATTGGGAGGCATGCAGGCCAGGGCCGCATAGGGTGCGCTATGCGCTTTTTGGCAATCTCTACAATGACACTTTACTGATGTTAATGGCTCGCCATCACACTCGTAACGAATATAGCCACATAAACATCCGCCAGCCACTGTGTCCATTTATGTATCCTTGCTCAGAAGCATGGCAACGTATAACGCCGAGTGAATGGGCCGCGTTGCTGTGAAACAGCGCTTTTAGCGGTCCAGCCCGAAGGGCGATCATTGCACGTTTTGTTAAGTGTTTGCACCCATTGCCCAAATATCAATGCTGCCGTTAATGGCGAATACAACAGCAGCAACAATTATTGATGTTGAGCTAAGTGCATATGTGCCAATTAATGCGCCGAGATATGACGCACGTTCTTTGCTTGTACCTTGAGCCAATTGTTCAAAGTTTATCAGCTTCATGGCTAGTGGAGAGCTCCTTATTAAGTACAAGCCAACTGCCAAAACAATTGGTAATGAGCTCCACACTAACATTTGATAGAAAACATTGAAGTTGCACTCTATATAGAAACCGCCCCACATTAACCAGAAACAATAGGCGTTTAAAATATTAATAACTATCAAATATGGTAGATGCATGACTGACACTTAACGCCCATGTAACCGGCAGTTTTTTGTGGAGGGCTTTTGCGATAAAATGCAGCGAAGCGAAATGCGCAAAAGGCCGGAGCAAAAAGCTGTCCGGTTGACATGATTGTTAGGAGCTTTTGATAAAGTTTGTAAGCGCACTTTTATAAGCCTTTTGTTCATCGGCAGTAAAGAATGTAACCCAAAATACCGGAAATAATACAATGTGATTATAATTATTTTGGTCAATTTTGTAGCTATATGTTTGGCCATTCTCATTATTAGTGAAGGTGAAAACATATTGACCTTCCTTTGTACCCCAACTAGGGATTAGCCCAAGCGACAAACCAGTAAGCCATTCTTGTGGAAGCGCACTCAGTTGCAATTGACGGGAGACATTAACGGATAAGTTTGCTTCAGCGATGTTTGATACTTGGTTGGAAATACACCCAAGTTCACTTAACGTTTTTTCGGTAGAAGTAATGTAGCCTTGGCGAATTTTCTTCAATGCTTCAACTTGATGCGGATTTTCACCAAAGGAATTGGTATGAGAGCCACTTTGAAGATCAAGGGTAAAGGTAATTTCGCAGGGAGCTACACTGCTATTTTCAGGAAGCTCATCTCGTAACTCATAAGTGACGATGGTACACCCACTAAGAAATAGTGCCACCAATATGAATAACTTTGAACAAATACACTTCATTATGATTGGCTCCTAACGCTTATTATATCGACCGGTCGGTATAAGTATTTTTATACAGACTGGTCGGTATAAGTGGTAAAAACAGAGACAATTGCTGACTGGTCAGTATAAGTCTTTCCATCGGCATTAAGATTTCATCCCTAAGCTTTTGATTTTTATTGTGAAAGCATAATACCCGCAATTGCAATTAATTCAACCGACGCGTCCTAATTAAATGGGCTATATGCACTTATACGAGACGAGTCGGTATAAGATGCCAAAAATCTCCCAACACCTAATTTTAAGCTTCTGATTTGAAAGGAAAAAATAAGTTGAGCACTTATAATCCGACTTCTAGAGAAAGGGGTAGGCTTTTTCTGATTTTTAGTTATACTGTATAAAAACACAGGTCAAGGATTGAGCTATGAAAAAAAGCCCTTTTATGCGCAGGGTGCGTGACACACTGCGGCTACAACAAAAAGCGTATGCTACCGAGAAAACGTACTGCCACTGGATTCGGTATTTTATTAAACATTATGGCTATCAATCTGATACTGAAATAAAATCTGAGCATGTCGTTCAGTTTTTGACGTATCTGGCTGTAAACCGACAAGTTTCTCCCAGTACTCAAAATATTGCTTTTAATGCTTTGTTGTTTTTATTTCGCCATGTACTAAAAAAAGAACTCAAAAATATTGATGCGGTTCGTGCACAGGAGCAACGGCGACTTCCGGTTGTGCTTACCCAGCTCGAAGCTGAAACTATCATTCAACAGTTACCTCAACCTTATCGGACGATGGTCGAATTGGCTTGGGGTGCCGGTTTAAGAAAAATGGAAATTCTACGTCTGCGTATTAAAGACATCGATTTTCAACGCCACAGTATTATCGTTAGAGCCGGCAAAGGGAATAAAGATCGCATTACTGTTCTCCCCACCAGTACTATTGCTGTACTGCGTGAAGCAATACAGCGGACAGAGTATTTGCATAAATTAGATATCGCCGAAGGCTTTGGTACTGTAGAAATGCCCTACGCACTCTCTCGCAAATACCCATATGAAGCCAGCAGCTTGCATTGGAAGTTTATTTTCAGTGCTGAACGGCGCGGTATTGATCCGCGGAGCAAAATTGAACGCCGGCACCACTTGCACCCATCTGCACTGGAAAAACAACTACGTAAAGCTGTCCGCAAAACCCAAATTGGTAAAAAAATATCTTGTCATACTTTCCGACACACGTTCGCAACTCAATTATTAGAAAGTGGTTACGATATTCGCACCATACAAGAATTGCTAGGCCACACCGATGTTAAAACAACACAAATTTATACCCATGTGCTAAATCGTGGCGGTAACGCTGTTATCAGCCCCGCTGATCGACGGCCTATTTAAACGCTTATGGGCTCTGAATTTACATTGTCTGCATCTGCTGTTTTTTTGCCTTTTATATCCTCAATAATGCCCAGCAATGCGGGCACAAAACCCAACACTAATGTTGTCGATACCAGCAGGCCAAATACCATCGTTATTGCCAAGGGTTGGATGAGCAAAGCCTGTTTTGAGGTCTCAGCCAGAATTGGAAGTAAACCACCTATTGTGGTTAACGTTGTGAGAATAACCGGGCGCAGACGTTCTCTGGTGCTTTCGATAATTGCCTGATATAAATCAGCGCCTTCTTCTTCTTTTTGTTTAACCGTAGTGACCACGATAATAGAATCATTGACTACTATTCCCGCTAAACCTAACAAGCCAATAATACTAAACATGCTCATATTGAAGCCCATTACCCAATGACCCAATATTGCGCCTATTAAACCGAAGGGAATAATTGACATTACTACCAGAGGCCGACTATAGCTGGTTAACACCCAAGCCAAAATAATATAGATAGAAGCAAACGCCAATAACCCACCGACTTTAACCCCGGCAGCAGCCTCTTGTTGTTCATCGGCTTTACCTTTCAGCGCAAACTGTACACCGTATTTTTTTCTGATATCAGGCTCAATAGTCGCGCCAAATGCTTTTAGCACAGCGCCAGGGGTGGTGACATGTGGATCTATTTCGCCTTCTACAGAAACCTGTCTTAAACCGTCTTCGCGTAGTATCTGCGAAAAGCCGACTGTTTGATTAAAACTAACCACTTCACTAAGTGGAACTCGGCTTAAACCCTCTGCAGGTACTAAATAAAGGTCCCGCAAGTTCACACTGTCCTTGCTGTGCTCAGGGTGTTTTACTCTGACGATTATTTCTTCCTGGTCCTGACTAAAGCGTTTCGCTATCGCACCTTCATAGGCATTGCGAATTTGCCCTGCTACCGACTGTGTAGTGAAACCCATCGCCCGACCCTGCGGAGTCAATTCTATAATAATTTCTTCTTTGCCCCACGGCAGATTATCTTCCAGCGCCAATACGCCGGGTAGTTTTTCTAATTGCAAACGGGCCTCGGTAGCAGCAGCTTTTAGCGTTTTTAAATCAGCACCGAACAAGCGAATATCAATAGCTTTGCCCGGCGGCCCACCATCTTTGCGTTCCGTGATCGTCAGACGCTCCAAACCGGGTAATGGTTTAATGGCTTGCTGCCAGGCATTGATAAACTGCGGTGTTCGCACTTTACGCTTTTCGCCGCCTACCAGCTCAATGGTCAATCCTCCCAGGTTATCTCCCGTAACCCGCAACGCATCCTGCCTGCCCTCTACCTGACCAATAGTGCTAACGGCAATTGAAATTAATCCGCCTTTGCCGGCTGTAAGCTCACTCTCTGCCTGACGTGCAGCACGCTCTAATTCCGCCAGCATATCAATTGTTTTTTCACGCGAACTGCCTGGACTGAAACCAAAATTGGCAAATGTCGTGTTATTTTCTACGTTGGGAAAAAATTCAAACCCCACCCGTCCGGTAGCCATCATCGCCCCGGACAGTACAAAAACACCTAATGCCAACATTAACGCGGCATAGCGCTCCCTATAGCAAAATTTCACAAAACTTAAAAAATAAGTATCACGAAAATGATCAAAGCGCTGATTGAATTTTATTCGCCAGGAGCGGTTTTGTGACTGATCGGTATCACGTAATGAATGCAATAAATGCGCAGGCAGAATCAAAAAACATTCCACTAAACTAGCGATGATTATTGCAATCATCGTTTTCGGTAGCTCGGATTGAATTTGGCCAATAGCGCTGCCAATCATTAAGATCGGGAAAAAAGCCATAATTGTGGTTAATGACGCGGCCATAACCGGCGCAAACATCATTTTTGTACCTTTCAAAACAGCGTCGGTACGTGACATCCCTTGACTGTATAATCGCGCTACTTGTTCACCCACAACTATTGCATCGTCAACAATAATACCCAGGCCCATAATCAAGGCAAACATGCTGATTAAATTTAAGCTTAAGCCCATCAACGACATAATGCCCAGGGTCGCCATTAATGAGATAGGTATACCTGCGGCTACCCAGAATGCCAACCGGCCGGATAAAAATATATATAAGATGCCAATAACCAATAGTAAACCGGTAAAACCATTGCTCAACAACATACCGATGCGTTCCACTACTAATAAAGCAAATACATCGTATTGTTTTATTGTCAGGGATGAGGGTAATCCCGGTGTAATTTCTTTTAAGTAATCCTGAACTTTTTGGTTAGCATAAATAGAGTCTTCATTCGTCGCGCGTTTAATTCTGAGAGTTACTGAAGGGTTTAGTCCCAGCCGATGAGAGGGCCTGTTTTTTTCTAACGCTTCTTCGATTATTGCGATATCTTTTAACCGGATTTTTTCTCCGGTATTAAGCGCTTTAATTTCTATTTCGCCAAGTTCTGTAGAATTTCTTGCCAAACCGTTGCTACGAACTTGTTTTGAAACACCGCCGGTCTCGATGCTGCCCGACGGAAGATCTATACTTGATTGGCCTATGATGTCAGCCACTTGCTGAATGGAAAGATCCAAAGACCGCAAAGTATAATCTGAAATTTGTACCCACAACTCACGGTCTCTAGCGCCATCAATTTCAATATGTTCTATACCGCGATCCAACAAATCGTCGCGCATTTTCTGGGCAATAAACTTTAACGCTTGCTCTGAATACGGTCCGGACACCTCCAAACTCACCACATTATCGCGAGGCGTTACCTGCGTAATAATGGGCTTTTCAATTTCCGAGGGTAATGTCGTTAAACGCGCTACCGCAGCCTGAATATCCGTAAGCGCTTTAGACATGCTGGTATCTTCAACATACTCCACGGTAATCGTGGCCTGGCCTTCGTAAGCGACAGCCTGTACTTTTTTAACACCATCAAGAAATCGCAGCTCTGGTTCCATTGCCTGGATAATATTACTTTCGACATCTTCCGGGCTGGCACCGGGCCACTGCACCGCTAACGTAATGATATCCAGACCAAAGGTTGGCATCACTTGCCGATTCAAACTGCTGACACCATAAAGTCCTAATAGAATCATCAGGATCATTAATAAATTGGCGGCGTTGCGGTGCCGGACAAATACTTCAATCAAGCCAGACTTATTCATTACAGCGCATCACTTTGGTTTACTACTGGCGGAGGCGTTGTTGCTGACAACTGATCTCCCACCATGGATACATTCACTTTAATACCAGGGCCGCCTTCTCGAATTTGGGTAACGACTATGGGTTCACCGTTTTTAATTACAGGTTCGACGTTACTTTGAATAATTAAATCGCTACCGTAACTACCTAGCACTTTGATGGCGCGAGTTTCTAATCGATCACTTACCACAGCATAAACTTCACTACGGCCATATACTGCTGTCTCAGGCACCACTAACACATTGTTATAGCTGCGATCAGCCAGGCTAACTTCTACAAATGCGCCAGGGCGCAATGGTGCTTTTTGTAACTCTTTTTCCGTTGCATGGATAACCGCATACATATCGACACCACCCGTTTCAGACGCTATTTGCGCACCCTGACGATCAACCACACCGCGGTATCGGTATTGCTGCTCACCTACTTGCCAACGAATATCTACCGCCTGACCAACGACTGTCCCACGCTGCTGCAGGATGCGTCCAAATTGCGCATTCGATAGACTAAAACGAACCTCTAGTCGCTGGGCATCAATAACCAGCGCTACCTTATCGTTTGTGGATAAACGCGCACCTAACTCAGCTGCAACTTCATCAATAACCCCATCATAAGGCGCCAGCAATTTGGTATTGGCCAAATCACGCTCTGCGCGCTTAACCCCCACACCTTTTTGTACCACGATCGATTTTTGTTGCTCTAACGTTAATTCTGCAGTATCCAAAAATTGTTGTGAGGCGTCTTTTTTGCGAAACAATTCTTGGGCGCGTATGTATTCACGGGTGAGTAATTCTAATTTTGATCGAGCTTCGGCAAGTTGCGCACGATTTTCTTCCAGAATATTTTGATAATCAAACGGGTCAATTTGTAGTAATAAATCGCCTTTTTCAACCCAACCTCCTTCGAGGAATTTTTCTCCCACTGCCACGACATTTCCCGCCACTTGAGTGCGTAACTCACTTTGGCGGCCAGCAAAAACTTTACCGTAAAGTTGCAACTGAGGTTGCACGGTTTGGTATTGCGCAGTGATGGCTTCCACCACCCACTCTTTTTCCGCAATATCCTGCGGCTCTAATCGTGGCCGAGTGAGGATTAATAAATACAGAATCACTGCTACCACAGCGATGATCATGAGGGGTAATCCACCACGACGTTGACGGATCTGTTGGAAGAACTTGAGGGCCGAACTGAAAAATGAGGGCACGGTTAAACAATCCTTGATAAATCACTGTAAGTACTGACGTAAACAGTCTCATTATATGAAACTATCCGGGAACAGAGTGATTTTTACCCGTGTTTTACTTTCCTTAACAAATCTATGGACAACTGAGGGCTACAGATACACCAATCCCTGCGATATCAGGGATTGGTGTAAGTTTGAAATGCAGTTATGCGGACTTTAGCTCTGACTTGGTCGGCCCAATGTTTGCGGCTATCGCTGCCAGCGCATCGCGATCAAGACCATAAAAGCGTACGGCATTTTCACCTAACATGGCCGCCACTTCGGTTTCAGGTAAATCAACAAACGTATCATAAAGCTGGGATTTGGTTTTTGGCCAAGTTCCCTCGGGATGAGGATAATCACTACCCCACATAATTTGGTCCAGGCCAATATCGTGACGCACCTCTGCATCGGGGCGTGGCATACAGGAGGCACCAATGCCGACATTGCGACGAAAATAGTCTGAAGGAGACATGGATAAATGGCTGGTGAAATCGCCCAACTTAGCCGAAAACATAACATCGTGATAATTGTGATCCAGCATACGCAACATCGGTGGGATCATCCATGCGGTACCCGCTTCGGTGATAGCCACTTTTAATTTGGGAAATTTTTCAAACACGCCTCCCCACAACATAAAACTGATCGGGCGATAGGTCCACCACATCACTTCGGATACAAAGACACCCATTGCCCCTGGGTGGTGTTCTTTATCCAGATCTTCCGGATATTTTTCACCAAAGTAATTTTTTTGTGGGGTAGCCCCAGAATGAAAATTAACCACAATATTAAGTGCTTCACACGCTTGCCAAAATGGATGGTAGCGCGTGTGGTGATAACAAGAGAATTGGTTGGTCATATGGGGAATTAATACTGAACGCAGTCCATTGTCTGCACACCATTTAACTTCTTTGATTGCCTCGTCAATATCCCAAAGTAACGGCACTGCTGCTACACCTAAATGCCGCGCTGGATTATTCGCCACTAATTCTGCTAGCCAGCGATTGTGTGCCCGCGCTCCAGCCCACTGCAACTCGGGTACGATATTTTCAGTAGGTAAGCCCAAACCCGCTCCAAAAGGTGGCGTGTTTTGTTCAGTAATACCATCCGGGAAAATGATCTCTGCAGCAATTCCATCGTTATCCAGCATTTTAATTCGCTGGTCATAATCCCAGGCGCCAGTAAGCTCCTGTTGAATGTCTTTGCGCCACTCTTCATTAATTTCCTGAATTAAAAAGCTCTTCTCCGCATTTTTAATCATTTCAATCTGAATGGGTAATACTTGGTCGAAGGTTTCTCGCAAACCCGGGTCCAGATACTGGCGATAACCATCGGCGGGTAGGCCGGCATGACAATCGGAGGACACAACAATGTAACGATCCATAAGGCTTCTCTTGCTAAAAATGATACTGTGAGTTTTCGTGGTTAATATTCTGCCTCAGCTATTTTTAAGTCAATGAAGTAAACATTACTATCCGTCAAGGTTTTAGCTGATCGCGCCTTGTATATTGCCGCTGCCTTGCCATACACTGCAAAATTACCAATTTACCGACATCGGGATAAGTCATGGCAAAATATTTAGTCATTACAGGGGGAAGCCGTGGCATTGGCTTGGCTACGATTCAACATTTTATCAAGGAGGGTTATCGTGTTATTAATCTTTCACGTCAGCAACCGCAGGTTGCGGAGGTCCAACATTTCAATACTGATCTAAGCGATAAACGCTGGCCTGAGCAGGTAAGCAAAAAAATTCTCGCTTTAGTCGGCACCGCTGATGCTATTACATTGATTCATAATGCCGCTTATCTTGCCAAAGACTCGGTAACCGATATTGACGCTGATGCCTTTCAACAAGTACTGCAACTCAATGTCATCGCCGCTAGCCAGCTTAATCAAATCCTGTTGCCTTCCATGAAACCAGGATCATCCATTTTATATGTCAGCTCAACGCTAGGTGAAAAAGCCGTTGCCAATACCTTCTCTTACGTCACCTCCAAACATGCACAAATTGGCATGATGAAAGCAACTTGTCAGGATTTAATGGGTAAGGGCATACACACAGCGGCGATCTGTCCCGGCTTTACCGATACCGAAATGCTGCGCAGCCATGTTGGCAACGATCAAGAAGTGCTGGGCTATTTTTCAGGATTAAATTCGTTTGAGCGTTTGCTGCAACCAGAGGAGATTGCCAATACCTTGTGGTTTTGCGCGCAAACGCCAGCCATTAATGGCGCGGTAATTCATGCCAATTTGGGACAGCTAGAAAATTGATAGCGGCAACCAATAAAACCATACTGACGACGCTGCTTCTATGCAGCGCTGCGCCAACTTTTTCTGACGCGATAATCGATACCCCGGTACAACCAAATATTCTGCTGTTGGTCGCTGAAGACATGAGCGACAAAGTAGGCGCCTTTGGTGACCCTGTCGCTCACACACCCAATCTGGATCGCCTTGCCGCTAAGGGTGTTCGTTATGACCATGTTTTTACGACCTCGGGGGTTTGCGCCCCAAGTCGCGCGGCCCTGATCACCGGTGTACACCAAAATAGTCTGGGCGCACAACATATGCGTACACAAACCGCAGGATTTCATTACACAGCGATACCCGAACCCGAGGTTAAAGCGTTTCCTGAATTGCTACGTCGTCACGGGTATTACACTTTTACTGATTTCAAACTGGATTATCAATTTAGCGGCACCATGGCCGGCAGCGGTCCTTTTACTATCTGGAATGACGAGGGCGTGAATAGTCACTGGCGCAATCGCAAACCGAACCAGCCTTTTTTTGGCATGATTAATTTTATGGAAACCCATGAAAGCGGTTTATTCCCTCGCTGGACCTGGCCACAAAGTGTGACCCATCTTGTTATGCAAGCTATGCATATTAATTATCATTGGGGTATGGAAGATCGTATTTCTCCAAAACAGGTAAACGTCCCGCCCTACTATCCTGATACCGCTATTGTGCGGCAAACCATCGCCCGCCAGTACAACAATATTGTCACCATGGATCAGCGGGTAGGCGAAATACTGGCACAACTTAAAGCTGATGGGCTCGATCAATCCACCATTGTGATCTGGACAACAGATCATGGCGACGGCCTTCCTCGGGCTAAACGTGAGGTGTTTGATTCAGGGATTAAAGTGCCCATGATTATTTACTGGCCGGAGACATTACGCCCTGAAAACCTGTCACCGAATACACTGGAACAGCAATTAATCAGTATGGTGGACCTGGCTCCCACCATTTTATCGTTAGCCAATATAACAGCACCCCGTTTTATTCAGGGACAATCATTTTTAGGCCCTAAAAAACGTGAGTATATCTACGCGGCAAAAGATCGCATGGACGGTTACCCGGATCGGCAGCGCGCTATTCGCGACCAGCGTTATAAATATATTGTAAATTACCAAAGCGAGCAGGCTGGCGCTCAAGCAATACAATTCCGTGAACACCTAACAATGATGGAGGAGTTTTGGACTTTATATGACGCGGGTCAGCTCAACGATGTACAACAACAATGGTTTAAACCCAGACCGCAGCATGCCCTCTACGATACCCAGCTTGATCCCTATGAGATAAATAATGTGGCCGAACAACCGGCATACCAACCCATACGCAAGCGCTTAAGCGCACAACTACAGCAATGGCAGCAACAAAGTAAAGACTGGGGAGAAATGGATGAAATTACTATGGCAGAACAATTTTGGCCGTCAGCCGAGCAACCGATAACCGCGGCCCCACTTTTAAAGTTGATGCTGACAATCAAATTATTGTTATTACTTCATCAACACCGGGCGCCTCTATTGCCTATCGCCTGGACGGTACACAAGATTGGCTGCTGTATACCCAAGCTCTCGCCCTAACGTCACCGCTTACCCTTACCAGTAAAGCGGTGCGTTATGGTTGGCAAGAAAGTGAAACGGCGACTTTTAATCACTAACTGAAAAAATTTTCGCTACTGGAAACTTTAACTTTCATCGCCGTAACAACGTTCTTTATTGGCTTGCTAAACGCTAACCCAGGCCTTGCGCCACAGGTGTTTCGTTAGCCAGAATCATTTCCAGCCGCGCACGCATTTTATTTTCCGCATCTGCTGTCATGCTGCGTATCCAGAACTTATCTTGTTCAATCCCTTTCACCGCCATTTCAGCCACTTCATCAGGGTGGGTAGTTTGCAGCTCCATATCAAACTCAGCCATGATGCGCTTCATATCTTCCACCGAGTGAATACCTGAATCCGGTACATTGCTGACCCGCTCCATATCTTTTGGCCGAACGCGATCGGAATTAAATATACCTGTTTCCACCACATGCGGGCCCGGAAATAACGCTGCCACTTTGACCGGCGTATCCATCGCCTGTACTTGATAATGCAAATTTTCAGTGATGGCCTGAACCGCTGCTTTGGTTGCGGTGTAGACCGGCTGATCCGGATAGATCAGGAAAGCGCCATTGCCAGAGCCGGTAATCACAAAATGCGCTTCTTCATTTTGGGCAATCAGTATGGGCATAAAGGCGTTAATACAACGAATCGCGCCCCACATATTCACGTTGAATGCCCACTGCCAATCCTTATCGGAATAGTCCCACATCGCACCACCTTCGCCTGCGCCGATACCGGCATTAGCAAAAACCAAATGAATACCGCCAAAATGGGATTGGGCTTTAGCCGCTAGTGCATTACAACTGTCCTGACTGGTGACATCACAAAACTCACCAATGACATCAATACCCTCTGCCTTCAAGTCAGCCGTGGCTGTTTCCAGCGCCGCTTTATCCACATCCGCAATAACCACTTTGGCACCGCGACGGCCAAAACTAAACGCCAACGAGCGACCTACTCCGCTGGCCCCACCGGTGATAACCGTCACTTTATTGGTAAAATCTTTCATAGCTCTCTCATATCTCTTATTTTGCATTGTCTGCAGGGGTTTAACTGGGCCCTAAGTTACCATTTCAGCTACAGTAATCGTCGCAAGTGAAGAAAATTTAATCGCCAGCAACACCAAAATGAACATTTTGTTATGCTGCGCTAGCGGCAGTGATCTAACAGCTGCTAACCATCGACATAACAACGGCTTGCACTGTGCTCGAATAAACCGGGCACATAGCTTTAGCGCTTGAGTTTATGCATAATAACCGGCGCTTAATCCGCTGAATATTGCCGTGCTGCACCTCAGCACCACCTATAACAATCGATTCAACAACGCCGGTTAATCTATGTACCACCGTTATTTCGGCCTGAAAGAAGAGCCCTTCTCCATTGCGGTGAATCCACGCTATTTATTTATGAGTGCCCGCCACCGGGATGCGTTGGCACATTTGCTGTATGGCGTGGGTGCGGGCGGTGGCTTTATTTTGTTAACCGGCGAAGTAGGGACCGGCAAGACCACTGTCAATCGCTGCCTGTTGGAACAACTTCCTGACACAACGGATATTGCGCTTATCCTCAACCCTGCTTTAAACGCGGTGGAATTATTAGCAACAGCCTGCGATGAGTTTCAGCTGCAATATACTCCTGGTGAGCAAAGCTTGAAAATACTCACCGATAAGCTGCACCAGTTCCTGCTCAGTAATCATGCCAAAGGACGCAATACCGTTTTATTAATTGATGAAGCGCAACACCTGCAGTTTGAAGTGTTAGAACAGATTCGCCTGCTAACCAACCTGGAAACCAATACCAAAAAATTATTGCAAATAATTTTGGTAGGGCAACCGGAGCTCCGCACACTGTTAAACAAACCGGAGTTACGGCAATTAGCGCAGCGCATCACCGCCCGCTACCAATTAAAGCCATTAAATTTAGAAGAAACCGAAGCCTATATACGCCACCGCCTACAAGTAGCCGGACTACCTGCCAATCAAATATTGTTCCCCAAAAAAGTGGTTAAAGGCATCCACAAAGTCAGTCGCGGCGTGCCTCGTATTATCAATGTGTTATGTGACCGTATGTTGCTAGGCACTTATGGTCAAAATAAAACGGTTGTTGATAACGCCATGTTGAAACAATCCATTGTTGAAGTCATGGGCGAAGAAGAGGATATAACGCTTTACTCGCCTCGATCTGTAGCACCGGTGCTCATCAGTTTGGTGATTATTGTGGCGGGGTTACTGTTATGGCAATGGCCTACTATTAGTTCTCGTGATCAACCAAACACCGCTGTCATGCAACCGGTAGCCACTGAATCCATAACCGATTCCATTACTACCGAACCCGCGGCCACCGCGATCGAAACCCGGGCTCCATCAACTCAACCTGCAGCCACCTGGATTGATAGTGAACAACAAGCTATCAATGAATTACTGCTGACTCTTGGCATAACCGACGCCATAGCTAGCTGTGATATCGATTTACCGGGTGCCATTCGCTGTGAACGACAACAGGTCAATACCTGGCAAGAGCTTATTGCTTTTAATCGCCCAGCGGTCATCTCGTTAATTACCGCTGAAAAATTGCAAGCCTTTGCCGTCGTGCTGGCGATCAAAGACAGTGAAGCAACACTGGTTTATCAACAAACCATTACAACGGTGCCACTTTCCGTCCTGGGGCCATTATGGACCGGTGATTTTTTATTTTTTTGGCAAACCTCTGAAGATTATCGCAGCCCTTTTGCTAAAGATTATACTGGCCCAATGGTGCGATGGTTGGCTGAAAAGTTTTCCGAACTTGATCAACAGCCCACATTACTTGCAGAACAAGTATTTAACGAAGCGCTTAGTCAGCGGGTTAAAATTTTTCAGCAGCAATATCAATTACAAGCTGATGGCGTGGTGGGATTAAAAACATTATTGAAGCTTAATGAGTTGCTGGCTGTTGAGCCAACCCTTGATGACCCTAACTTAATACAAACCAACTCGGCACCACCTACTACTGTTAATGCTGAGGAGGGCTAGCAATGTCTTTAATTCTCGATGCTCTCAACCGTGCTGACCAAGAGCGCAGTGAAGAAAATAATCAAATTAATTTGCACGCCAGTCATATTCCTGCAACCGCAGCGCACAATCCGGTACGGCGCTGGGTGATAGAAGCGGTATTAGTTACCGTGGCAGTGGCAGCTTTGGTGTATTCGCAGTGGCCACAGCCCATAGCCAGTCCTGTTATTGATGATCAGGCTGTGCCTATTAATAATCAAGCATCACTACCAAACCCTGTTACTATCATCCAAGAACCGAGCGTGCCACCGATTAGTGCAAAAAAAACCGCAGCTGTTAGCAAAAATCTCAGCGCAACGACTGAAGCTGATCCAAAAAAAGAACGCGTTGTTACGGCAAAAATTTCTGCCGAACAAAAAACAATTGCGTCCTTGTATCAACAGCAAGCCAATCCGATCGTTACGCCTTCAGCGGCTAAAAAAGTTGCCAAGCCAATAGATAATACGCAGTCAATTTTGCAGCAGATTCCTTTGCTAGCGCAACTATCTACACGCTTCCAACAAACGCTCCCGAGTATGGAATACTCTGTACATATGCATGCTGAAGGCGGTAAAGGGTTTGTAACCATTAATGGTGAGATGCGTAAAACCGGAGCAATTATAGAGCCGGGAATTCGTGTTATTGCTATTTTACCCGATAGTGTTGTGTTGGAATTTAACAATCGCCAGTTCCGCTTACCGGCACTTAATAGCTGGGTAAACTATTAGTAAATATTTTATTCACACTTATTAAATTCTTTTTCACGGTTTTTGTATTCTTTACAAAAATCTGTATAGCCTCCCACGGTAGCAATGATCTTCTCATTATAAAATGCATTAATAATTTTGCTTTTAGTTATACTTAAACGTTTATTGGAACAAGATTTTATTGCTAATGCTCTACATTCATCAACACTCTCCGCCTCCTTAAACTTAGAACAAACCTCCTTACCTGAACACTTTTTATAACTTATGCTTTCTTTGCCAACACAAGCAGTGCGCGTATATTGAATTTCACAAGTTCCCGCGAAAACACTAGCGCTGAAGTCAGTGGCTAGTAAAACTGCAAGCATTATGGCCACAAATAAATTCATTGCTTAGTTCTCTTGGGGAGCTAGTAGCGTTTTTATTGCGTATTTAATTACACTTTAAATTTATTGATTAATGCCAATTGTGTTTCGGCCATTCGCGCCAACTCTTGGCTGGCCATTTGATTTTCTTGTGCCCCTGTTGCGGTCTCTTCAGAGACTGCCGCTATGGCAACAATATTTCGATTTTGCTCCTGAGCTGCTACCGTTTGTTCTTCAGCTGCACTGGAAATCTGGTGACTCATATCCTTAATAATATCTATCGCTTCAGCCACCAGAGTTAACATTTCACCTGCTTTAGTTATACCATCAACACTATTTAGCGCCTCTTCCCTACTACTTTTCATTGAACCTACTGCTTCACGGGCTCCCGCTTGCAAACGTACAATCATGTCCTGAATTTCCTGGGTAGATTGTTGAGTACGGCTCGCCAAAGTGCGCACCTCATCGGCAACTACCGCAAAACCACGGCCCTGCTCACCCGCTCGCGCGGCCTCAATGGCGGCATTTAAAGCCAATAAATTCGTTTGTTCAGCAACACCTCTAATCACATCCAAAACCGTACCCACATTTTCTGTATCTTCATTGAGTCGCTCAATAACTGTGGAGCTATTATCAATATCAGCAGATAATTTTCGTATAGACTTTATATTCTCGCTTAATAAACGGGTCCCTATATTCACTTCATTGTGGGCATCTTCTACTCTCTCCAGGGTGTTGTTAATACTTCGAGACACTTCTTCAACCGTTGCCGTCATCTCTTCAACACCTGTAGCTATCATATTCGTTTGATCTTTTTGGCGGGCAATACTATTAAAGCTTTGTTCTGAAATGGTGGCGGTTTCTTCCGCTGTCGCAGATAATTGTGTGGAGTTGAGATTGATCTCTTCCAACATCGCTCGCAATTGTGTAACAAGATGTTGCATTGCTGAAGATAGCTCCCTCAATTCATCCTTGCGACCAATTTCAAATGTTTGTCGTAAGTCGCCACTGGCAACTACTTTAATCGCAGCAACAATACTGCTTAATGGTTTACTAATAGATTGTGTTACCAAAAAAGCAAGAACCGCGATTACTACACTCGCTACTGCGGCAATAGATATTATCTGTGCCTTGCTGCTACTAACGCTTGCTTCAGTCTGTTGTGAAATAGTAGTCATTGTCCCATGAATTTCTGCGGCAAGGTTTTTTAGGGCGGTGACAACGTCTAAACCCATTGCCTCAATGATCTGCATTTGCTGATTGGTCTGCTGAATTTTCTCTAGTTGATCAATTCTTGCTAAGGATAAACTGTTTGCACCAATACAGGCTTCTTTAAATCGATTGTAGGATTGTTTTAAATTTTGATAATCATTGGAACCTTCAAACACCCCCCAGCGCTCAAGCAGCTGAAACTTATTATCGACATCATTAAAATCTGCGGCATTATCTTTATTCACAGATTTCACAGCCGCAATTAATGGGCTATCTAAACTATTTAATGCTGCGCTCGATATCTTACCCAATATTCGCGTGATATCACTGAGAAGCGTTTGCGTGCTATTGCTGACGGCTTGACTTTCTATATCCGCGGCGTAACTGACCACCTCATCACCCATATCTGAAAATTCTTCGCGTTGCTCGCGCACAACGTTGGCACTATTTAAACTCGCCCGATGATACGTCATCAACTGTGTACTCGCAGCCCGCATTTTTTTCTGGTAGTTTTCAACAAGTAGTAATTCAGCTGATATTTTTTTTTCGTCCTGAGCCAGGCCTCTCAATTGCTTATTCAATGCATTATTTTTTTCAGTTAATACTGTATAGCGCTGTTCTATATCATTCAGGTTTTTTATTTTTTCAGTCTGCTGGTATGCCATTAATTGTATGGTCGCCTGCAACTGGTTGGATAGCATGCTGGAAGCGGTCTCAGTCATAGGCAGTGCTCGAGTAGTGACATTTTTAAAGCTACTAAAAATGTCATTAATGCCAACTAAACCAGTAATAAGAATTACTATCGCTAACAGTAACGCTATTAAATAACCAGCAATAATTCTCGCAGTAACAGTGATATTAATGATGGGCATAACTAAATAATTCCTGTTTAAGCTTTAAAGTTTTGTTAAAGCAGCACGTAATTGACTCACTCTGTTAATCTTCTTGTTTAGATAAAAAATGCTATTCACTGGATTTTCCTAAGTTTTAGGTATAGCAGCGCCGGTACTAAACGCAAGTATGTCATCAACTGAGCACATACTAACGTTAAAACAATAAAAAATTCTATGTTTAATGCTCAAGCGCATAAGTACTATCCACCGTAAAGCTATATACTTTATTGCGTGTAACGGCGACACAACTCCAACCAACTTTCAATACCTGCGCTGCGATATTTATTTTTGTGTAAGACAAAATAAAACGCGCGCAGCAAATCACGGTGCGGCACCGACAAGGGCACCAAACTCCCCCTTGCGAAAGAATCTTTTAGTGTAATCCGCGATAAACAGGAAATACCCAACCCAGCTTCTACTGCTCGTATAATTGCTTCGGTGTGCTGCAATTCCAACTTGATAATCTGGTTTGAGAGTAAGCCATGCATGGCTCGATCAAAACCTTGGCGGGTCCCTGAGCCTTGCTCCCGTAAAATCCACTCAGCAGTTAGCAAATCCTGATCACTCAGCGTTCCCTTTGCCGCCAGTCCGTGTGTAGGCGCACAAAACACCACCAACTCGTCATCCCGCCAATGAGTGACTTCGAGGTCAGGGTGATGCAGCTCTCCTTCTACCAAGCCAATATCCAAATCAAAATTAGCGACTTGCCTGGCTATGGACTCGGTATTCGCCACCTCCAGACTAATCTGGGCACCGGGGTGCTCCCGCATAAATTCAGCCATTAACCCAACCGCTAGATAATTACCAATGGTGAGTGTGGCACCTAGATTCAAGTGACCAATATCACGATGGCTAATCAGTTCCTGTTCCAATTCCCGCGCTTGTTCCAGTAGCGATTCAGCCCTAGGGCGCAACAACTTCCCCAGTTCATTAGCTTGTAAACGCTTGCCTATACGATCAAATAACTGGACATCAAATTGCTGCTCCAGATCTTTCAAAGCACCGCTTGCTGCGGATTGTGACATGGACAGACTCTTGGCCGCTTTGGTCACATTTTCAAAATGTGCAGTAGCCAGAAAGACCTCTAGTTGTCGTAGTGTATAGCGCATAGTTCAAACCCCTGGCAGCTGCCAATAGCTGGCAAACACATCTATACTCTTCATGAGCTAGACGCAATCATCGGCAAAATCGATTTATATAATAAGAATAACCCGTTTTACTAATAGATCAAGCCTGCCTACTCTAACCTCATACTTATTGCAAAACCCAGAGGTAAACCATGGCCGCACTACTCACCGAACAAGTGACTCAAGTTAATCACTGGACCGACACCCTGTTCAGCTTTAAGACCACGCGCAATTCAGGTTTTCGTTTTAAAAATGGCCACTTCACCATGATTGGCTTGCAACAGGAAGGCCGCCCCTTAATGCGTGCCTATAGTATTGCCAGTGCAAATTATGAAGATGAGCTGGAGTTTTTTAGCATCAAAGTACCTGATGGCCCGCTAACATCCAAGCTACAGGCAATTAAGCCTGGTGATGAAATCCTCATTAGCAGCAAACCCACCGGTACCTTGATTCTTGATAACTTGCTACCGGGGCGCAACTTGTATTTGATTAGTACCGGCACCGGACTCGCGCCTTTTATGAGTATTATCAAGGATCCGGAAACTTACGAAAAATTTGAGAAAGTTATTCTTACTCACGGCTGTCGTTATGTGGATGAGCTAGCTTATCAGGAAACGATTAACAATCACCTGCCGGAAAACGAGTACTTTGGTGAGATGATTAAACAGCAACTCATTTATTATCCCACCGTCACCCGTGAGGCCTTCAAAAATGAAGGCCGTATCACTGATTTATTAGCCAGCGGTAAATTAGCGCAAGATGTCGGCCTACCGGCTATCAATGCCGCCGATGACCGTTTTATGATTTGTGGCAGTCCCAGTATGTTGAAAGATACCTGCAACATTCTTGATGCACAGGGTTTTAATGAAGCACGTCATGGCAATGCAGCAGAGTACGTGATAGAAAGAGCTTTTGTAGAGTAAGTAGGTAGCAGGTATGACCAAGCAAGAAGACAAGCAAGAACCACTGAGTTTTTTGCAAATGGTGGGCAGTATCCTCGCTTCTTTTTTCGGTGTACAAAGTTCCGAAAACAGGGAGCGGGACTTTAAGCGGGGCAAAGCGAAGCAATTCATTGCTGTTGGTATTTTAATGACTATTGTGTGGTACGGGGTGATTTATTTAATCGTTAACGTAGTACTTCCATAATCCTAAAGCTAGCATCTAGCATCTAGCATCTAGCATCTAGCATCTTAACTATTCAACCACACATGCTCAGCCCACACCCACACATCTCGCCACGGCTCATCATTACTCATTTCGCCATCAAGCCAGTAATGCACCTCACCATCTTCGTTAGTGCAGTAATAGCCGCCACGGTATTCACACAAGGGAATCATATCGCGCGGCAAACCCAACGACCAGGCTACTGCTGCTACTTCCGGTAAGTAGGTATGAGAATTGGGGTCAGCCACAGTGACCGGCTCCATCGAACCGACAATGACATCACTAACGGTTAATAAAAATTGGCGAAACGCATAATCGAGTGACACTAAAATTTGTTCCTCAGCATCAATAATGTCATCCATATCTGGAAGCTCAAGCGGAACCGGCACCGCTTCACTGTTAGCCCTAAGCTCTTCTATGACCCTATCCATTAATACCTCCAACACTCATTATGAGCGGCAGTATAAGCGCTAAACTCAAATAAACAAGCGAGGGATTTTTATACGTTCTAATAATAAAAAAGCGGCCCGTGGGCCGCTTGAAAACTTTTAACCAAACTTAAAAGCGGTAGGTGAAATCCAAGCCGTAAGACTCACCCTTGGCAGGATGAATAAAGTAACCGCCAAACTCGGGCGCTGGAATAATTTCTTCCAAATACTCTTCATCCAGAATATTGTCGCCCCAAGCCGTTAAGGTCCAGCTTTCGGCTTCCAGGCTGATCCGCAAATTTAATAAGTCATAAGCATCGCGCTTACCTTTATCAAAATTACTTTCACCAAAACCAATGATGCCACCAGCCGGTATACCTGGGCCACCTGTAGTAACATCACCAAAAGCACCACCAATACCCTGATACAAAGCGGATACATCAGTAAAGGCATTAGTTGTTACGTCCCCCTGTACCGTACTGAACCAGGTCTCACCAACATATTGCCAATCTAGACGTGCGACTAACTCCATACCATTGGTAATATTATTACTCCACTGCACGCCTAAGTTAGCGGTTGATTCCGGTGTAAGCGGTGCATCATTACCTTCGGTATAAGGGCGGTTGCTGTTTTTGTCAATTTCACTATTGGTGATACCCACCGCACCGTACAGAGTTACACTATCGGTAAGTAATGCTTCAAAATCAATCTCTGCACCCTGCAAAGTCACTTCATCGATATTGGTGACTACCCGTAAAATACCAAAGTTACCGGCCAGGAAATTAAAGAATTGGCTGTCTTCAACTTCGGTATGGAAAACTGCCGCATTCACTCGTAAACGCTTATCCCACCACTCGGATTTAACACCTAACTCAAATGACTTTGATACTTCCTTATCATAATCATCATTGAGCTCTTGTGGCTCAGTGCCAAAAGTACCGAACACACTATCCACTAGATCCTTACTACCGATATTATTGAACCCACCGCTGCGAAAACCCACCCCATAGCTGGCATAGACCGACGCATCTTCGGTTGCCACCCAGCGCCATGAAACCTTGGGCTGGAATTGTGAAAACTCTTCACTGCGATCACTAATGGTGTCAGTAAAGCTACCATCATAAGCAGGGTTAATTGTCGCCACTGCAAAGGTGTTAGGATTAATACCACCAAAGGCCTGAGCACCTGGCACATTCGGTACTTTATTAGACACATCACGATCTTCCTGATCGTAGCGTCCGGCAATTGATAAGGTTTGATTTTCCGTTAGATCAAAATCTACTGAACCAAAAATTGAGGCTACATCAGTATCAAATTGATCGTTAAATAATAAATCGGTTCTGCCTGGCACGTAGGGCTTACGGCCAAAATAACCATCACCCAAATCTGCCCCATAAGATACTGCAACTTCCCGTTCAATTTGCGCTAAATAAAAACCGGCCATCCATTGCAGGCCATCACCCTGTGAAGCGAGTCGTACTTCTATACTCGTACTTTCCTGGTCGCGCTGCTGGTATTGATAACCATCACAGGTACTTTGTGTATAAGGCGGTAATAACGCATTTAAACCGTACACCGGGGCAAAACCAATATCTGAAGCCATCCCAGGTACTGTGCCTGGGAACGCAAAGAAGGGAGAATTAACACCGGGATTATATGCACCTGATGCTAATAAATCCTGATAGCTCGCAGAACAGGCATTTTGCGCTTCACCCACACTAGGACCACTCAACGGAGAGCCTGGTCCAACTGCTGCGCTTAAATCAAATGAGTACAAACCAAACGCTGCGCTGGTTCCATCTGATAATAGGTACTCTTCCAAATTATCGTAAGCGACAACGGTGGTTAATGTTGCCCAATCCATATCAACATCCGCCTTAACGGAGAAGAAGGTGTTTTCCTGTTCGTTTTCGCCGGGTACATTAAATTCAAAACGGAAATCATGATCATTCACATCTTTGTATAAATTAGGATCACCGAAGTTTGCCGCGGCGGTAGGTAAAGCAAAAACAGCATTGAAGTTGATGGCGCCTGCTTCGACTTCTCTATAACCTGCCGTCGCATCAATACTAACCCGATCACTGACATCCCAGATTAAGCGTGCCCGAAAGTTCTGCTCTTCGAGAAAATCCACGCTGCCATCTTTACCGGTGAATTCATTTTTATACTCGCCCTCATCATCGCGGTTGCTAAAGGAGAAGCTACCTTTTAATCCATCAACAATAGGGCCACTGACACTGATTCTGGCTTTCGTTAAATCATTGGAGCCAGCACCTACACTGACCGTGCTTTCAAACTCATCACCCGGCTTTTTAGTAGTAACAATGATTGCACCGGCAACCGCATTGCGACCATAAATGGCTCCTTGTGGCCCTTTCAATACTTCGATTTGTTGAATATCGAATAACTCCTGGTTAAAGCCATTAGGATTAGTCAGCAAGACGCCGTCAACAACATAGGCAAAAGTGCCTTCCGCGTCCCGGGTTGAAGTAATACCGCGAATAGTTACCTGAGTGTCGCCCGCATTAGCGGAATCAACAATCGTGACGTTAGGAGTCAATGCGATAAAGTCCTGGGGCCTCTCAATACCCGCTCGCTCTATCGTTTTTTCAGTGAACGCGGTAATGGCGATCGGCACTTCTTGTAAATTCTCTGCCCGTTTTCGCGCTGTAACGACAACCTCTTCTACCGTTATTTGTTCCGCTGTTGCGACGGAAATGGATGCACTACTTATTAAAGTCGCTCCAATCGCTGAAGCTATTATTGATCGCTTGAACATAGTCTCTCCCTTGCCTTTGATTATTAAGTACTGCTTTTTTATCATGCCCTTCAGCCAATGGCTGGATTACGGCAAGCCTGTTATTTGATCAATATAGAGGAGATTAACTCACTCCACCAGTTGCTAAACGAATCTTTACATCTGGGTAGAGGCTAGTTACTTTTCCTCGCAAAATTGAATTTGTGTGCCCAACGTATCGTTCTGATCAATATCCCAAACCTGCCAATTTTCAAGGCCTTGTCTAGGTATTTCGCTGGTCATTGCACTGCCCTGGGCAACAACATTAGCTGCTGCTTGTTGCAGATCATCCACGGAATAAGAAATCAGGAAGAAGCCTTCTCCATGCTGCTGCAAATGTTTACCTGGAATACCTGTCATATCGACTGGCTGCACCAATACCAACCAACTATCACCAACTTTGGAGCGAGCGGTTTTAACACCTCTGCCTGGCAAGTCATCAATAACAAAATTATCTATACCTAGCAGTTTACGATACCGATCAATCCCGGCACTTAGATCTTCTACGATAAAATTGATGTGGTGGATCTTTGTAACAGACATAAAAAAACCTATAAAAATGAGCGCTGCTCTTTCTATAGGCTTTATTTACAGGTTTGGCAAGACTTACTCTACCGTCACCGACTTAGCCAGATTGCGTGGCTGGTCCACATCAGTACCTTTTAACACAGCCACATGATAAGAAAGTAATTGCAGTGGGATGGTATAGATAATGGGGGCAATAATATCAGCCACGGACGGCACTTTAATTACATTAAGCCCCGAGCTATTTTCAAAGCCTGACGCGGCATCGGCGAACACAAATAACTCACCGCCACGTGCTTGCACTTCTTGCAGATTGGATTTTAATTTTTCCAATAAATCATCATTAGGCGCAACCGCGACTACTGGCATATCTGCATCAACCAGTGCTAACGGTCCATGTTTTAATTCACCTGCAGCATAACTTTCAGCATGGATATACGAAATCTCTTTCAACTTTAATGCGCCCTCCATCGCAATAGGCCACATCGCACCGCGTCCCAAAAACAACGAATGGTGTTTTTCTGCGAAAGATTCTGACATTTGGTGGATAGCTGTATCCAGCGCAAGGGTCTGCTCTAATTTTTCTGGCAGTTGTTTTAGCGCGGCAACTATTTCTGCCTCCTCGTTTGCGGACAATTGATGACGACGTCCCAGTGCCACGGTTAATAAAATTAACGCCACCAACTGTGTGGTAAATGCTTTAGTGGAAGCAACACCAATTTCCGGACCCGCTTCGGTCATTAGTGCCAAATCTGATTCCCGCACCAAAGAGCTCTGTGCGACGTTACAGATTGTCATGGTTGCGGTGTACCCTAAAGTTTTAGCTAAGCGAAGAGCGGCTAATGAATCTGCGGTTTCACCGGATTGGGATATAGTCACTAATAAGGTATTTTCCTGTACTACTAACTTTCGATAGCGAAACTCACTGGCAATTTCCACCCGACAAGGAACACCAGCTATACCTTCTATCCAGTATTTAGCGACCATCGCTGCATGATAACTAGTGCCACAAGCCACGATTTGTACGGCTTTGGTTTTGTCTAATATGGCTTTTGATTCAATACCAAAAGCCTGCTCTAAAATTTGGTTTTTACCTAACCGACCCTGTAGCGTATTTCGTATCACCTTGGGTTGCTCATAAATTTCTTTGAGCATGTAGTGGCGATACTTTCCTTTGTCCGCGGCTTCCGCCGAATCAGTTAACTGTAATTGCTCCCGCTCAACTTCTTGACCGTCTTTATCCCATATCTGATAGCTATCCGGCGTAATTTCAGCAAAATCCCCTTCGTCTAAATATATAAAGCGATCGGTTACCTGGCGCAGCGCTAATTGATCTGAAGCTAAAAAGTTTTCTCCAATACCCAAGCCTAATACTAATGGGCTCCCACTACGGGCACATAAAATTTTCTCTGGTTCGCTCTTATCAATAACGGCTAAACCAAACGCACCTTCCAGTTCTTTTACGGCTATCTTAACCGCTTCTCTCAAATTTAAGCCGGTAATAATTTTTGAGTGGATCAAGTGGACGATAGTTTCGGTATCAGTTTGTGATAAAAACTCATACCCTTGGGCGGTTAATTTTTCACGCAGCTCTTCGTGGTTTTCAATAATACCGTTATGCACTAATGCAATCTGATCTGATGATATATGTGGGTGAGCATTGGCTTCTGAAGGCTGACCGTGCGTTGCCCAACGGGTATGTGCAATACCAGTAGAGCCTGGCAGTGGTGTTTGTTGCAGCGCTTCATCTAATACCGCAACTTTGCCTAAACGTTTATGACAACCTATGGCACCTTTGCTATCAACAATGGCTACACCTGCGGAATCGTAGCCGCGATATTCCAGACGCTTTAACCCTTCTACCAATATAGCTGAAACTTTTCTGCGCGCTGCTGCGCCAACTATGCCACACATAACTTTTCCATTTTCATGCTCTCATTTAGGACGAGCGTATTTATTTTCTTGACAACTATTTTTTACTTGGACGTTTCCAGCCATCAATGTTCCGCTGCTTGCCTCTGGCCACACCTAATTGCTCGTCGGCAACATTGGCTGTAATAATTGATCCTGCAGCTATAGTCGCATTTTTTCCAACACTAACCGGTGCCACCAACGCGGTGTTTGAACCAATAAATGCACCATCGCCAATAGTAGTCACAGATTTATTCACCCCATCATAATTACAAGTAATGGTGCCTGCACCTATGTTGGCACCTTTACCTATATTACTATCACCAATATAGGATAAATGATTCACCTTGCTGCCTTCGCCTATAGTAGCTTTTTTGGTTTCAACAAAATTGCCTATTTTGGCTTTATTACTCAATACTGTGCCAGGACGTAAGCGGGCAAATGGACCAATATCGCACGCTTCTCCAACTATCGCATTTTCTAGCACACTGTTAGCTTTGATCACCGAACCTTGGCCAATGGTTGAATTTTCGATGACACAATTAGGGCCAATAGTCACGTCATCGGCAATACTGACATCACCAACAAACACACAATTTATATCAATAAAAATATCCTGACCTATGGTTAAATTGCCACGAATATCAATGCGCTGTGGATCTGCTAACGTTGCTCCTTCGGACATTAACCGCTGTGCTTGTTGCAGTTGGTAAAAACGCTCTAGTGCTGCCACCTGTTGGCGATTATTCGCGCCCTCAACTTCCATCGTTGTTTCAGGGTGTTGCGCCAACACTTGCATTCCGTCAGCGACAGCTAAAGCAATAATATCTGTTAAATAATACTCACCCTGCGCATTATTCGCTGACAAGGTCGGCAACCATTGTTTTAACTTTTTAGCCGATACCGCCAGAATACCCGTATTCACTTCTGTGATTTCAAGTTGCGCCGCGTTCGCATCTTTTTGTTCAACAATGGCTTTTATCGAGCCCGCTTCACGCACTATGCGCCCATAGCCTGCAGGAATGTCCAAATGTACGGTTAATAAAGATAGGGTGTCATCACTTGCTGCACTGACTAAAGAAGACAATGTTTGATTAGCAACCAGTGGCACATCGCCATAGGCTACTAAAACTACACTATCATCATTGATGGTTGGCAATGCCTGCGCCACAGCATGACCCGTCCCTAACTGTTTCTCTTGTACCACCCAATTAATGTCCGCGTCTTGAATATTGGCCTTAACCTGATCCGCGCCATGCCCGATAACCACATGAATAACATCTGCCCCAATTTGTTTTGCACTTTCAATCACATGTGCAACCATCGGCTTGCCTGCAACTTGATGCAAAACTTTGGGGAGTTTGGAGCGCATGCGAGTGCCCTGTCCCGCAGCGAGAATAACAACCTCTGTTGTCACGTAAGTTCCTTTTGTTGAATTTAAACCGCTATCAATCTGATTATTAGCTAATTAATGAATGCTCAATGCAGTCTTATTATTGTAGAAGCCTAAATAAAAAAGGGTAGCCGAAGCTACCCTTTTATCCGTAAATATTGCCTGCTTAACACTTAGCCAAACTTTTTACGTATTGCCTGTAAAGTCCTTAATTGCGCTGTTGCAGCAGCTAATTGCGCAGAAGCACGGCCATAATCAAAATCGCCGTTTTGATTGGCAATCGCATGCTCAGCTTCTTTCTGTGCTTCCAGTGCTGAAGCCTCATCAATATCGTCTGCACGTAATGCGGTATCCGCCAATACACTAACAGTACCAGGCTGAACTTCTAAATAGCCGCCTGACACATAATAGACTTCTTCTTCGCCATTTTGCTTCTTGATACGAATGGGGCCTGGTTGCAACGAAGTAAGCAATGGTGCGTGACCATAGCCAATACCCAAGTCGCCTAAAGCGCCGCTAGCAACAAGCATTTCAACCAAACCGGAAAAAATTTCCTGCTCAGCACTAACGATGTCACAGTGAATAGTCATAGCCATAAAATAACACGCCTATCAGTTCTTGATAGAAGAGTAAGGAAACGCCAAAGCGCCTACTTACATCTTCTTCGCTTTTTCCAGTACTTCTTCGATACCACCACACATATAGAACGCCTGCTCTGGAATGTGATCGTATTCGCCCGCCAACAGGCCTTTGAAGCTGGCAATAGTTTCTTTCAAAGAAACATACTTACCTGGTGAACCGGTAAATACTTCTGCTACGTGGAATGGTTGTGACAGGAAACGCTCAATTTTACGTGCGCGGTTTACTGTCTGCTTATCTTCTTCAGATAATTCATCCATGCCCAAAATAGCGATGATATCTTTCAATTCTTTATAACGCTGCAGTACCGACTGTACGCCACGAGCAACATTATAGTGCTCCTGACCAATGATCAGCGGATCCAGCTGACGTGAAGTACTGTCCAGTGGATCTACCGCAGGGTAAATACCTTTCGCGGCTATATCACGGCTCAGTACAACGGTTGAATCCAAGTGAGCAAAAGTGGTAGCAGGCGATGGATCGGTCAAGTCATCCGCTGGTACGTATACCGCCTGGATAGAAGTAATCGAACCTGTCTTGGTAGATGTAATACGCTCTTGTAACTCACCCATTTCCTGAGCCAGTGTTGGCTGATAACCAACCGCAGAAGGCATACGGCCTAACAGTGCAGATACCTCGGTACCAGCCAATGTGTAACGGTAGATATTATCAACGAACAACAGTACGTCTTTACCTTCGTCACGGAATTTTTCCGCCATGGTCAAACCGGTCAAGGCTACACGTAGTCTGTTCCCTGGTGGCTCATTCATCTGACCATAAACCATCGCTACTTTGGATTTGTTAAATTCTTTAACGTTAACAACGCCGGCTTCCTGCATCTCGTAGTAGAAATCGTTACCTTCACGAGTACGCTCACCAACACCAGCGAATACGGATAAACCTGAGTGCTCAGTCGCGATGTTATTGATTAACTCCATCATGTTTACAGTTTTACCAACACCGGCACCACCGAACAGACCAACTTTACCACCCTTGGCAAACGGACAAACCAAATCGATAACTTTGATACCCGTTTCCAACAATTCTTCAGAAGCGGCCAACTCGTCATAAGCAGGTGCTTTGCGGTGAATCGCTGAACGTTCTTTTTCGCCGATTGGACCACACTCATCGATTGGGTTACCCAACACATCCATGATCCGGCCCAGTGTTTCAATACCAACTGGTACTGATATGGGCGCCTTGGTATTTTCTACGGATAAACCGCGGCTAATACCTTCTGATGAACCCATTGCAATGGCACGAACAATACCGTCGCCTAATTGCTGTTGCACTTCCAGGGTTAAACCTTTTTCAGTAACCATCAGTGCATCATAAACCTGAGGTACTGCATCGCGTGGAAATTCCACATCGATTACCGCACCAATGATTTGAACGATTTGTCCGCTACTCATTTCCGATTCCTCTTTAGGATTTGGATTTTCCGGATTCACTTCTCTTTTAGAAGCGTCACCATCAAAATTAAATTCTGTTTGCATCTTTGCTCGGGGCCAGGTCTTTAGCGCTGATCCCACTTATCCCATGCAGCATTAATTACTGATTGCTGCTGCACCACTTACAATTTCTGAAAGCTCTTGGGTAATCGCTGCTTGACGCGCTTTGTTGTAAACCAATTGCAGGTTATCGATTAAGTCACCCGCATTATCGGTTGCATTTTTCATCGCCAGCATCCGCGCAGCTTGCTCACAAGCGCCATTTTCAACGACTGCCTGATACACTTGTGACTCAACATAGCGCGTCAATAAGCCTTCCAGCAGCTCCTGCGCATCGGGCTCATAAAGATAATCCCAATGATGCTTTAAACCTTTATCGTCATCTGCTTCCAACGGCAATAACTGTTCTACCGTTGGCGTTTGCGTCATGGTATTAACAAATTGATTACTGACCAGATACAACTTGTCGATTTTACCGTCCGCGTAGGCATCCAACATAACTTTCACGCCGCCAATTAAATCGGCAATCGCTGGGTCTTCACCTAAATCGCGCACTGCAGCAACTACATTACCGCCATAGCTGTTAAAGAATGCCGCTGATTTTGCGCCAACTACACACAAATCAATCTCGGTTTCTTTCGCTGCATAAGCTTGCATGCTTTTAATTGCCGCTTTAAACAAGTTGGTGTTTAAGCCGCCACACAAACCACGGTCGGTTGAAACCACTACAAAGCCAACACGTTTTACTTCGCGCTGCACCATGTACATGTGCTTGTACTCAGGATTAGCGTTAGCAATATGTCCAACTACCGAGCGAATACGCTGTGCATAAGGCTTACCAACCTGCATGCGGTCTTGGGCCTTACGCATTTTACTGGCGGCAACCATTTCCATTGCGCTAGTAATTTTCTGCGTACTTTTAATACTCGATATCTGAGTCCGTATTTCTTTTCCGCTTGCCATTTTCTCTACCTATCAAAGGCTAACTCGGTATTTAGGGGCCAGAGCTAAAGATCTGGCCCCACTATTAATAAGAGGCATTGAACCTCTTATTAATAGGTCTGTGTAGATTTAAATTTCTCTACCAATTCAACAAACTTGGCTTTGTAGTCATCGTTCCAATCACCACTGGCAGCAATAGCACTCATGGTGTCGGCGTATTCGCTTTTGGCAAATGACAATAAAGCCGATTCAAAGTCACCTATTTTTTCTACGGGAACATCAGATAGGTGACCTTCGTTTGCGCAGTAAACCATCAAGCCCATTTCAGCAACACTCTGTGGTGCATACTGCTTTTGCTTCATTAATTCAGTTACACGCTCACCATTATCTAACTGTGCCTTAGTCGCATCATCCAAATCTGAAGCGAACTGGGAGAACGCTGCCAATTCACGATACTGCGCCAAAGAAGTACGAATACCGCCAGACAATTTTTTCATGATTTTGGTTTGAGCCGCACCACCAACACGCGATACCGAAATACCGGCATCCATTGCTGGACGATTACCGGAGTTAAACATGTCAGCTTCAAGGAAGATCTGACCATCGGTAATAGAGATTACGTTAGTTGGTACGAATGCCGATACGTCACCAGCTTGTGTTTCGATAACTGGCAAGGCTGTCAGTGAACCGGTTTTACCTTTCACTTCGCCGTTAGTAAATTTCTCTACGTAATCAGCGTTAACACGAGCTGCACGCTCCAACAAACGCGAGTGCAAATAGAAAACATCACCAGGATATGCTTCACGACCTGGCGGACGACGAAGCAACAAAGAAATCTGACGATAAGCCCACGCTTGCTTGGTCAAATCATCATAAATGATCAAGGCATCTTCACCGCGATCACGGTAATACTCACCCATTGTACAACCAGCAAATGGCGCCAGGAACTGCATCGCAGCTGGATCAGAGGCGGTAGCCGCAACAATAATGGTGTGGTCCATAGCACCGTGTTCTTCTAATTTACGAACAACAGCTGCAATAGATGATGCCTTCTGGCCAATCGCTACGTAGACACACTTAATACCAGAACCTTTCTGGTTAATAATCGCATCAACCGCAATAGCTGTTTTACCAATCTGACGGTCACCGATAATCAACTCACGCTGGCCACGGCCAATTGGCACCATCGCATCAACCGCTTTCAAACCAATTTGCACTGGCTGATCAACCGATTGACGCTCGATAACACCTGGCGCTACTTTTTCGATAAAGTCAGTTTCTTTTGCGTTGATTGGGCCTTTGCCATCTATAGGCATACCCAGTGCATCGACAACACGACCTTGTAATTCAGGACCCACCGGTACTTCAAGTACCCGACCAGTACACTTACAGATCTGGCCTTCCGCAATACCGCGGTAATCACCCAATACAACCGCACCAACAGAATCGCGCTCCAGGTTCAACGCCATACCGTAGACGCCGCCTTCAAACTCAATCATCTCACCATACATAACATTGGTAAGACCGTGGATGCGAATAATACCGTCAGTTACAGAAACGACCGTACCTTCGTTTTGGGCTTCGCTAGACACATCAAGCTGGTCGATGCGGCTTTTGATAATTTCGCTAATCTCAGATGGATTCAGCTGTTGCATTTTCTTTTCCTCGTCTTAGCTTACGCTAGGAATTCATTGCTTCGGCAAGTTTGTTTAAACGACCACGAATACTGCCGTCGATAACCACATCAGCAGCGCGTACAACTACACCACCAATCAGGTCAGAATTTATAACAGTGTGTAAATTTACATCGCGCTCTAACTTACCGCTTAAGGCTTTCGCCAACTTGTCTTGAATAGCTGCGTCCAGCTCGAAGGCTGTCGCGATTTCTACTTCAACAGTTTTTTCACGGTTGGCTTTGAACTCTTCATATAAAGCAGAGATGACTGGTAATAGCGCTAAACGCTTATTATCCGCCAATACTTTAATAAAGTTTTGTGCTTTAGCAGCCAGCTCATCGCCACAAACGGCAATGAATTTTTCGGCCTGTTGCTCTGAGGTCAATGATGGTGAAGTTAATACTTTCACCATATTGTCAGATTGTGCAACAGCAGCGGCTGTCGCTAATTGAGTAGACCATTCAGCTAATTGCTTAACTGATGATGCATGCTCAAACGCTGCTCGCGCATAAGGTCTTGCCAGGGTGCTTAATTCAGCCATGCCAAACTCTCCCTATAGACCCGCTGCCAATTTTTCTACCAGCTCTTTGTGAGCACTTGCATCGATAGTCGCTTCCAGTACCTGTTCCGCACCGGCAAGGGCCAATACCGCAACCTGGCCACGTAAAGCTTCTTTCGCACGATTAACGTCTTGTTCGATCTCAGCCTGTGCTGCTGCTTTGATACGATCGCCTTCTTCGCGAGCGGCCTCTTTCGCTTCTTCCACGATTTGATTAGCACGCTTATTGGCTGCATCAATGATGCTAGCTGCTTGCTCTTTCGATTCGCGTAGATTTTGAGTCGCTTTCTCTTGTGCTAGTTCTAAATCTTTTCCAGCACGATCAGCAGCTTCAAGGCCATCAGCGATCTGCTTTTCACGCTCATCCATTGCAGTGCGAATAGCACCCCATACGAAAGCTTTACAGAACCACACAAAGAACAGGAATGTGATGGACTGGCCAATTAAAGTCAGATTAATGTTCACGCCGACACCTCAGCTTGTTAGTGAATAAGTAAGTGTTATCAGTTAACGCTTAACTTAAGCAGCTAAAGTAGGAACAACAACGAACAATACGTACATGCCGATACCAACACCGATCATTGGAACCGCATCTAACAGACCAGCGATCAGGAACATTTTACCCTGAAGCATAGGAGCCATTTCTGGTTGACGTGCTGAACCTTCCAGCAGTTTTCCGCCCAACAGACCAAAACCAATAGCAGTACCAGCGGCACCCAAACCAATCAAAAGAGAAACGGCGATTAATGCAAGACCCATTTTCTATCTCCACTTATTTAAAAGTTAAAAGTTGAACCGAAGTTCAGTGAGTTAATAAAAAGTAAAACTGTTAAACACTAATTATTAATTAGTGTTCTTCGTCAACATCGTGCGCCATCGCCATATAAACGATAGTTAACACCATGAAAACAAAAGCTTGTAACGCAATAACCAAAATATGGAATATTGCCCAACCCATTTGCAGCACACCAGCAAGCAAACCGAGGAATAAACCGGCGCCAAACATTGCAGCAATCAGGATAAAAATCATTTCGCCAGCATAAAGGTTACCGAACAATCGAAGACCCAAAGAAATCGGCTTGGCAATTAATGATACTGTTTCAAGAATAAAGTTGACTGGTATCAGGAAGATATCCACATACCATTTGCCGGCGTGAAATGGGTGCAGGGTTAATTCTTTAACAAAACCCATAAAGCCTTTTTCTTTCACGCTGTAATAAATCATCATACCAAAAACAGTAAAGGCCATACCGAGTGTGATATTGGGATCAGTAGAGGGGACTACCTTAAAGAAGAAGTGTGGATCACCCGTCACTAACATCATGATTTCCGGAATCCAATCCACTGGGATTAAATCCATCAGGTTCATGAAAAAGATCCAGACAAAAATAGTTAAAGCCAAGGGCGCGACATAGGCATTTTTATAATGAAACGTATCTTTCACTGTGCCATCAATAAACTCGATAGCCATTTCAATAAAATTTTGTAAACCTGTTGGAATGCCAGAGTGAATGCTTTTTGCTACCGAGCGGAAAATCAAAATAAAAATCATGCCCAATGCTATCGACCAAAACATTGAGTCAACATGCACTGCCATAAAACCCATGGCATCAACTTCGTTGTTGCTATGCGCTAACGTCCAGGTACCCGCTTCCAATATTTCGGTAGTACCATCAGTGTGCACCCGCTCAACATTTTCAGTCAACTTACCATAAGTCATATTGGTAAGGTGGTGCTTGATATAGCCTTCAGTGGTAAGAGTGTCACCTGCCATCTGTTAGAAACCTGTAATAGCGATTAAAAGCAATTCCATCAAATTTTTTTGCGCTTACTTTTTGAACGGCTACTAGCGTTTAAAAAAGCGCAGTGCCAATATCCAATTCAGCACCATCATAAATATATAAGCCAGAAAAATAACAACCACATTAATCGGTCTCAACAGAGCAAACGTGCCCGCGAACAATAATGTGGTAAAAACAAACTTTCCTGCTTCGCCCCGATAAAATGACCGGGTTACTTCACTTGCCGCTTTAGCCCCGGAAAAACGAAAGGCCCAGCTGGCAAAATACGCATTAGGCGCTAAACAAATCAACCCACCCACCAATGTTGATAACGCCGCGGTGTGATCTACCAATAATATGCCCGCCGATAACATCAGCAGTACAAACAACTGCAGGGCAAATACTCGCAACAGAGGAGGTTTGTTTAGCTGGGCACCAGTTTGATGGCTGGATGCAGTTATTTTAGGTAACTGCATTGCGACACTCCCACTGATTTTACACCGGCTTAACGCCTATTTAAGCGGGGCGCATTATAGGGATAATAAGGACGGTATTCAACAGAATTGTCCTTATTATCGATTAATATTTGGCTGCTTATTATCTGTAGTTCGTTGCAGAAACCCCGAAATTAACCGCCTTTTTGTTATAAATGGTCTATTTAGTGTCCACGAACTTTTAAACTACTAGATAATGTGTTTCCAATGAGAATAAGGCGGCTGTTATGACCTGATGGTTACTTGATGTGACTAAGGATGCCGTCCAGCTCATTTAAATTGTTATATTTTAAAACCAACTTCCCACTACCTTTAGCGCTGTGCTGGATAGTAATCGGCACCCCGACCTTTTCTGAAAGCTGTTGCTGCAGGTTTTTAATATCAGGATCTATTTGTTTTTGGGCCTTCGCCTTGGGTGAATCCATTTCAGCCAATAACGTTCTGACCAGAGCCTCGGTTTGGCGCACAGAAAAACCCTTGCTAACCACAGTGGATGCCGCTTGAGATTGGTGCTCAGCAGGTAAACCTAGCAAGGCCTTGGCATGCCCCATCTCAAGGTCACCATGCTCCAACATGCGCTGTACATCGTCTCGTAAAGACATTAATCGCAATAAATTAGTCACTGAAGCACGGGATTTACCCACAGCGTCTGCAATTTGCTGATGGGTTAATTCAAATTCTTGCTGCAACCTGGATAGCGCTAACGCTTCTTCCATGGGATTTAAGTCTTCACGCTGGATATTTTCAATCAACGCCATGGCGATTGCAGCTTCGTCAGGCACGTGCCGGATAACCGCCGGAATCATGTCTATACCTGCTAGCTGGGTAGCCCGCCAGCGCCGCTCACCAGCAATAATCTCGTATTTATCGGCACTGATGGGCCGAACTACTATCGGCTGCATAACCCCCTGGGCTTTGATGCTTGCTGCTAATTCTTCCAGGGCTTCAGGGTGCATGTCACGACGTGGTTGATATTTACCCCGCTGAATAATATCGACCGGCAGTTTGCGCAACTCACCATCATTGTTGTCTGCACTCGCCGCTTCAGAAGTATCCTCGGTTGTAGTAGCCGACGCTTTGCCAGCACTTAAAAGTGCATCCAGACCTCGTCCTAAACCGCGTTTTTTTGCCGCCATGGTGATTCCAATCAAATAATTAAATGTTGCTAATTTCGGGTATCTTAACGCTAAGAGACGTTAAAAATATAGTCTGTGGGGAAAGCAGCGATAAATAGAAATAATCTGAGTGAGATAACCTAGTCCGCACGACGCAACATCTCCCCTGCCAATGCCAGGTATGACATAGCTCCTTTGGACTGTTTATCGTAGTGCAACACAGGCAAACCATGACTGGGTGCTTCGGCTAAACGAATATTACGGGGATAACCGTGCGATATACTTTATCGCCAAAATGCTCTGTCAGTTGTTTGGATACATCCATGGTTAAGCTGTTGCGTGGGTCATACATGGTGCGCAGCAAACCTTCTATCTCCAGCTTGGGGTTCAATACCTGCTGTATTTGATTAATGGTATCCAACAGTGCTGACAAACCTTCCAGTGCATAATATTCGCACTGCATTGGAATCATCACCCCGTGGGCTGCTGCCAGTGCATTCACTGTCAACATATTCAGTGAAGGGGGACAATCGATAATAATAAAATCGTATTCAGCCCGCTCTATCGCCAGCGCATCACGTAGACGGAATTCTTTACCTTCAATATTTAATAACTCAACTTCAGCCGCAGTAACATCTGCATTAGAAGGAACAATATCATAACCACAATTTGCAGCATTAACGCTGACTTCCGCAATGGGTACATCATGCACTAAAACATCATATAAGCTGTGTTCAACATTATTTTTATCAATGCCACTTCCCATAGTGGCATTGCCTTGGGGATCCAAATCTATCAATAATACTTTTTTCTTGGTAGCCGCTAATGATGCAGATAAATTGACACAGGTGGTGGTTTTACCCACACCACCTTTTTGATTGGTGACTGCAATGATTCTGCCCAACGATCTAACCCTTTAATGTTATGAAACGTTTGTGATTAGTGGTGATTATGATCTGTTTTGGCTAATCACAAGTAGATGTCGCTCTGCGGTTTCCCCTGGAACGGTTAACGCATGACAAGCCTCGACATTATAGGCTTTTGACAATTCACTCAACTGTTTTAATTCTTGTTCAGGATAAAGGCCCTTCATAGCATAAAACAAACCATCATCGGCTAGTAACTGCTGACTGCCTTGAACCATATCGGCCAATGTGGCAAATGCTCGAGAAATAACCCCATCAAATAACACTTCCGGATGAAACTGTTCTACCCGACAATTATGAATAGTAACATTGGTCAATGATAACTCAGCTTTAACCTGAACTAAAAAACGCGTTTTTTTGCCGTTACTATCCAGTAAATCAAATTCCCTTTGCGGAAAAATAATTGCCAATATAATTCCCGGTAAACCAGCACCGGCACCAACATCTATAAATCGCTGACCATCTAAAAACTTACCAATACTTAAGCTATCTAACAAATGACGTGGAATCATTGCTAATGGATCGCGAACAGCAGTTAAGTTATATGCCTTGTTCCACTTTATTAGTAGTTGATGATAATCTAACAGTTTATCTATGTTGCTATCTGGAATATCCAGTGCTAACTGTTTAATACCATCGACTAATTGCTCGTGATAAGTGTTATCCAAAATATTCTGCTTTAATGTTTCGCTTATTATTAAGCATTAGATACTTTCTTTTCCAATGCGCCGTGCTTTTTTAAAAAAATGAGTAATATCGATATTGCCGCTGGAGTTACCCCTGGTACACGAGCGGCTCTTGCGAGTGTGTCAGGTTTGGCCTCACCTAATTTTTGTTTTACCTCATTAGATAAACCCTCTACCACGCTGTAATTAAAGTCGGTAGGCAAGGTAGTATTTTCATAACGACGCAAGCGCGCTATATCATCTGATTGCCGATCGATATAGCCGGAATATTTAATTTGTATTTCAACCTGATCAGCAACTTGTGGATTATCAGTAGCACTACCTTTTACATTTGCCACGTCACTGTAATTCACACCGGGACGCTTTAATAAATCCAATAAACTGTATTCCCGGGAAATTGGTTTCTCAATCAATGCATCAACAATTTTTGCTTCTGCTGTATTTGGCTGAATCCATGTTGATGAAAGCCGCTGTAATTCTTTTTCTATTCCTTCACGCTTATTAACAAAGCTCTGCCAGCGATCATCATCAACCAAACCAAATTCACGTCCTTTTTCAGTCAGTCGTAAATCAGCGTTATCTTCGCGTAATAATAATCGATACTCTGCCCGGGACGTAAACATACGATAGGGTTCCATCGTTCCCATACTAATTAAATCATCGACCATTACGCCAATATAGGCTTCATCACGGCGGGGACACCAGGATTCTTTTCCTTGCACTTGCAATGCAGCATTGATACCAGCCAACAAGCCCTGTGCTGCTGCCTCTTCATACCCGGTAGTACCATTAATTTGGCCAGCAAAAAATAAACCTTTAATAAATTTTGTTTCCAGCGAGTGTTTTAAATCTCTGGGATCAAAATAATCATATTCAATCGCATAACCAGGGCGGGAAATATGCGCGTTTTCAAATCCCTTTATTGAACGTACTAATGCGAACTGGATATCAAAGGGTAGGCTTGTTGAAATACCGTTGGGGTATAGTTCGTGAGTACGCAAACCTTCGGGCTCAATAAAAACCTGGTGCGAGTTTTTATCGGCAAAGCGATGAATCTTATCCTCAACCGATGGACAGTAACGCGGCCCGGTCCCCTCAATCGTTTTACTCTGTGCATACATAGGTGAACGATCCAAACCACTGCGAATTATATCGTGGGTATGTTCGTTGGTGTGGGTAATCCAGCAACAAACCTGCTCAGGATGTTGTTCAACTGAACCCATAAACGACATCACTGGTTCCGGTTTATCGCCCCACTGTTTTTCCAGCTGACTAAAATCTACCGAGCGGGAATCAATCCGTGGTGGTGTACCCGTTTTTAATCGATCAACTCGAAATGGCAACTCTCGCAAACGATGAGCCAAAGCAATGGATGGCGGATCACCAGCACGTCCACCACTGTGATTATCCATACCGATATGAATTTTTCCGCCTAAAAAGGTCCCGGTTGATAACACCACTGTCGAAGCATAAAACTTCAAACCCATTTGGGTGACAGCACCGATAATTTGATCGTTCTCCACAATCAAATCGTCCACACCTTGCTGAAAAATACTTAGGTTGGGTTGGTTCTCTAAAATATCCCGAATGGCTGCTTTGTAGAGTGCACGATCTGCTTGTGCGCGAGTGGCTCTTACGGCGGGGCCTTTGCGAGCGTTAAGCGTTCGAAATTGGATACCGCCTAAGTCGGTAGCCTTAGCCATAGCACCGCCCAGGGCATCAATTTCTTTAACCAGGTGGCTTTTGCCAATCCCACCAATAGCTGGGTTGCAGGACATCTGTCCCAGAGTTTCAATATTGTGACTCAGCAATAATGTTTTGCAGCCCATACGGGCTGCAGCTAAACAAGCCTCGGTACCGGCATGGCCACCACCAATCACAATGACATCAAAACGCTCTGGATAATCCACAACAACCTCAAATACGGGTAAATACGAAAAGGGCGGCGATTATAAAGCAGTGATGGGCAGGTAGAAAGCGAATGGTGAAAATATAATCAGGAGAGGTAATAGATATTTAATCGAAATTTTCTCTTATTTTTATTTAAATAGATAATTAAGTTATTAAATAATATATATGTATATAGATTAGTTATTGTTATAACTATTGGCATCTTAATTTCTGTGGTTAACTTAAATAAATTCTTATTTATCAACAGTTTAGTTTACTTATAACTACATCGATAACAGCTGTTTTAACTGAGTGGAAGCTTGGGACACACCGTGGATAAATAGCTGCTTTATCCACAAGAAGTTTTGGACGCTGATTAAGGTAGTGTTTTATGCAGGGCCGGCTAAGAGGTTGTCAGGGGCTTATGTTCAGGGTTATCCACAGCTATTTATCGTTCAGGAGCTAGTAGTTATAGTTAATGATCTTTGTGAATAACATGCTGTAAAAGTAGTGGATAAGCTTGTTATAAGGTAGGGGGAATTCGGTATAGCTCGGCTGGAGGTAGAATTGAGTGTGGTTAAGCTTGGTTTTGGGCACTTATTTACCAATACAAAAACTGGAAAAAATTTCTCCTAATAAATCATCAGGGGTGAACTCGCCGGTGATTTCACTTAGTGCATTTTGACATTGACGCAAATCTTCTGCCAATAACTCTCCTGCACCATGAGATTCTAGCTGCTCCTGCCCTGCTGACAGGGCTGACTGAGCTTGTTCCAGTGATACCAAATGCCGACGTCTAGCGGTAAACCCACCTTCGCCTGCGCCGTTAAATCCCATACAATTTTTAAGGTGCTCAGTGAGTATCTCGATACCTTCTCCGGCTTTAGCTGAAAGCTGGATCAATGGGATTTCTGCATTGTGTATCGCAGCTGTCTTGCCAATTAAATCGCATTTATTGTGAATAATAGTAATATTTGAGAGTGTAGAAAGTTGGTTGCTTAGCTCTGAACCTAAATCCAGACTTAATTTAGCAGGGTCTGTTTCCTGACTTTGGCTGCTGTCTACGACAAATAAGATACGATCAGCTTTTTCAATTTCAGTCCAGGCTCGTTTAATTCCCTCCTGTTCAACTATATCCGGGCTCTCGCGTAGACCAGCCGTATCAATAATATGTAAGGGCATACCATCTATTTGTATCTGTTCACGAAGCACGTCGCGGGTAGTACCTTCAACTGCGGTTACTATTGCACTTTCACGCCCTGACAGGGCGTTGAGCAAACTGGATTTACCCGCATTGGGCTTACCGGCAATTACAACCGTCATGCCTTCTTGTAATAATGTACCCTGTTTGGCTTCAACAAAAACCTGCTGCAATTTTTGTATTATAACATTGAGGTCGTTAGCGACTTTGCCATCAGCTAAAAAATCAATTTCTTCTTCTGGAAAATCAATCGCAGCCTCTACATAAACACGCAGTTGAATAACGGCCTCGACTAGACTTGTAATCTTTTTACTGAATTCTCCCTGTAGTGATCTAAATGCATTTCTAGCGGCTTGTTCGGAAACGCTATTAATTAAATCTGATATCGCTTCAGCTTGTGCCAAGTCAATTTTATTATTTAAAAAAGCACGTTCAGAAAATTCACCCGGTCGAGCTAAGCGTGCACCGCACTGAATAACTTCTTTTAAAAGAATATCGAGTAAGACAGGACCACCATGGGCTTGTAGCTCTAAAATATCCTCACCGGTAAACGAGTGTGGGCCAGGAAAAAAGAGACTGATGCCGTTATCAATTGGTGATCTTTCAACAGCGTTAGATGGCGTTTCAATTGGAAGAAAAGAGCCGTATTGAGCGTAGCGAGGTTTTAAATCTTTACCAGTAATAGCTTTAGCAATGGTTTTAACATTGGGCCCTGATACCCGAATAATGCCTACACCGCCCCGTCCTGGCGCGGTAGCTATAGCTGCAATCGTATCGGTATCTAGAACCATTTAGTTTATGACGCCCAACGGCTAGGTTTAGGCAGTTCCCTCAATGCGTTTAGTAATAATATATTGCTGCACAATGGATAAGGTATTGTTTACTACCCAGTACAATACTAAACCTGCAGGGAAGAACAAGAAAAAGAACGTGAACATCACTGGCATCCACTGCATGACTTTTGCCTGCATTGGATCAGGTGGTGGTGGGTTGAGCTTCTGCTGGATAAACATTGAAACCCCCATAATTAACGGCAAGATAAAATAGGGATCCATTACCGATAAATCTTTAATGTAACCAATAAAAGGAGCATGACGTAATTCTACGCTTTCCATTAATACCCAGTAGAGAGAAATAAACACTGGCATTTGAACCAGAATAGGCAAACAACCACCGAGAGGATTGATTTTTTCCTTCTTGTAAAGTGCCATCATTTCTTGTGATTGCTTTTGTTTGTCATCGGCATAGCGTTCACGAATTGAAACAAGCTTTGGTTGCACTTTGCGCATATTAGCCATGGATGTATAAGCTTTGGCATTTAACTGAAAGAATGCCGCTTTGACCAAAACAGTTACCGCAATAATGGCGAAGCCCCAGTTACCTAAATAACCGTTCAATTTTGTCAGCAACCAAAATAGTGGTTGTGCAATCCACCATAAAATTCCGTAATCAACAGTAAGCTCCAATCCTGCTGAAATAGTTTCTAAACGGTATTGATCTTTTGGGCCGGTATACAGCTGCGATGTTATTTCACCGCGGCCACCAGGCTCCACGGTTAGTTGTGGGCTAGTAAACCGTACAATATTCGCCTCATCTTTAGCTTTAAGCATTGAATAACTATGTGTTTGTGAAGCATCAGGAATCCAGGCACTGGTGAAATAATGTTGAACAATAGCTACCCAACCACCTTCGATATTTTGTTTCGGAAATTCTTTGTCAGCAATGTCATCAAAACTTATTTTTTTATAGGGTTCTTCCGGTAAGTGAATAGCTGCACCTAAATAAGGTGCCATACCCATACCGGAAGAGTCCGCAGAAGGGTCTGCAGTATTATCACGCTTTAATTGCCCAAACATTCCGGCAGTCCATGGTTGGCTGCTATTATTTTCAATTAAATACTTCACACCAATAACATATTCACCGCGTTTGAATATAAAACGTTTGGTAATGGTGACATCCTGTTGTTGAAATATTAAATCTACGAATAATTCGTCATCACCGTCTTTTAAATTATATTCTTTGGCATTAGTTGTATATTGTGCCCTGCCTTTACTGGTATCAATGCCATTGGTACCTATTAAGCCGCTCTGGGCAACATAAGTCCGAAGATTGGATTGTTCCAGCATTGTAAAAGGTACATCAGGGTTATCTATTTTGGCATAGTATTTTTTTAATGCCGCAAAAACGATATCACCACCCAGGGTATTTATTTCTACTTCCAGTGCATCAGTATGAATACGAACACTGTTGATGTTAATTTGTGGTTTTTCTTCATTTGAACTTGTAACGCTTTCGATAGTAGGAATATCTGCTGTGCTCGGAATAGAGTCAACTTGATTATTTACCATCATCGCATTTGAGTCTGCAATTTGAGCGCTGGAGTTGTTAGCTGATTGATTAGTTTGTTGCTGATATGCGGCTACAACATCTTGTCCACTTCTATCTTCTTTAAACTGAACCCATTCAGTTAACAACATAAAAGATAAAGCGGCGATAGAACCAATAAGTAAATAGCGTTGGAAATCCATAATTAGTGTGCTGTATGCTCGTGTTGATCTAAGGGTTTTTCCGGTACAGGATCGAAACCACCGGGATGAAACGGGTGGCAGCGCAACAAGCGTGTTGTCGCAAGCCAGCAACCTTTTAAAACGCCATGTTGTTCGATAGCTTGAATAGCATAGCTGGAACAGCTGGGTGGAAGCGGCAGGATTGCGCCATAAATGGGCTAATCAATAACCGGTAACCTTTAATCAAGCTTATGAATAATCGGCGCATGGTTCGCCTTTAAGAGGTTTAAGAAATCAGGATTGAGCTTTTTTAGCTGCTTTCTTTTTTAGTTGTAACCAAAGCTGGTTAAACAATTGGTGTAAATCACTGTTATCCAGTTGATCTAACCCCCGTCGTGCTAATACAACAATATCGACTCCACCGAGTTGGTATTGTTGCAACCTGAAACTTTCTCTAATGATGCGCTTGATTCTGTTACGTTGAGTAGCCAAGCGTACATTTTTTTTTGCTATTACCAAGCCTAATCTAGGTCTGGTACCTGTCTTGTTGAGTCTCGCTAATAATAAAGTATTTTTACTTGAAACTTTTATTTGAGCGTCATCAAAAACAGCTTTATAAGCATTAGCATCTAACAACCTTAATGACTTATTAAACGTTAAGTCTAAAGGAGGATTATCCACAGGAGTCCATGAGTTAGGTGTAATGCTTATAAAAAATTAAGCGGCTAGTTTCTTACGGCCTTTGGCACGGCGGCGATTAATAACAGCGCGACCATTTTTAGTTGCCATACGAGCACGGAAACCGTGAGTGCGAGCACGCTTTAATACGCTGGGTTGAAATGTTCTTTTCATGACAAAACTTCCAATTAAATCTAATAAATCGAGCGGGGCCTGTTATTACTTGAATAGCTGCATTAACACAGTACAAAAGTTGACCCTTTTCAAGGACCGCGCATTCTAGAGAATTTGCGCGTTAATATCAATTTGTTTATGCATTCAAATTGGATGAAATAGGTATATAAATGAAGCAAGAACGCTAAAACCTTATTTTTGAAGTTAAGCACATACTATTCACAGTTTATTGATAAGTTATCCACAGTAATGCATTGTTTTTATCCACAGATTGGTTGGTTTTGCTTAGGAGTAGGTTTTTCCGTATTTTTTATCTGATAAGTTATTGAAATATAATAGTATTTATGGGCTGGGATTATTTGAAACATTGCAGTTATTTTTGTGGATAAGTCCAAAAAGGGGGAGTACAATGCACAGCTCTTTGGGGTAGATGGTATAAGTTATCCACTTTTTCCCCTGAGTAATGTTTTTCAGGCGAGGCACCCAAGTACAACAAAAAGCAGGTTGTTATCGTCCGTACGGCTTAAGTAGATATTTATTCACATTATGTTCTTTCTGGGGAATTTTCTTGCCTGATTCTGTTTGGCAGCAATGTATTCGTTTTTTGCAAGATGAGCTGCCTTCTCAGCAGTTCAATACTTGGATTCGACCGTTACAGGTGGAAATCAATGCCAATCATATCCAGCTGCTTGCGCCGAATCGTTTTGTGCGTGATTGGGTTAATAATAAGTATTTGGAGCGGATTTCTGAAATAGTGGCTGAAACATCCGGGCAATCCTTTGAGGTTAATCTCGAAATCAGCAGTCCTGTTTCTTCTACCCAACAGCGGGTTTTAGAGCCTTCTACCCCGCGTCCTTTTAATCCTATGTCCAATGCTTCGCTGAGACAGCAGGATATTATTATTCCTCCTAGTCAAAAACCATTGCGCTCCGTAGAGGTTGAGGGTGGGATTAAGCACCAGAGTTTTCTGATTGAGAACTATACTTTTGATACTTTTGTAGAGGGTAAGTCTAACCAGCTAGCCAGGGCCGCTTCGATGCAGGTGGCAGAAAATGCCGGCGGCGCTTACAACCCATTATTTTTGTACGGTGGTGTTGGTTTGGGTAAGACTCACTTAATGCATGCTGTTGGTAATGCATTATTGCAAAAGAACCCTAATGCCAAGGTGGTTTATCTGCACTCTGAAAGGTTTGTCGCTGACATGGTGAAAGCTTTACAATTGAACGCAATTAACGAATTTAAGCGCTATTACCGTTCAGTTGACGCCCTATTGATAGATGATATTCAGTTCTTTGCTGGTAAAGAGCGCTCTCAGGAAGAGTTTTTTCATACATTTAATGCGCTGCTGGAAGGTGGCCAGCAAATGATTCTCACATGCGATCGCTATCCTAAAGAAATTAATGGGTTAGAAGAGCGATTAAAATCCCGGTTTGGCTGGGGCTTAACCGTTGCGGTAGAGCCGCCTGAGCTGGAGACGCGTGTAGCTATATTAATGAAAAAGGCGGAGCAGGCTTACATTGACTTACCTGGAGATGCCGCGTTTTTTATTGCCCAGCGTATTCGTTCCAATGTTCGTGAATTGGAGGGTGCATTAAAACGGGTGATAGCAAGTGCTCACTTCACTGGTAGGGCTATTGATATTGAGCTTATTCGTGAATCATTGAAGGATTTATTAGCCCTCCAGGATAAACAAATAAGCCTGGATAATATTCAGCGTACTGTTGCTGAGTACTATAAAATTAAAGTTTCGGATATGATGTCGAAGCGCCGCAGCCGCTCGGTGGCAAGGCCCAGACAGGTTGCCATGGCTTTGGCCAAGGAGCTCACTAATCATAGTTTGCCAGAGATTGGCGATAGCTTTGGTGGTCGCGATCATACGACGGTATTGCATGCATGCCGAAAAATAAAAGAGCTGGAAGAATCCGATGCGGATATCCGCGAGGACTGTAAGAATCTACTTCGTTCATTAACAACGTAGCCGGATTTAACAATAAGATATGCCACCAGCTTGAAGCTGATGGTTGCTAACTAACACAAGATATATCCCTACCGATAAGGATTGAGATCAACATGAAATTTGTGATTTCCCGTGAAGCCCTATTAACCCCATTAAATCTGGTTGCTGGCGTGGTCGAGCGCCGTCAAACCCTGCCTATATTATCTAATGTGATGTTGGAGCTTGAGGGAAATCAGTTATCTATCACTGGGACAGACTTGGAAGTTGAGTTGGTTGGCCGTGTTACCTTGGAGCAAGCTCCTCAATCTGGTGGTGAAATTACCGTTCCCGCGCGCAAGTTGGCGGATATTTGTAAATCTTTGCCCGATGGTTGTGATATAGAATTTAGCTTGGATGACCAGCGCGTTATTGTTCGTTCAGGTCGAAGCCGTTTCACCCTGTCTACACTGTCTGCTAGCGACTTCCCTAATGTTGAGCAAAGCCCCGGGAGTCAGAACTTCTCTGTTAAACAGGGAGACCTTAAGCGCTTAATAGACCGCACTAGTTTTGCCATGGCGCAGCAAGATGTTCGTTACTATCTTAACGGGATGTTATGGGAAGTTCAGTCCGGTCAATTACGGGTTGTCGCCACAGATGGTCACCGTCTGGCGCTTTGTACATTAGCAGCGGATATTACCAGTTCCGAGAGTTTGCAGGTCATTCTTCCTCGTAAAGGGGTTATCGAGTTGGCCCGGTTGATGATGAATGAAAATGATGATGTTCAAATCGTCATAGGCTCTAACCATATTCGTGCAACAACCAATGAATTTACCTTTACCTCAAAGTTGGTTGATGGGAAGTTCCCGGATTATGACCGTGTATTACCGAAGGCCAGTACCAAAACTATTTTTGGTTCAAGAACAGACTTAAGACAGGCCTTTTCACGTACGGCTATCCTCTCTAATGAAAAGTATCGTGGTGTTCGATTACTCTTATCTGACGGCAGTATCCAGATTGTTGCTAATAATCCCGAGCAAGAAGAAGCCGAGGAAATTGTTTCTGTAGAATATCAGGGAGAATCCCTGGAAATTGGTTTTAATGTCAGCTATCTGCTGGATGTTATGGGTGTTCTGAGTGGTGAAAAGGTTAAATTATCTTTAGCGGATGCTAACAGCAGTGCTTTACTAGAAGAATCAGAGGCTGGTGATTCTATGTATGTTGTCATGCCGATGCGTTTATAAGCTTTCCTCTGTTTGATTAACTGATTCTACTTTGTTAATTCGCAGGTTAGAAATTACCGGGGTCCGAAACCTAAGCAGAGCCTGCCTTGAGAACTTATCGCCTATTAATATATTGTTTGGTGATAATGGTGCAGGCAAAACCAGCGTTTTGGAATCTATTTACCTACTCTCTTCAGCCCGCTCTTTTCGGGGCCATAAGCTTAAACCCCTTGTCAATATTGATATGGATAGCTGTGTTAGCTTTGCTGAGATTGATATTGAAGGCCTTGGCTATCAGCCGGTTGGCATTAAGCGTTTTAAAGCCTCTGCTAAGCCTGGTGTTATCAAGGTAGCTGGTCAACATGTTAAATCTGCATCTGTATTAGCTGAGAACCTCCCGCTACAAGTTATTAATGCTGACACATTTCAGTTGCTGGAGGGGTCCCCGTCTGTTCGTCGACAGTTTTTGGACTGGGGTGTGTTCCACGTGGAACATCAGTTTTATAGTGTCTGGAAAAGCGCTCAACGCTGTTTAAAACAACGGAATAGTTTGTTGCGGCATGCTAGAATAGACCAGCCTCAACTGGCTGTATGGACGTCAGAGCTGGTTCAGCATGCAGAGCTTATACATGGTTATCGAGCGGCCTATTTTACACAGTTGGTTCCTGTTTTTGAGAAGGTGTTAGACCGTCTTATAGATCTTGATGGCTTGCAGCTTGCTTATTTTCGAGGTTGGGATAAGGATAGGACATTTACCGAAGTGTTGGCTTCTAATCAGCAAAGAGAGCAGGAACAAGGTTATACATTGTCTGGTCCACACCGGGCAGACTTAAAGTTACGTTATCGTGCGAGTAACGCTGCGGATATATTATCTCGTGGTCAGCAAAAACTTGTTGTTTGCGCGCTAAGGGTCGCCCAAGGGTATTTGCTGTCGCAGTTAACCGGGAAGTCCTGCGTGTTTCTGGTGGATGATTTGCCTGCAGAGCTGGATTTCCGACATAGAAAGGCGCTGTGTGGGCTGTTTGAAGAATTACAGTGCCAGGTTTTTGTAACCTGTGTTGATCATAACGACTTGGTTGGTTGTTGGGGTGATGACACGTCAATATCAATGTTCCACGTGGAACAAGGTAAGATTTCAGAGGTTGTGGCTGGCGGTTTTGCACCGGCTCCATAATGAATGCTGCTAAAGCGGCAAGAATAAGTTTAAACACTAGCAATGGGTTTACTAATGAGCGAAGAACATAGTTACGATTCGTCCAGTATCAAAGTTTTAAAAGGGTTGGACGCGGTGCGTAAACGTCCAGGCATGTATATTGGTGATACCGATGATGGTACCGGTCTACACCATATGGTGTTTGAGGTGGTAGATAACTCAATAGATGAGGCGCTGGCAGGTCATTGCTCCAAAATAAAAGTGGTTATTCACCCTGATGAGTCGGTTAGTGTGTCAGATGATGGCCGTGGAATTCCAACGGAAATGCACGAAGAAGGGGTGTCTGCTGCTGAAGTTATAATGACGGTATTGCACGCAGGCGGTAAGTTCGATGACAACACCTACAAGGTATCCGGTGGTTTGCATGGTGTTGGTGTTTCAGTAGTTAATGCACTGTCGGAAGAATTAAAGCTGACCATCAGGCGCGGCGGTAAAATCTTTGAGCAGATATACAAGCATGGCGTGCCCCAGCAGCCACTGGCTATTGTGGGTGATTCAGCAGTAACGGGTACAGAGATTCGTTTTAAGCCATCATCGGCGACCTTTACCAATATTGAATTTCACTTTGATCAGTTAGCTAAGCGCTTGCGAGAGTTGGCGTTTTTGAACTCTGGTGTCCACATTGAGCTGAAGGATGAGCGTAGTGGAAAGTCTGAAGATTTTATCTATGAAGGTGGGCTCAGTGCATTTATAGAGTACCTAAACACCAATAAGACTATGATTAATAAGCAGTTTCACTTCAATACCATGACTGAAGATGGTGTTGGTGTGGAAGTCGCATTTCAATGGAATGATGGATATCAGGAAAGTATCCATTGTTATACCAATAATATTCCTCAACGTGATGGGGGTACTCACTTAGCCGGTTTCCGTGCATCTTTGACCAGAAGCTTGAATGGCTATATTGAGCGCGAAGGGTTTGCCAAGAAAGCAAAAGTGTCTACCAGTGGTGATGATGCACGTGAAGGCCTAACGGCGGTTATCTCAGTAAAAGTGCCTGATCCCAAGTTTTCTTCACAAACTAAAGATAAGCTGGTTTCCTCTGAAGTTAAAACGGCCGTTGAACAGGCAATGAACCAGGCTTTTGGTGATTATCTGATTGAAAACCCCAATGAAGCTAAATTAGTCGTTACCAAGATGCTGGATGCGGCCAGGGCTCGTGAAGCTGCTCGAAAAGCCCGTGAAATGACGCGCCGAAAAGGCGCCTTGGATATTGCTGGGCTGCCGGGTAAATTGGCTGATTGTCAGGAAAAAGACCCTGCACATAGTGAGGTTTATCTGGTGGAGGGAGACTCTGCTGGTGGTTCGGCTAAACAGGGGCGTGATCGTCGTACGCAGGCCATCCTGCCGCTTAAAGGTAAAATCCTGAATGTAGAAAAAGCACGCTTTGATAAAATGCTTTCGTCGCAAGAAGTTGGCACCATAGTGACGGCGTTAGGTTGCGGTATAGGAAAATCAGAATTCAATATCGATAAGTTGCGATACCACAGCATTATCATTATGACGGATGCGGATGTTGATGGTTCTCACATCCGCACCCTGCTTCTAACGTTTTTCTTTAGGCAGATGCCAGAATTAATTGAGCGCGGTCATATTTTTATTGCGCAACCGCCGCTGTATAAAATCGCTAAAGGAAAGCAGCATCAATATATAAAAGACGAAGAAGGAAAAGACCAATACCTCACGCAGTCTGCTTTAGAAAATGCTAGCTTGCATGTGAATGCCGATGCACCAGGTATTAGTGGCGCATCTTTAGAAGAATTAGTCAGCCATTATCGCAGTGTAATGTCGACAATCGAACGTTTGTCACGCCTCTACCCTAATCATGTAATGAAACAAATGGTGTCCTTACCAGAGCTAACCGTAGAGCAATTGCGCGATCAAGCTGTTGTACAGCAGTGGAGCCAGCAATTGCAAACAAGACTCGGTGCTGGCGGTAATGGACAAGCTACACGGGTGAGCGTAAAGGAAGATCCCGAGCGGCATAATTTTTTGCCTCAGGTTATCGTCACCTCTCACGGTGTTGATACTGAATACTTATTTAATCAGGATTTCTTTTCTTCCAATGACTACAAGGCCATTGTTGGTTTGGGTTTAAAGCTAAATGGATTGTTAGAAGAAGGCGCTTACGTCCAACGCGGCGATAAAGTTGAAGAGGTTAGTGAATTTAAACAGGCATTAACCTGGTTGATGGATCAAGCAGAGAAAGGCCTAAACATCCAGCGCTATAAAGGTCTGGGTGAAATGAATCCAGACCAACTTTGGGAAACCACTATGGACCCTGAAGTCCGCCGGATGTTAGTTGTGACTATAGAAGACGCCATTGCGGCTGATCAAATATTCACTTGTTTAATGGGTGATCAAGTTGAGCCGCGGCGTGAGTTTATTGAAGAAAATGCCCTGAAAGTGGCTAATTTGGATATTTAAAAACGGTCGTTGTGGGTTCTCACGGGAAATGAAAAATTCTCACCTAAAATGAATCAATATTTTTAGGAAAGTAGTAATAAAATCAATGAGTTATTGAAAATAACCATATTTTAATTATGGTTAAATGGTCGGGTAAAAGGATTTATCCGACCAAAAACTACCTATTCGAATGTAGCCATTTCAATAGATTTATTACTAAATTGATCTGTATTTCCATTGGCTATCCAAAAGCTTATGACATCTTCCCCTGTTTTAAGTACTTCGACCTTCAATACTTCATCGGTGGCCTCTTCATCATAAGGGGCTTCTAGCCCGTGAATAGTTGTTGCGTCACCCACCACAGCATAATCAAGCTTCTTAGGCTTGTTTGCTGAAAGCTTCTGCCCAGTAATTTTTATTGTAGAGTCATTTTCAACACCAATACGGTGAATAAACGGCCCAACCACTTCATGATAACCTGGCTGAGCAGGAGGCATATGTCTATAGGTGGGTTGTGTCGCCAGTAAGGTTGAATCTACCCAGTAGGATAAAGACTTGGTTCGCCTGTCTTTCTCTTCCTTTATTCGTCGTTGACGCTTTTCTTCCTCCCACTCAATACGTCGTTGCTCGGCCTCCATCTCTGCTTTTTCATGAAGCTTAGCAAGAGCTATTGGCTGCCATGCCCAAGCCACATTCAGCATGGTGGGATGATTAAAATCGGGTCAACAGTTAGTTATCACAGCTGGCTACATGTTTTGGAATTATAATGATTGGACTTAGTATTAGTGCCAGAGACGTTAGAAGGCGTCTAACAAATGCTGGGTGTAGTCCAGTTTGGATGTGGAAAAGGTGTTTTTAGATAAGTAATAGGTATTAATTAGTACATAGTGTGTGGTGAGTGATCACTAACTACCAAATGTAGGATAATGCTTTCAAAGTATCAAAATTAAACTACAGTTATACATTATAAACCTATGATTATTGTAGAGTTTTTGGCAATATTGGCTCTTACAATAAGTAAATTTACCCTTATACTGTTTTTTTATACAGTCGTGTTACTTTCGCAGCTACACTTAAAAATACAGGTAAAGCATTAACCAGTTTATAACTTATGAAAATATTGCCGTTCATAAGTTTTTGTGTGCGCGTATATTATTAAGGCGTTTAATAATTTAGGGGAGATCGTTCTCAAAAGCTGTTCTTTTAAAAGAGCTTAAATATTTGAGTAAGGATTAATTATGGAAAGTCAGAAAAAAATACTTAATAACGAAAGCGTTTATATTCAAGCTATTATAAAAGATGAATTTTATTCAAAGTTAGTAGCAACTGATGCTTTTCAGCGACTTAGACATATCTCTTTTTTAGGCGCGATAGATTATACAAGCGGCATATATAGTGATGATGAAGGCGTTAGAGCGCAACGGAGTCGCTATAGTCATTCGCTGGGTGTTGCTGCATTAGCTTTATATATTTCAAAAGAAAGAAAATATTCTAGAGAGCTAGAAAAGCACTTAGTTACTGCAGCACTACTTCATGATGTCGGCCACGCCCCACTGTCTCACAGCTTAGAGTCTAAGTTTTCAGAGACATTTAGTCTGTGCCACCATGAAAATGGGAAGTCACTAGTTAATGGTAAATCTAAACTGGGAAAGCCTTTAAATAAAATATTAAAAGACAATGTGGACCCTTCAGAGGTGAACAGCCTGATTGGAGGTGCGTCTTCTTTAGATGGAGAGGATTTGTTTTCTAGCCCAATTAACATTGACACAATTGACGGAATAATAAGAGCATCTAATTATCATTACAGTTATCCGCAGTTGAGTACAATTGATATAGCTAAGGCATCTTTTCTTTCTAATGAAAGAGGTCGCTTTAGTCTGCTTGATACTTTTTGGCAGAGAAAGGGTTTGATATACAGTGCATTTATTCAGAGCGGAGCTGGCTTAGCTGCAGATATTATCAGTCAGAATTATTTTGAAGACAATAAAGAGCTATTTGCGTCTAATGATATAGAGAGTGATGAAGAAAAATGGGCGGAAAAACATCCCATGCTCTTTTTGCAGTTAAAGAATTTCAACCCATTAAATTATTCTAAGCATATTCCCCATGAAGTAGATATTATGGAAAGGGATTATTTTATAAATGAGCAATCAATGGATCCAGAGCGTTTTGTTTGTGATAAAAAGCTATCAAAATATAGTTTTGAAGATTACAGGGAAAGAGTTGTCTACGCATCATAAAAATATACAAATAAATATATAATATTTGTTTTGGGGCTTAATGTGTGAATCGGATTTTGATAGATTTGAATCTATCAAAAAAAGGATTTCTTTTAGTAATAAGAAGTTAGAGATAATAAGAAGCGAGATAGAACAAGCAGTAGAAAACTCAAGTTATTCAGATAATTTTTCTATTATATCCACCGGATCTTACGCGAGAAAAGAAGCGTCAGATGAGTCGGATATAGATCTATTTATAGTTCATGATAACTCTATTTCTCAAACCGATTTAGACTCTGAGAAAGAGAACATTCAGAAGATCATCGAAAAACATATTCCAAATGATACTGGAAGCACAGGAACCTTTGGTTCTGAAGCATGCCAAAGTATAGAAGAGCTGCTTAGCAATATAGGTGGTGAAAACGATGATAATCATCACTTAACTAGAAGAATGCTATTTCTATTGGAAGGTTCTTATATATTTAATGAGAAGAAGTTTGATGAGTATAGGGGATTGTTGCTTGAACGGTATATTAAAGATAATACCCCAAGCCATCAGCTAGCTAAGTTTTTCCTAAACGATATTATTAGATATTATAGGACTATAACAACAGATTTTGAATATAAGGTAACGGAAGATAATAAGAACTGGGGTTTAAGGAATATTAAATTAAGGTTTTCAAGAAAGTTACTGTATTTTAGTGGGATTATGGTTGTTGCAGAAACATGCTATAAACCTAGTGTAGAAAAATTTAAAACTACAACTGAGCTGCTAAAATTAACGCCTCTAGAGAGAATACAAAAATTAAGTCGTATAGAGCCAAAAAAGATATTTGAAATTTATGATACGTTTTTAGAGAAAGTTTCAGATCCATCTATTAGAGAAAAGTTAGTAGGGGTAGAAAAGGAAGATAGAGAAAATATTCCGGAGTTTGCAAGCTTGAAAAACTTGGGACAACATTTTTCATGGGAGCTCTCTACCTGCATGAAAGATTCTTATGATGTAAATCACCCTATACATCACTCTTTAATATTTTAATGGAAAAAAAGATAGTTTTTTTGCGACATGGAAGTACAAAGTATAATGTAGAGAAAAGATGGATGGGGTCTATAGATTTACCTTTAAACAAAATAGGTAAATTAGAGGTTGAGAAAGTAGCGAATAAGTTAGAAAAACTAACTATTGATGTGATTTATTCCAGTCCTTTGATAAGAGCTTTAGAAACAGCAAATATTCTACGTAGTAATTTCCCTAAAAATATAGACCTAGTTGTTTTGGATGGGCTTGCAGAAAGGTCATATGGAGAGCTTGAGGGAAAAGAAAAAAATAAACAGGATAGATCTATTTTAAATGAGATAAGCTCCGTAGAATCAAAAAAAATATTTATGGAGAGAGTGAATTCTTCATTTTTAAAAATAGATAGAGAGAACGCTCTAGTAATATCCCATTCAGCAGTATTTACAGCAATTCAAGAACTGTACCCAAATGAAATAAACTCTGCTCTAGTGAAACCAGATAATGGAGAGTTTGTAACATTATATATTTAGCCCGTTTAAAACCTATTACTGTTGATTTGCGCCCAAAATTGACCCTACAGGGCAATATATTTGTATTGAATGTTGACCCAGGGTCCAACGTTTGAGCTGCTGGATTGTTTGCTCGCATGCTGATACACAGGTTCATATATCTGTGCAAAAGCGGGGTCACTTTTAAATGCAAATCAACAGCCCCATATAATGGCCCTCTATGTGGAGAGCCATGTAGTAGAACCTCTATCTAAAAACCTGCTTCAACCAATTCCAGGCCCTACCAAAGATACTACGAGAGTAGCTATCATTCTCAGAATAGTACGACTTTCTTTTTTCAGACTCATGCTTTCTACCTAGCTCAATTTGCGAATCGGACCATTCGTTAGCCCATAAAATACCACCGTTTTTGATTATGTAGTGGGACTTACATGGTAATTGCCAATTTCCTACCGAAGGGCTGAGAGTAGGACGACCATTAGTAACATTTAGCTGCCACTCAGTAGGCGTTAATGGTGTGCGTACCTTAGAACCGCAGCCACATACGCAAAGGTGTGCGGCGGTACGAAACTCTTCTGACACATAAAGTACACCAGTTGCTAGGTTTTTTGGCATGTAATGCACATACTCAACTTTCATCTTCAATGCCTTCTCTTACCAAATTGGATGAGCGAATATTAAATATCGTGTTAAGGAATTCACCATTAGAACAGTAGAAACCCCGTAACTGCTTAAATCGAAATACCGCAAGACAGGCATTAAGAGCATTTAATTCACCGATCTGAATATTCGACTTGTACATATTTCCAGGGTCTTCAGACTCAGTAGCCCAGCTTTTATTACGAACTTCATCGGATAGTCCTTCAGGGAAAAGAGTGGTTCTGACCATCCCGCTCAAGCCGTCATCTTTGTCGCGTTTTAGCCCCATTCCTACATCAATGAACGGGATATTGAGATTTATTAAAACATCGAAAATTTCCGAACGAGCATCACCGTTATCTACGCAAACAAAGGCAAATGTAACTCCTTCAAGTTCAGATTTAGTAGATTCGTCTATACAAATGCTTTTGATGTTTAAGCCTTTCCGGAAGTTTTCATAACGACCCTGATATACGTCCGCTTTTAACATACCAAGCTCAGACTCATTTAATTGACCTGGAGAGCGGTAAGCATTGTGCACATGATAATGGTCATGATCAAACCCACGTATTTCTTTAGCGGGGTTTTAACCATGAAATCGAGAACATAAGCCCCTGTACCACCTAACCCAATAACAGCAATGACGTCTTCAGTAAACTTTTGGGATAAATCCGTAATATTAGAGCGACTTGTGAGAGTGTCTCTAAACTTAAAAACCGGATCATCCAAAGCCTCTTCAGAAGCATTGTATGTATAAGGCGTTGCATTAAGTTTCTGCATGGCGGGCCCAGAGATGAATGACACATAAGTCTCTATTTTATGAAAATGATCCTTATACTTTCCCGTGGCTTTGGGTTTATTAGAAAAAGAGCGTTGGACTTGGACATCGGTACAAGCATCGCTTAAGGTAATGTTGAATGGACCTCCACCCAAATTGGGTAGAGGTTTTCCATTCAGTCCGTGAGGCATTTCCCCGGCGAAGTAAATTTGGTGGTCTTGTTGGTCAAAGCGAAATTTATCAATAAATTTTAACTTTGAAACAATAGCCCACTTTTTAAATCACCATTCTTGTCTAGATAAGGGATTTCGCGGATAACCATGTGATTCGTTGAATCAATGGCTACCGCATATCCTTTGTCCAGAATTTTACCTAAATCGTCATTATGACTGACCAGTTTCTGAAACATGAAACACCATCCCCTCTTTTACTTTAACGGTTGAACCTGGACATAGAGTGCCTTCGGGCTTATTTCCCTGGCCGCGCTCATAAATCACTGAGTAAGTGGTTTGAGAGTCAGGGGTAAAAGATGGCACCTCTAGTTTTACTATCTCCTCATAAGAGATAGGCCCCTTTGGTACTTCATGCGGTGTTGCTTCAACTATGATCGTTACAAGCTTTTTATCTGGCTTGCCTTTATTTTCTTTGGACATGACGTCCCTCCTACAAATTAAAAAATTTGCTAACTAATTGAATTTGAATGTAAAGCTGGCGAGCAGTTGCTCACCTAGGAGTAGGAAGATGAGTGGTTATTTAGACCTACAATGACTACCCATCTTCTACTCAGGCTATTTGCGTTTACGCTTCTTATTTACCTTGAAGCGAAATGCTTTTAAGCCATAGTTGGCTGCAACCATAAGTTTTCCAGTTGCTTTATGCCGATATGACTTTACATAGATGTATTCATCAGAATCGCTCTTCATGACGACGTCCTCCATATAAGAAGGCAGCTTGTTAACTCGAAGAGCGCAGAGGGGTTAACAGGTTGAATGTGTAGCTGACCTGTCCTACAATGCATGGGTATCCACCTAGATACACCCACTTCAAGAAGCCCGAGTTGTGCCTTATTCAGCTGGGCTTTTTGCGTGTCTAAAGGCGCTGAAATTACCAGTTTCAGCGCCTTTTTTATTTACATAAGCATCTCTCTTACTGTTCCACTTCCTATGAGTTGATTAAAGATACGATAATTATTTCTTTCTTTTCGTAGAGCGCCAGCAAGAATGGCAACACCTTTATTAAATTTCTTAGCTGCACGTTTTAATTCGGCTGCGGTTGTATAGCTCAAGATCTCCTCTTTTTCTTCTGCTGGTAGAAGCCATTTCATAGCGAACTCATCAGCTTCTTCCTCAATTTTATTAACAGCGCTAGAATCTAAATCATCATAAATTGCACGTGTCTCACTATCGAAAAGGTGTAATTTTATGTGCGCCAGCTCATGCATCAAAACAAACCAAAAATTATCCAATCTGTTATGTCTAAGAGTCATAGATATTACTGGAGAGCCGTCGTCTAGTAGAAGAGCGGCTCCATCTAAGTATGTTTTACTGAAGTGCTCATTAAAAACTAAACTAATCCCAAATTTCTCTAGATATTCAACAGCTAGTGAAGGCCCTTCATTCAAAAAACTCAATCCAAGCAAGCTTTCAAAAAAACCATCATCTAGAAACTCTGGATCGAAAATGACTTTATTCGGTTTTTCTTCAGCTTTTTTAAGTGAAAGAACGTGCCATACAGACAGTGCGTAGCCATTCATCTGGCGACCAGATCGAACAGTGGCCCTTAAAAACGCTGGTTTCATAGTCTTAAAGTGAGGGCCAAAAAATCGAATTACCTCTTCTTCGGCGTAATTCTTTACTTCTAATAACGAGGGCTTAGTAAATAATTTACGTGAGAACATTTCCTTAAGTGGAAATTCTAGCCAGTTTATGCCTAAGTCCTCCTCGGCTTTTTGAGGTTCTTCCATTAGTGAGGTGTAAGGAACTCCCAAGCCTTTATGAAGACCTCTTATCATATTTAAACTTAGAGGTCTTTTTCTATTTAGGACTTCAGAAACCTTTCCAACAGAGCCAATATAGGGAGCAAGATCACGATTTTTTAAATTACCTTGTTCCATACGAAATTTGATTGCTTCAATGGGGTCGACGGGGCCGAGGTCAACATTTTCAGATTCATACTTTTCAATTAAAACAGAAAGTACCTCTAAGTCTTCAAACTCTTTAGTGCCTTCGCTCAATTCATTCGACATTAATTGCTCAAGTGCATTTAATGCCTCTTTGTAGTCTGTTTCTGATTTAATAACTTTAATATTCATAATGTTTTCCTCGCCGTTTAAAGCAATTATCTCAAGGCTGCTAGTGCTTTTTATTCTTTTTGTCGTAGATCGCATGGGTGTTGATATCTATAACCATTACAACGCTAGCTTGATATTGAACCTTTACTTCTAAGCGGAATTTATTTCCTCCAATATTAAAAATTACAGTATTTTGGGCTAAGAAACTTGCACTGGCATATCTCTGTTTAATGTCATGAGAGGTTTCCCAGCTTGCAGACTCCACCTCTTCCACCCAAGCCCTTAGCGGGCCCTTGGACGGCGGATGACGAGTAGAAAATTCATCAATCTTTTTCTTTCCAACTAGCTTCATCTTCTTGTTTTTAGTTCCCAATTTGGGATCATTGTAATCAACCCCTTTTGGGGAGTCAATACATTTGATCCCTTTTTGGGATTTTAAGTGTGGGGTAGTCAAGTCTACATGATCGGTCCAGGCCCACCGCCAACAAGAATTTCCTTAGGATACTTTAATCCTAACCACTGGAGCGATAAAACTGTTATAGCTCACTAATTATTTTCTTGGTACAAGGGATATCTGGCCAGCCTGTTACCCTAAGAAGATCGAACCCCAGTAACCAGACAGAGAGGGTCGAGCTATCAGTACAGCACCAGAATCTATGTCTTGTAATTTCAGCGGATTTTAAGTCCCCCGTGTACATCAAAAAATGGGAAGCCCCATTTAAACTTTCAGCTTAATTCTTAAACTCATTAAGAATTGCTAAGAATAGCCGTAAAAGGTAGTCTTCCAATAAGGAAGGGTGAATTTCAGATCCTTTAAATGATGAAATTGGTAACTTTTTGAGGCTTTTATCTTATTGATAATTAACGAAAAGAGCACTTTATGTGGCAACCATTAACAGTGTGGTTAAAGTGATAATGTATGGTGAGGGTCTTAGCTGTTATCGGTAAGAATAAAAAATGCCTGTTTGAGTAGTGCATCTTAATAGTGAGGGCTTTTTTAACTGTAGCTGTGGCAAGGCTTTTTCCATTTCTAGTGAGAAAAGTAGGATTGGTGCATTTTCGGTGAGAAAACGGCCGTTTTTTCTTCTCAGAGAAGCTGGAAAAATCGTTATAAATCAGCCTTAGGAAGAACCACTATGAATGAGAACCCACATCGTTTTGTGTGTTATCACGGAAAATAAAAAATTCTCACCTAAAATGAACCGGCATTTTTTGGCGAGTAGTAAATAATCAATGACTTACAATATATATTCATATAAAAAGGGCGGTTAATTGGTCGGGTAAAGGGTTTATCCGGTTGTGCCGTTCGAGCAAAAAAACTAATAGACCATGTTTCTAGTCTGCTTTATTGACTTGACCTATTAGACTTGTATACTGGTCTATATGTCACAAGGAGCTATGAAATGCTAGAAGAGATCGGTGCTTACGAAGCTAAGACAAAATTACCTGAAATTCTACGCAGGGTTGAAGCCGGTGAAGCCTTCACTATCACCAATAGAGGCAAGCCCATTGCTGATGTCATACCCAGCAGGGCCAGAGACCACTTGAAGGCTGAGGCCGCTATTGCCAACATACTGAAGGCTAAAAAGCACCGAGTGTCAGACGAAGCGCTCAATGAACTCCGGAATAGTGGCCGAAAATGACAGGGTTTGTATTGGATAACTCTGTGGCTATGCGCTGGCACTTAGAAAGCGGTAAAGCCTCTGATCAGAAGTACGCTGAAGCAGTATTACTAAGCTTGGCCGATGCTGATGTCTTGGTACCCAGCCTTTGGCACCTAGAAGCTACCAATGTATTGGTTGGGGCAGAAAAGCGAGGTGACACGACTACTATCGAGGTCGAACGATTTATCGCTCAGTTAGAGGGCTTGCCGATCAATGTTGATCCGTCAACCGCAAATCATGCCTTTAGTCGGACTCTATCTCTATCACGGGCGTACAAATTGAGTAGCTATGATGCAGCATATCTGGAGCTGGCAATCCGCGAGGGATTATCGTTAGCAACTCTAGATAAAAACCTGTTGAAGGCTGCCAAGAAAGCGGATGTACCGATCTATTTAAAGGATAAGTCTTAAAGGAATACAGGCATGAACAAGCCGAGATGGAGATCCTTTAAATTCGCGAGCATGCTTATACGGCTTACCGCCATGAAATCAGCTGATTCTTCATGAATTGCGATGACAAAGGTTTTTCCATTTTGAGTAAGAAAAGTAGGACTGATGCATTTTAGGAGAGAAAAAGGGCAAGTTTTCTCTCATGCAGGTTGGTAAAATTGTTATAAATCAGTGGGAGGGTGAATCACTTTAGGTGATACCCCACAGTTTTCACACATAAAGTGTTACAGAAAGCTCTCTCTTTAGAGGGCTTTTTTATTTAAAATCAATAAGTTGTGTGACTAAAAGTACAGCCACACACATCGACACTAAATGTTTTGCTCCATTTATCTAACCTTTATGGGGTTTCATAATATTTCCCTCGGGTGGTTAACACAGTAAAGCTACCCTAAAGTTGTCTATATAGGTAGAAGTTGATTTCATTTGTCATTGTGATTCACAATCGTGAATGATAGAGGTGGGAGATTGACATGGATACAAGGTTACTAACGCGTCTGGGCACCCTCAGGCAGGTAGAAATATTTTTAAAAGTCGCTGAGAAGAAGAGTATTGCCAGAGCGGCAGATGAGTTGTTTCTTACCCAGCCTAGTGTTTCCAATCAGATTAAAAAATTGAGTGAGGCGTTAAATATTGAGTTGTATGAGGTCATTGGCAAACAAATCTATTTGACTGCTGCTGGCGACCATGTGGTTCAGGCTGGGTTAGAGTTATTTGAGGTAATCAGACGGTTAGATGAAGATATTAATGCTTTAAAAGGCTTTAAATCCGGAACTATAAAAATTGCCGTCGTCACTACTGCGAAATATTTTTTGCCTCATATTCTAGGGCCATATTGTAAAGAATACCCCGATATCGATGTTGAGTTTAAAGTGGGGAATAGAGCTCAAATTATTGAGCGACTGAAGAAAAACCTTGATGATTTTTATATTTTTAGTGACCCACCTGATGATCTTGATATTGTTCGCTATAAGTTTCTACCGAACCCATTAGCTATAATCGCTTCCAAATCCAACCCTTTAAGTAGCCGAAAAAAGTTAACCTGGAACGACTTGAGTGATCAGAAATTTCTATTGCGTGAAGATGGGTCAGGTACGAATAATGCAGTGATGAATCATCTGAAAAAACATAATCTTACTATTAATAAAAAAATGGTTATTGAAAGCAATGAGGCTATCAAACATGCGGTTATCGAGAATATGGGGGTTGCTATTATCTCTGCATACGTGTTGTCAAAAGGTGAAGCTGATGGCTTAAGACAATTAGCGGTTAAAACTTTTCCCATTATGTCTAACTGGTATTTGGTCCACTTAAGAGAGAAAAAACTATCATCGGTTACCGATCATTTTTTAAAATTTGTACTTAATAAACACCAAGATATACTACCGATGAAAAAAATTGAGGCACAGATTAATAAAGCGATCAAAAAGTATTAAGGTTTTGATAGCAAACACCTAAGCCTTAGCAAGTAATTTTTAGCGTGAGAGCAAAGCAATGACAAAAGCAATCGTAGTAGCAAAAAATGGTGATGCATCGGTTTTACAATGGCAGGACATTTCTCTGCCACCTTTAAGCGCAGATGAGGCTAGAGTGGAGCATACCGCTGTAGGTTTCAATATGATTGATACTTATATGCGCAAAGGGCTTTATCCATTGCCATTACCCGCCGTGCTGGGAGTTGAGGGTGTGGGTGTCGTGGCAGAATTGGGTGCCGACGTTAGCGGATTAGCCGTTGGTGATCGTGTGGTGTATTTAACCCGGGAGCCCGGCGCTTACAGTGAGCAGCGTAATGTGCCAGCTGCACGCCTGATAAAACTACCTGATGCCATTAGTGATGACATTGCGGCAGCATCGTATTTGAAAGGCTTAACGGTTTGGGCGTTGTTGACGGAAAGTTATGCAATTAAAGCCGGTGATACGGTTTTAATTTATGCCGCGGCCGGAGGTGTAGGTTCACTGATGTGTCAGTGGGCTACGAGTTTGGGTGCTACAGTAATCGGTGTTGTCGGTAGTGAGGAAAAAATCGAACAAGCCAAACACTACGGCTGTCACCATGTGATAAATCGTCAACAGCAGGATATTCTGACAACAGTGCGAGAGTTGACTAATGGTGAAGGTGTGCAAGTAGTATATGATTCATTAGGTAATAGCACTTTTAATCAGTCATTGGATTGTATTGCACCGCTGGGCACGATGGTTTCTTTCGGTAATGCCACCGGGCCGGTTGAGCCATTTAATATAATGATGCTAGCGGCAAAAGGTTCTTTAAAGTTGGTTCGTCCGCAGGTATTTGCTTATGTGGAAAAACGAGAGGCGTTAGAAAAAGCAAGCGCGGTATTATTTGAAATGATCAGTTCAGGAAAAATAACGGTAGAGATCAGCCAGCGTTTTCATGTGTCAGAAGCGGCGCGAGCGCATGACAGTGTTGAATCTGGTAAAACGACAGGTGCGACTATTTTGACTTTCAAATAGCAGCTAAGGTTTACAATATATAAGCTATGGATCAGGACATAGGGCGATGCTTGAGCAAAAAAAGTTAAAGAAACTGGAGGGCGATTTTTTAATGCGCTACCCCAAAGGCTTTCTTGATCCGGAAATTGAAGCCATTGGTAAAAAGCACCGCATGGGAAAAATGGTGGAGCTGGCGCATGACAGTTTTAGTGAGCAAGCCTGCTCTAACGTACATGTTACCGCTGAAAATATGATTAAAGTGGTGAGCCGCTCTTCGATGGTGTCATTATTTGAAAAGCCAAAGTTCAGGGATTTTGTCCGCAGCATGGATGAAAACGAAAAGGCTTTTTTAGTACAGGCTTTAAGTCAAATGCTTCACGGTAAGCAGCAGCTGGGGTTTGAAGCGATGGTCGATATTCTGAAAACACAGAAACTGGCTAAATGGAGTTTGATTACTATCATTCCCGCTTACTATCGCCCGACTAAGGAAGTCTTTGTTAAGCCCACCACCGCTAAAAATATTTTGCGTCACTTTGACATTGCCGATCCGGTTTATAAGCCAACGCCGAGCTGGGATTTCTACAAAAAATACCGAAAGTTAATCAATGACAGTAAAAAAGCCGTTGATAAAAGCCTCTCCCCCTCTAATGCCGCGTTCTCCGGTTTTCTAATGATGACGGTTTCCTGAAAATAGTTAATGAATTTTTTATGACAGCACTTAAGGTAATTAATTAACTTTGCGGGAAAACTTATTGAAATCCGTAGCGATAAAAATATCCAATTATTTAACAGCCGCTCAATGCAATAAACTGACATATAATTGTAACAAATAGCCTCTACCTTAATGCTAATCGCTTTGATGGTTAGCATCCTGGGAGAGCAACATGCAATATTCAATTCGTGAATGGGATAACGGTAAGGCGTCATTAGTGGCTGAAGATGGTCATGTATTATCGACTTTTGATAATACCGATGATGCTATATTTGCCTGCGTAAAAGATTGTCGGACAGTGCCACTATTTATCGCCAGTCATTACTGCTATTTAGGCAGTTCGCCAATGGACTGGGAGTCGCAATTTCTAGCGGCTTAACAGTGCTGCCGTTTCTGTGGGCAGCAACTTAAAGGAATAAACCAAGCTATAGCGAAGCAACGCTTCGATTTAGGCTTAACTGTGTATTTCCATGGCTGCTGGTAATATCTTTTACTGCTTCAAGGGTGCGCTTATATTTATCGTTGCTTAATGTGCAACCGAATAGTAATTGTTCATCAACCTCTGAAATTTTTTCCAGGGTTTGATAAATAATCATGTTTTCAAGGCTGATGGCGCTGTCCGACACGATTGAAGGTGTGGTGATAGCCAGTTTCATATTCTGACATTCGGCATAGCTAAGTTTGCTAACAACAGAGAATAATAAAAACACCCATAGTTTATTCATGTCTTTGTATCCTGATTGCGAGGGCGATATCTCGCCGTGCAATATTTATTATTAAAGAGATAGGTAACCACCAAAAAAGCGTATTAGTGGGGCAATACGCTCTAGCATGCACCACGATGGTCTCTACTATTTCGAGAAAACATCTTTAAACTGCTATTTTTATACTTTAATCAAAGGTATCTGATTAATTGCAATTTAAATGCCATGTTGTTAGGGGGCAGATCACGGTTTCTTTAAATGTGTACTGTGAGTCGTAGTTCTGTTTTCTGTGACACAAACAAAAAACCCTCGGGTTAACGAGGGTCTAAATAACTTCTTAAAGTTATTAATCCAGTAAATAGGTATTGGGCCGCTCCTAAAACGGAATATCATCATCAAAATTATTCATATTCTGCATTTGATCATAAGCTTCCGGTGGTGGGGTTTGATCATAGGCATCCATACTGACATTGGCAGCTGCCCCACCTTCAATACGCCAGGCTTGTAAGCTGGTAAAGCATTTTTCGCCTTGCCCATTTCCCGCCCATAGCCGCCCAGAAAAGTTGAAGTGGGCGGTGATTTCATCACCAATTTTATAAGCGTCCATCAGCGCGCATTTATCCTTGATTAACTCCAAAGCGATGTAGTTGGGGTAGCGGTCATTTTCACCTTCGCCGGTGAGTTTGATAACGAATTCTCTTTTGGTAAAGCCATTTTGGCCGTATTCAGTGGTGGCGCCGATGGAGTGGATTTGGCCCTGAACTTCAAAGCTTTTTGACATGCTGGTTTGCCCTTGTAGATGGTGTTTGTTGATTTGGATAGCTGGAATTGCTGAGGGGTATAAAGTACAGCAAGTATTAAGTTATTTAAACCCGCTATCTCGGTTAAAACCTGCTTGTTACAATTGCCAGCGGCATTTTAGATCAGTGGGTTCGCCGCTATCCATCGCTTGGGTAGAACCGCTAAGCACTTACCGAAAAAAGAGATAGCTATGCAACTAGCCAAACAACTCAGTAAATTAGGCACTGAAACCGCTTTTGCTGTGTCCGCAGCTGCAGCTGCCTGGGCCGCTAAAGGTAATAAGGTCTATCCCTTTCACTTGGGCGATATCAATATCGCCACGCCTAACAATATTGTAGAGGCGACAATTAAAGCCATTGCCGACGGCTATACCGGTTATTGTCCTGGTGGCGGTGTGATGGCGTTGCGGGATGCGATTGCTCAGGATGTCGGTAGCAAACGCGGGCTGTCTTATAGTGCGGAAAATGTCTCGATTCAGCCCGGTGGTAAGCCGGTAATTGGCAAGTTCATTATGGCGGTAATGAATCCCGGTGATGAAGTGCTCTACCCTAACCCCGGTTACCCCATTTACGAGTCCCAAATCGAATACCATGGCGGTAGCGCTGTGCCATACGGCTATGTCGAAACCGCTGACGGTTTTGCGCTGGATTTGGATGGACTAAAAGCGTCTATCACCCCCAAAACGACCGCGCTTATTTATAACAATTATCAAAACCCCAATGGTGCGCAGTCTAGCCGCGCAGAAATGGAGGTTGTGGCACAACTGGCTTTGGAATATGATCTGTGGGTGTTGGCAGATGATGCCTATTACGAGATTCAGTACAGCGGCACACCCATGACTATTGCTGATATACCCGGCATGAAAGAGCGTACGGTAATTTTATATACCTGTTCCAAGCGTTTTGCGATGACGGGTTGGCGTTTAGGCGCTGCTATTGGCCCGACTAATGTTATCGATGTAATTAATAAGCTCAATACCAATATTGAATCCTGCACCCCGCATTTTATTCAGCGTGCAATGGTGGAAGCGATAGCTGGCGATACCTCAGGGCCGGATCATATTCTGGCAGTGTTGCGTCAGCGCCGTGACGCCTGCGTTGCGGGTTTGAATGCCATTGACGGTATCAATGTAGCAACGCCGAATAGCACGTTTTATATTTTTCCCAATGTCACTAGCATTATGGCGCGCAAAGGTTTTAGTGATGTGAATCAATTGATGAACGAAGCATTAATTGAAACCAGTGTGTCGTTTTGTACTCGTAAACATTTTGGCCGCCCCGTAGCTGGCGAGAAAGATCACTATATTCGCTTTGCTTATTCGGGTATTGAGGTGGCTGATATCAATGAGGGCATGGCGAAGTTAAAAACGTATTTTGAGCGCTAATTTACAGTGTTAACCAGGTAAATTAATTTCGTTTTTCCATCTTCGCTACTTCTGCTTCAATCCACTGCCTGGCTTGCTCAGTAATTTCACGACTGGTAAATCCAGTACTGGAAATTGGTTCGCCAATTTTAACGGTAATGGTGCCAGCAAATTTTAGATAGCGATCCGCTGGCCAATACTCGCCAGCGTTTAAGGCTATCGGTACAACCGGTACCCCGGCAGCCACTGCAATATTGGCACCGCCGGGGCATACTTGGAATCCTGGCCGGGTTTTGTGCGGGTGCCCTCCGGGAATATTAATACCGATATATTATTCGCTAAATGTTTACAGCCTTTATCCAAAGTTTGTTTTAAGGCTTGCTTGGGGTTACCCCGGTCGATGGCAATGGGGTTAGCGAGTCGTAAACCCCAGCCAAAAAAAGGCAGATTGAGTAGTTCGCGTTTTAACACAATGCTGACTGGCGATAGAAAATACTGCAGGAAGTAGGTCTCCCACTGGCTTTGGTGTTTAGACAGTGCGACATAGGGCCCTTTGGGTAAGTTTTCCGCGCCAATAACCTTGACTCGAACACCACAGATCAGCGCTGCCCAAAAAATAATAAAACGGTTCCATAGCAAGATATAACGGCTGCGAATGCGGTAGGGAAAAAAACTAAAAAAAACAATACCAGTGGTACTAAACCAAACAATGGATAATAGATAACCTAGATAAAACAGTACCATTCTTAATGTGAGTAACACAGCATCATCCGTTTTTAATTATTTGTGCAGCCGCATCAGCAAGATTGTTATAGACAGCCAGATTATGAAAATCGGTCTGTTGATCCAGTACAATTTTTTGCAATGTTTTTTGACCTTTACCGGTTTTTACCAGAATAGGAACACAGCCCTTTATTAGCCCGCTTGTAAATCCCGCAGCGAATCGCCGATTACGATAGCGCCATTGGCTGAGGTGTTTAGGTCCTGCTCTATAGCATTAATTAAGCCCGCTTTTGGTTTGCGGCAAGCACAGCCATCGTCAGGGCCGTGCGGGCAGTAAAAAACGCCGGTGATTTTTCCACCGGCTTTTTCTACTAAGGTATGCATTTTTTTATGCATGGCATTCAATGCATCAAGGTCGAACAAACCTCGACCGATGCCGGATTGGTTAGTCGCTACCACGACAGTGAATCCTGCTTTGCAAAGCCTGGCGATCGCTTTAATGCTGCCATCAATAGGAATCCATTCGTCGGCGTTTTTAACAAAGGCATCAGAGTCTTTATTAATAACACCGTCACGGTCAAGTATGACTAATTTCATAACAGCCTATTTAGCGGGAACCAATAGCGAAATATCTGCGACTTCTAAAAATAAACCGCGCAGCTGTTTCAATAAAGCCAAGCGATTATTTTTCAAGGCTTCATCGTCAGCCATCACCATGACATCTTCAAAGAAACTATCGACCGGTTCGCGTAAATCAGCCAGCGCTGCTAATGCTTGTTGGTATTGGCGCTGGGCAAATAACGGTTGTAATTGTTCGGCTTTAGCTTGCACCAATTGCGCTAATGCTTTTTCAGCTGCGTCTACTAGCAAACTATTATCAACCGAACCAATAGTGGATTCGTCCTCTAGCTTCGCCAAAATATTAGATACGCGCTTGTTAGCCGCGGCTAAAGCTTGCGCCTCAGGTAAAGTGTTAAAGTTATTAACGGCTTTGACGCGATGATCAATATCCAATGGCTGCGATAAACCTTTTGCAGACACTGCCATAAATACCTCGGCGGGAATGTTTGCTTCTTCATATCCGGCACGGAACCGTTCGACCATATAGTTCAGTACGGTATCGACCAGACCATCGGCAGCAGGTAAATTGCCGTGCAGTTGCTGTGCTTGGCTAATCAACATGCGCAAATCCAGATCTAATTCTTTTTCGACAATAATACGCAACACACCTAACGTTGCCCGGCGCAAGGCAAAAGGATCTTTGGAGCCGGTGGGGGGTTGTCCAATACCAAAAATACCGACAATGGTGTCCAGCCGATCAGCCAGCGCAACTGCACAACCGGTTAAACTGGCAGGGAGTGCATCACCGGCAAACTTGGGCAGGTATTGATCCTTGATGGCTTCTGCGACTTCTTCGGCTTCGCCATCGGCCAGCGCATAATAGCGACCAGCGATGCCTTGCATTTTGTCGAATTCCAGGACCATGTCGGACACTAAATCTGCTTTACATAGCTCGCCTGCGCGGCCAGCGTACTCAGCGTTACTGCCGATAGATTCAGCAATAGAGGCCGCAAGCGCTTTTACCCGCTGGGCTTTGTCGTAAATAGTGCCGAGCTTGGCCTGAAATACCACAGACTTCAGTTTTTCCAGCCGTGTTTCCAGTTTGATCTTTTTGTCAGTTTCAAAAAAGAACGCAGCATCGGATAAGCGTGGGCGAATAACGCGCTCGTTACCACTAATGACTTGTGCGGGGTCGTTGCTGACAATATTCGCCACGGTAATAAAGTGCGGCATTAACTTACCAGCCTTATCGACAACGTGAAAATATTTTTGGTGTTCGCTCATAGAAGAGATCAACGCTTCGGCAGGGACCTCTAAAAAGCGTTGCTCAAAACTACCGGTCAGTGCGACGGGCCATTCAACCAGGCCGGTCACCTCCTCTAACAGACTTTCTTCAATGACTGCGACGCCGCCCAATTTCTCGCCTTCAGCCATTACCTGTTCACGTATTTGCGTTTTACGTTGTGCGTAACTCGGAACAATGTGGCCACTATTACTTAATAAATCAGCGTAGGCTGCGGGGTTGGCGATCTCTAACGTGGTATCACAATGAAAGCGGTGACCACGGGTGATATTAGCTGTTTTGAAGCCGAGGATTTCACAGTCAATGACCTTGCTCCCCTGCATCATCACGATCCATTTGGCCGGACGCACAAATTCAGTACGACTGGCACCCCAGCGCATGCGCTTGGCAATGGGCAGTTTATCCAGTGCGGTTTGCACGATAGCCGGGAGTAAGTCCGCGGCAGCTTTACCGGCTTCCGTAGAACGGTAAACCAGTTTGTCAGCCTTGCCGTCGTTTTCGGTGGTTAAGTCTTCAAGCTTGATGCCATTTTTTTTGGCAAAGGCAGTGGCGGCCTTCGAGGGATTACCCTCGGCATCAAAAGCGATGGCAGCTGGTGGTCCCCAGTTAACGATCTCTTTGGCTGCGGTCTGTTCGTCCAGCTGGCTAACCACAACGGCTAAGCGGCGTGGTGTTGCAAAGGGTTCTATGTGGGTAAATTCCAAACCTGCGGCACGTATGCCAGCTTCTACTTGCTCCGTAAAACTGTTAGAAAGTTTTAGCAGTGCAGTTGGGGGTAATTCTTCCGTCCCTATTTCGACAAGAAAGTCAGTCATTTATTTGTCCTCCGGGCTGGCGGCGAGTACTTCATCGCGCAGGTGCTGCGGTGCCAGTGGGAAGCCTAATTTTTTACGGGCATCAAAGTAAGCTTGGGCAACGCCACGAGCCAGAGTGCGTACGCGCAAAATAAAGCGTTGCCGTTCTGTCACCGAAATTGCGTGGCGGGCATCCAGTAAATTAAATGCATGGGACGCTTTCATCACCATCTCATAGGCGGGCAGCGGCAGACCCTTGTCGATCAAACGCTGACTTTCGGCTTCACAGTGGTCGAAGGTTTTAAATAGTTGTTCAACATCGGCCTCTTCAAAGTTAAAGGTCGACATTTCGACTTCATTTTGATGGAAAACGTCGCCGTAAGTGACAATCCCTTCCGGTCCTTCGGTCCACACTAGATCGTAGATACTGTCGACACCTTGCAGGTACATGGCAATACGTTCGATACCGTAGGTGATTTCACCGGTGACGGGATAGCATTCCAGTCCGCCGACTTGCTGGAAATAGGTGAATTGGGTCACTTCCATCCCGTTGAGCCACACTTCCCAGCCCAGTCCCCAGGCACCGAGGGTGGGGGATTCCCAGTTATCTTCAACAAATCGAATATCGTGTATCAATGGGTCAATCCCCAATGCCCGTAGCGAATCCAGATACAACTCTTGAATATTGGCGGGGTTGGGTTTCATCACTACCTGAAATTGGTAATAGTGTTGTAAGCGGTTGGGGTTTTCCCCGTAGCGGCCATCGGTGGGGCGGCGGCAGGGTTGCACATACGCTGCATTCCAGGTTTCCGGGCCAATGGCGCGCAGAAAAGTGCCGGGATGAAATGTGCCGGCCCCTACTTCCATATCCAAAGGCTGTAAAATCACGCAGCCTTGCTCGGCCCAGTATTGTTGCAGGGCAAAAATAAGACCCTGAAAAGTTTTAACGTTTGCTTGCGCAGTTGCTTTCGCTGGAATAGCCACTTTATTTTGCTCGTTTTCACTATCATTATAAGTTGGCCAGCATCGGTGCTGACAAAGGCCGCATAGTATACAGGCAGTTGGGGGCGGGATTCTATCGCACAGAGGGGTGAAAAATTGCTTCCGGCGTTTCTGTCAGCAGTTGAACACGGTATGATTTGCCCCCCTTAAGCTAAAAGACCGCTATGAAATCACTGGCCTCCTCATTTGTTGTTTTCTTATTTAAGCTGTTCTCCCTGTTTTCGCTATCGAGTTTGCGTTTACTGGGGCGTGCAATGGGTCGAATGGCGTGGTGGCTTAATGGCGATTCGCGCAGAGTAATAGAAGAAAATTTAGCGCTGTGTTTTCCTGAAAAGAGTGCTGGGGAGCGTGAGCAGTTAACCCAATCACGGCTTCAGCACCTTGGTATGATGGCTTTTGAGCTAGCTTTCGTTTGGCAGCGGCCAGCCGAACAAGTATTGGCGAAGATTATTGCTATTGAAGGAGATGAGTTGGTCCGGGAGCCGTTGGCTAACGGACAAGGGGTGATAGTTTTGGCGCCACATATTGGTAATTGGGAGGTACTTGGTTTTTATCTGGCAGACCAATTTACCGTCACCAATATGTACCAGCCCCCGCCAACCCTGCTTTGGACAAAATGATCTATCAAGCCAGAAGCTGTAATGGCGCTAAGTTGGCGCCCACCAACACCAGTGGGGTGAAGGCGTTGTTGCGTGCGCTGAAAAATGGCGAGACAGTAGGTGTATTGCCCGACCAAACCCCTATAACAAGTGGCGGTGACTTTGCACCCTTTTTTGGTATTCCAGCACTTACCGGCACCTTGAGCTTTAATTTGATTCAGCGCACTGGCGCAAAAGTAGTAGTGGCCTACGCCGAGCGTGTAGGGCCTGGCGCTGGTTTTAAAGTAGTGTTTGAGGCGGTGGCAGACGATATTGCCTCGGCGGATCAATTGGTTTCATTAACAGCCCTTAATAACGCCGTAGAGCAATGTGCGCGTAAAATACCTGAACAATATCAGTGGGAATATAAACGGTTTAAAAAACAGCCGGCCGGGGCAAAAAAATATTACCGCAAAAAAAAATAACGATAGGCAAAATTATGAGTTGGCAAGCCAGTGTATTTAATATGATCTTTCGGTTACAAAAACCGGGATTAAAGAAAAAGAATTTTTCCCAAGCAAAAGAAAGCATGCAAGCGACAATGGCGCGAGCAGAGCAGGCGTTCAAACTACCGGATTACGCTACTCTTAGCCACGAAACGATTAACGGCGTACCTTGTGAGTGGCTAAGTACCGGTGCCAATCAGCGAGGTGTGGTGCTGTATTTTCATGGTGGTGCTTTTATGGTGGGCTCACCGCCTGCCGCGCATCGTGAATTAGCTTGGCGGCTATCGGCTGCGGCGGATATGAAAGTGTTGTTAGTGGATTATCGATTAACACCTGAGCATATTTTCCCCGCAGCGCTGGATGATGGTTTAACCGTTTACCGTTGGCTATTAGATAATGGTTATATCGCAGATCACATTGCATTTGCTGGTGATTCTGCCGGCGGCAATATGACGCTGGCAGTGATGTTGTTGGCACAGCAAAACAATTTACCACTGCCAGCGGCGGGGGTTTGTTTATCGCCCTGGGCAGACCTGACCCATGTGGGTGATTCGATTGTCAGCAATGAGAAGAAAGATCCAATGCTCCCCGTTAATATATTGATTAATGCCGCGCAGGTTTATGCGGGCGATAAGCTTTTGGATGACCCGCTAATCTCACCGGTATTTGCTGATTTCACCGGTTTTCCGCCACTGCAAGTCTTTGCGGGCAGTACCGAAATTTTATTGAGCGATGCGCAACGAATAGCCGAAAACGCCCGCGCAAAAAATGTCGAGGTAGAATTCAAGGCCTGGCATAAACAAGCCCATGCTTTTCCGGTAATGGCACAATTTTTACCGGAGGCTCGACAAGCCATTACCGAAATGGGCAAATTTTTAACGACAAAAATAGGCACACTTTAATGTTCTTTGGCAAATTAATTGGCGGCCTTATTGGTTTTTTCACCTTTGGTATTTTTGGCGCCATCATTGGTGTAATGGCCGGTAGTTTTTTTGATAAAGGTATCGCGCAAGCAATGGGTTTTGATTATGGTGCTGACCGTGTTCGCTTGCAGCGGTTATTCTTTGAAGCGGCATTTAAAATTATGGGGCATTTGGCAAAAGCTGATGGCCGGATAAGCGAAGAAGAAATTGCCCAGGCTGAAGTACTCATTGAGCGCTTGGGACTTACAGCAGAAAATCGCAAAGAAGCGATCAGTTTTTTTAAGCTAGGAGCACAAGCAGATTTTCAGCTAGAACCAACGATAGCCAGCTTTATTAATGAAGGCGGCCGCCAGCATAATTTGCCAATTTTATTACTGGAATTTTTGTTTAGCATGGCACTGGCTGACGGTGAACTACACCCGGCGGAAAAAGCTATCCTGCAACGCTGTGCGGAATATCTGGGTATTGGCGCGCGCCAATTTGAACAATTACTGGCAATGTTAGCCGCCCAGCAAAATTTTCAGGGTGGACAATATCAATATCGTGGTGGTCAGCAAGCTTCCAGTGCAGATGAATTAAAACTGGCTTATCAAGCCTTGGGCGTCAAAGCTACGGACAGTGATAGCACGATAAAAAAAACGTATCGAAAATTAATGAGTCAGCATCACCCGGATAAACTAATTGCACAAGGCGTGCCGGAAGATATGCTTAAAGTTGCCACTGAAAAAGCGCAGGAAATCCAAGGCGCTTATGATTTGATAAAGCAGGCGCGCAAGTAAATAGTGAGTGAGTTACGATGAAATACATAAATCATAAAATTGCCGCGTTGATATTGCTGTTTATTTCAGCGTGTTCCAATGCCGACAAACCGTCCTTGATTGAACAGGCTGAATTGCTTAGTCGTATTGATGATGGCAGTGCCCCACTGATCGTTGATGTGAGAACGATTGCGGAATATGAAAGCGGGCATGTGCCTGGTGCAGTCAATATCCCCTTTGGGAACTATCAGCAGTCGCTGGCAGATTTAGGGCTGGAAAAAAATCGTGAAATTGTGGTTTATTGTGAAACCGGTGGCCGTGCCAAAAAAGTCGAACAGCATTTACGTCATCAAGGGTTTTTTGAAATTCGGCATCTTGATGGTGATATGCGCGCTTGGCGCAAAGCGCAGTTAAAAACTGAATAAAGTCATTCAACTCATCCAGGAAAATGCCATGAGATTTATTTGTTTTGCATTTTTTGCCACATTACTTGCGGCGTGCAGTACTGTTACACCACCATTAGACAAACCTTTTACTGTAGCTGTGCTCCCTGATACTCAAAACGCACTCGACTATAGACATCAAAAGGCAGCAGGCTTTGCCCTTGATAGCAGTGAGCTATTAATACAGCAAATGCAATTTATTGTTGCCAATAGCCAGGCAAACGGCGGAGATATTGCTTTTGTCGCAGCTGTCGGTGATGTTTGGCAGCATCAAACCAAGCGCATGGATGAGCAACATAAAGCGCGAGGTTTTCAAACCATTGAGAATCCTTTTTTTGCCCTTGAGTTGGAAATAACCGATAAAACGTTCACTGTAGAAATCCCCAAAGCGATTGAAGCTTATAGTCTACTGGATCAAGCCAATATCCCTTTTGGTGTTGCACCGGGCAATCATGATTATGATGCGATGTGGAGTGATTCGTCCTTTCCACTAGCACCTATTAAGAACATTCGAGAGTTAACTATAACCCCGGAAGATCTGGGTATGCTGCATATTGGTGGCCTCGATAATTTCCGTTCGGCATTTAGCAGCGATAGCCCATTTTTTATGGATAAGCCCTGGTATATCAGTAGCTTTAACGGTGGCGCCAATAGCGCCCAGCTTTTTAATGGCGGTGGTTATCGATTTTTACATATTGCTGTTGAAATGCAGCCAGCTGATGATGTGATCGAATGGGCGACTAAGGTCATTACCGAGAATCCAGGGCTGCCTACAATTATTTCTACCCATGATTATTTAAATGTCGACGGTGAGCGATTGGCAAATCCCATTGTTGACCTGAACAGAATAGACCCAGATTTTCACAACAGTGCTGAAGAAATGTGGCAAAAATTTATCAGTCGGCATGATCAGATATTTTTAGTATTGTGTGGCCATCAACACGGTCAATCGATGCGGGTTGATAACAATGTCAATGGCTATAAAGTTTATCAAGTGCTGGCGGATTATCAGGATAGAGGGCAAGCAGGCATTGATCACGGTCAGCCTTTGGATCCTCACCGACGTATACCTGTAGGCACAGGTGATGGTTGGTTGCGATTAATGACTTTTGATGTGGCAGCTAAAAATCCCACTATTACCGTCAAAACTTACTCCTCGTATTATCAGGCGTATTCCAGTGAGATAAAAACCTACGCGCAATGGTATAAAAACCATGAGCAACCTGAAATGACCGATAAAGCATTTTATGCTGCGGATGATTTCATTATTGAGTTAGATGATTTTAAGCAGCGATTTCGTCAGTCGCAAAAAACCTATCGTCAATAAGCTCGTGAGGATCGTTATGCTACAACGAAAAGCACAATGTCATTGCGCGGCTCTGACAGTGTTGTGTGAGGGTGATCCCACGTTTGTTGCGATGTGTCATTGTCAGGCGTGCCAGCGAAGAACCGGGTCCGCGTTTAATTTAGGGGCGTGGTATGCTGCGCAACATGTGGTTATTAGCGGTGAGACTCACATCTTTCAGCGTACAGGTGAGGAAGGTATGCAGCTCAGCTATCATTTTTGCCCAGCCTGTGGTGCTAACGTCTATTGGCTAGCTTCATCTATGGAGGGGTTTTATGGTATTGCTGTTGGTGCTTTTGCCGATCCGGACTTTCCTCCACCGACACTTTCTTTATATGAAGAATACCGTGCCAAATGGGTGAAAGTACCGGAAGGTATTCCGTGTAGTATGACCACGCTGTCCGGAATAAATCCTAAACATCATAAATAAGTCAAAGTCATCCTTGGCTTGATTGGGACAAAAGGAAGTGCGTTGAACGCCTGTTTTATTCAAACCACTCTACTCAGCACTTTGTAACCCCCGATTTCCGACCGGGGTCGGGAATGACGAATAAAAAATCGAGTCTTAATTTTAACTCTTCACGATTTGCACTTTGATTGAAGGCTGAAACCTTAAAACTAATAATTTATCCCGGATAATAGCCCTGTAGTATGACGGGTTGCAGTGTCTGGATGCGAGTGCTTAATCTACTAATTCCACTTCCAGACTGTCGAGCAAACGCACGGCTTCTAACCGGCAAAATTTTGCGCCTTTAATTATGTTGTTATAAATATCGATGTCGTAATCCGTCGCTTCAGAAAAATCGGCGCGACTGAGATTCGTTTTATGGAACAAGCTGCCACTAAAGTCGGTATAACTAAAGTTTGCATCGCTGAAATCCCCTTCCCTAAAATCGACATTAATAGCGCGGCATTGTTCGATGACAATTTCAGTCAGGCTTAGGCCATAAAACGACGAGTCATTAATAATACATTGATGAAACTTGATAGGGGCACTGAGGGATAAGCTGGACCAAGCCGCGTTACTCCAGTTTACGCCTATGACTTTACATTCATCAAAAATCACGTCTGAAAATTTACTGTAGGCGATATTAATTACGCTTAAATTACAATGGCTGAATTCGCAGTCAACGAATTTACACTTGTTAAAAGTGGCATCACTGAAATTGCAGCCTTTAAAGGTACAGCCATCAAATTCTTTGCCGCTGAGTTGAACACCGGATAAATCCAGATCGGTAAACGTTTTGGACCAGTATTCGTCTTCAGCAAAGGGGTTTATGGCAGTGGTCATGGTAAATACTCGGGTGAATGTTAAATTAATAGATTTGGCAGGCTAAATCTTTTTACCAATAAAATAACTGCAATCCCTAAGGCCGGAATCAAGCTGACCCGTGCGGCCATCTTCCCGATAAAAATGCAACTGCAATGGGGATAATAAAGTCAGTAATTCATTCGGCGTTAATAAATAGGTGGCGGAACTCGGGCCTGCTGCGGTTGTTTTATTCTGGTTAAAGGTTTGGTAAAACAATAGGCCACCGGGCTTTAGTGCGGCCACTAAGTCAGCCATGATGGGGCGGTATAAAAAATGGCTAACGACGATAACATCAAAGCTATTGGCCGCTGGAGGTTGTTGTTCAATATCACGCTGTAAAGTGGTGACAGCTAGTGACTGTTGCTGGGCAAATTCGGTTAATTTTTCTAACGCAACCGTTGAGATATCCCAGCCATGACTTTGCAGTCCTTGTGCGGCCAGACAAAGAGCATTGGCGCCAAGACCACAGGCCACATCTAAACTCGAACCTGTAGATGGCAGCAAGTGCAGGTTATTGCGAAGTAACCAGCAGGGGTCACCGGCCCGGGTTTTGTGCTGGTAGCGTTGATCCCATTTGTTGGTAATGGCAGATGAATCAGTCACGCTATTGACGCCAGAAGGCGGGGGTGAATAACACAAGTAAGGTGAAAACTTCTAAACGCCCTAGCAGCATAGAGAAACACAGAATCCATTTAGCGGGATCGTTGATGTTGCCATAGTGTGACGCGACATCACCCAAACCCGGGCCCAAATTATTAATGGAGGCAACAACGGCAGAAAATGCAGTGACGTAATCCAAACCTGTTGCCATTAATAAAAATAAAATCACAAAAAAGGCAAAGGTATAGACTGCAAAAAAACTCCACACGGCACTAACGACTTTAGCCTCTACACGACGGTTACCCACTTTCAGTGGGATGATGGCATTGGGATGAATGAGTTGCGACATTTCACGCACACCCTGCTTGGCAATAAGCATGATGCGCACAGCTTTCATACCACCACCGGTAGAACCACCACAACCACCCATAAACGAAAGTGTTAATAATAGAAAGGGTAAAAAGCTGGGCCAGCTGGAGAACTCTGCGGTCGCAAATCCCGCGGTAGTAGCAATGGAGATGGTTTGGAATAGGCCGTGTAGCAAGCCTTCATTGATGCTATAGCTGTTACTTAATATTAAGTAACTGGCCACGATTACAGAAGCGCCAGCTATGGTGTATACGAAAAAACGGGTTTCTGAATCGCGACGATAGTGCTGGTATTTTCGTTGACGGATAGCATGAAAATGCATGGCGAAATTAATGCCGGCAATAATCATGTAGAGGCAGGCAATCAACATGATAGTAGGGCTATTGAAATAACCCATACTGGCATCGTGGGTTGAAAAACCGCCGATGGCAATGGTGGAAAAAGCGTGGCAGATAGCATCAAACAATGTCATGCCTGCTAACCAATAGGCTAAAGCGCAACTGGCGGTAAGCAAGACATAAATAAAGAATAAGGCTTTGGCGGTTTCAGTAATGCGCGGTGTGAGTTTTGAATCTTTTACCGGTCCCGGTGTTTCGGCGCGGTACAGCTGCATACCACCCACGCCTAGCATAGGCAATATAGCAACTGCGATGACGATGATACCGATGCCGCCTAACCATTGCAGTTGTTGGCGATAAAATAAAATGGATTTGGGTAAATAGTCCAGCCCGGTTATAACGGTGGCGCCGGTAGTCGTTAAGCCGGAAAGTGATTCAAATACCGCATCACTGATGCTGAGATCGGGCTCAGAAGTTAGCGCGAATGGCAGTGCACCAAACAGCCCAAGTACTGCCCAGAATAAAGAGGTAATTAAAAAACCGTCGCGGGTTCTAAGGTCCGCTTTCTGTTTGGCTACGGGCATCCACATTACCGCGCCGCTGATCACGGTGATAGCAAAGGATAATAAAAAAGCGGGATAAGCGCCATCACCGTACCATAGCGACACTAAAATCGGGATTAACAGCGTCAAGCTGAAAACCATCAGTAGCATGCCTAATATTCGGAAGATCAGCGCAATGTGCATTAGAAGAAAGCAAACCCGACTTGAAACAAGCGTTCGACTTGTTTGATTTTGGATTTATCGGTGAGGAACACAATCAAATGGTCTTCAGGTTCAACAATTAAGTAGCGGTGAGCAATTAATACTTCATCACCACGCACAATAGCGCCGATGGTTGAGCCTTCGACTTTTTCAATCTCGTCCAGTCTGCGCCCTACTACTTTGGAAGAGCGGGAGTCACCGTGAGCGATAAGTTCTAATGATTCTGCTGCGCCGCGTCGCAATGAGTGCACATTGCTGACATCGCCTTTGCGGACATGGGTCAGCAAGCTACCCATGGTAATTTGCTGCGGCGAGATAGCGATATCGATTTCACCCCCTTGCACCAAATCAACATAGGCGGGATTGGCGATCAGCGTAATAACTTTTCTGGCGCCTAGCCGTTTAGCCAGCATGGAGGACATAATGTTGGCTTCGTCAGAACTGGTCAGCGCACAAAAAACATCAGTATTTTCAATATTTTCTGCGATCAATAAATCTTTATCGGAGGCATTGCCATTCAGCACTATGGAGCGGCGCAGAGTTTCAGATAGCTCACGACAACGGGCATAGCTTTGTTCGATAACCTTAACTTGATATTGTCCTTCAATGGCGTCGGCAAGACGTTCGCCAATATTGCCGCCGCCGGCAATGATGATGCGCTTATAGGGGTTGTCGAGGCGGCGCAGCTCGCTCATCACTGGCAGTATATTTTCTCGGGCAGCAATAAAGAACACTTCATCATCCGCTTCAACCACGGTATCGGCCATGGGCATGATCGCGCGGTCGCGGCGAAAAATAGCAGCGACCCGGGTATCAACGTTAGGCATGTGATTGCGGATTTGGCGTAATTCCTGACCGACAATGGGGCCGCCGTAATAGGCTTTTACTGCGACTAGCTGTACTTTGCCGCCAGCAAAATCCAATACTTGTAAGGCGCCGGGATATTCAATCAAGCGGTGTATGTATTGGGTAACGAGTAATTCTGGGCTGATAATAACGTCGATGGGAATTGCTTCATTACTGAATAAGGTTTTTTTCTCTAAATAGGTACTGGCGCGAATACGCGAAATTTTGGTGGGGGTGCGGAATAAGGTATAGGCAACCTGGCAAGCCACCATATTGATTTCGTCAGAGTTGGTCACCGCAATTAGCATGTCGGCATCTTCTGCCCCTGCTCTTGCTAAGACGCTGGGGTTAGAGGCGCGCCCGGTGACAGTGCCTATATCCAATCGATCTTGCAGTTCCCGCAGGCGGTCGCTGTCGATATCAACTACGGTAATATCGTTTTGTTCATTGGCAAGATGCTCGGCTAGAGAGGAACCCACCTGCCCTGCTCCGAGGATAATTATTTTCATTCGAGCTGTCGCTTACTTCTGAGTGTTTATGGTTAGTCGAATAGTATGCTTTATTGTAAGTGTTAATTGGCTAATGGCCATGTTTTCTGCAATTTTTAGTCGTTAATTATTGGCTTTTCGTAGTAGCGCATAATAGAAGCCGTCATGGCCTTGCGGTTGCGGAAATAATTGTCGGCCATAAGGCTGGACAATTCCCCATGTCGCGTTGATAGCCAGATGCTCGGCGTCGTCTTGGCGCTGGCAAAAGGCAGCGACGACTTGAGTGTTTTCTGTGGGTAAGATTGAACAAGTGGCATACAGTAATAGGCCGCCGGGTTTCAGTGTTGGCCATAATGCGGTAAGGATTTCTAATTGCAGTTGCGCCAGCTGTTGGATGTCGTTGGCGTTGCGGTGCAATTTGATGTCGGGTTGCGACGGATTACGCCGGTGGCCGAGCACGGCGCATCGAGTAATATACGATCAAATAGTTCGCCATCCCACCAGCTCTTGGGTTGTGCTGCATCGCCGCTGATTAGTTGTGCTTGTAGCTGCAACCGGTCCAGGTTTTGTTGTACCCGTTGCAGTCGGTCTTCGTCGATATCCAGCGCGATTACTGTTTCAAGGGCGGGCTCGGATTCCAACAGGTGGCAGGTTTTGCCCCCGGTGCGCAGCAAGCGTCCAGTACCCGATGACCTTGTTGTAAATCCATTAAGGCTGCAGACAATTGCGGGGCTTCGTCTTGTACACTTACCCAACCCTTGTTAAATCCGGGAAGCTGTTCAACGGCAACAGCCTGGGTCAGACGCACACCTTCGTCAGCAAATTCACAGGCTTGAGCATCGATATCGTGATCGCTTAATTGCGTTAAATAGGCGGCGCGTGATTGATGTCGTTTATTGACACGCAAACACAAAGGCGCCTGTTGATTGTTAGTGGCTTCGATGTCGGCGGCAAGCGCGGGCCAGGCATCTGCGAGTGCTTGGTGCAACCATTGTGGATGGGCACTTTGCTCGGCGCTGGTGAGTTTGGCTAACAGTTGATCTTGGTTGCGCTGCCACTGGCGCAGTACACCATTGGTTAAGGCTCTGGCCCAGGGTTTTTTTAAAGCTTTGATGGCATTGACTGTGGCACTGACCGCAGCGTGATCCGGGATGCGGGTTTCGCTCAGTTGATAAATGCCTAACAAGATCAGCATTAGTACATCGTGATCTTTTTCCTTCATCGGCTTTTTTAACAGCTGCTGGCTGATGGCGAGTAATTTAGGGTAGAAGCGTAAAACGCCATAGCAAAGTTGGCGAAATAAGGGGCGGTCGCGTTCGCTGACGGGTTGCTCAAAGAGCGGAATTTGCTGCGACAGAGAAGAGCCGTTAGCAACAGCCGCCAAACAACGAGCGGCGGCGGCTCGGCAATCTTGCGGAGCTTTACTCATTGGCGCTAATCGGGTCGAACTGGCTGGCAGTGCTAAACAGCTCTGCTTTGGAATTCATTACAGCGGCAATATCCAGCGCTTTGGCATTGGGGAGTTGGATGGTAGTAAGTTTTAAGCTGTCTTCCCCGCAAGCGACAATGAGATTTTTTTTATCCGCATGAACAATGCTCCCAGCGGCGCCTTGTTGAGTGCAGTGTTCAGCTTGCCAGATTTTTATGCGTTCACCGTTTAAATGGGTATAGGTAACGGGAAAGGGATTAAACGCACGGATTTTCCGTTCGATAATTGTCGCTGGTTGTTGCCAGTCAATTTGCAATTCTGACTTGGTAATTTTCGGCGCATAACAGGTCTGGCTGTGATCTTGTGGCGTGGCGGTAATCTGCCCAGTGCTGATTAGCTGCAATGCTTGATTTAAGGCCGGAGCGCCAATATCGGCGAGCTTGTCGTGCAGGCTGCCGCCAGTCTCCTCAGCAGTAATAATGCAGCGGGCTTCTAATAACATATCGCCAGTATCCAGCCCTTCATCCATCTGCATAATAATCACCCCGCTTTCTGCGTCACCGGCTTCAATCGCGCGCTGAATGGGCGCGGCACCGCGCCAGCGAGGCAATAAAGAAGCATGGACATTAATGCAGCCAAGCCTGGGCGCGTCGAGGATCACTTTGGGAAGTAACAGGCCATAAGCCACCACCACCATAAGATCGGCGGCGAGGGTTTTCAGTTGTTCTTGATCGTCAGTTTGCTTGAAGTTTAATGGTTGATAGACGGGGATCTGATGATCCAGTGCCACTTGTTTAACTGGGCTGGGCTTAAGTTTTTTACCGCGGCCGGCAGGGCGGTCAGGTTGTGAATAAACGGCGATAACATCATGTTGATCGGCGGCAATGATCGCTTCCAAATGAATAGCCGCAAAGTCCGGAGTACCGGCAAAGATAATGCGAAGCCTGTTGCTCATAGCGATAGACGCATAGTTGGTTTAAGCCTGTTTATGTTGTTTTTCTAATTTGCTGCGGATGCGTTTGCGTTTTAAGGGCGAGATATAGTCTACAAATAACTTGCCATTCAGGTGGTCCAGCTCGTGTTGAATACAAACGGCTAATAAGCCTTCTGGCCTCATTTCGAAGGGGTTACCTTCACGGTCGAGCGCGTTAACGACAATGTTTTCAGGCCTGGAAACCGCTTCATGAAAGCCGGGTACCGATAAGCAGCCCTCTTCATATTCGAATTGGGGGCCGTCTAGAACGGTAATCTCGGGATTGATAAAAACTTGTGGCTGGTTGCGCTCGTCACTGATATCGATAACCACTATACGTTGGTGGACATCCACCTGGGTGGCGGCTAACCCAATGCCGCTGGCCTCGTACATCGTCTCTAACATGTCGTCTAGCAGCTGATGGGTGCTAGCATCAACATGCGAAACGGGTGAGGCTATCGTGCGAAGTTTGGGGTCTGGGAATTCGAGAATTTCTAAAATGGCCATTACGAACTAGTCTGCTTGTATAGGGGTAACAATGTGATCGATTTCTAACTTCTAGTATAAATCTAAGTATTGCTGCTAAGATTATGATCAGAAAGCAAATATTGCTGTCTGAGATCGGCACTCATTTGCCGCTAAGCTGCTATAGTATATCAGGTTATCGATAAAAATTACCCAGTGTTGGGGCCTTGTCTAGTGCTCAATACCGGCCTGATTCCGAGAAAGGAATGCGATTATGAAAAAAGTGGTGATGGGATGCATCTTATTGACGATGCTGTCTCTGGTGTCTATCAGCCAAGCTGGTGATGTATTGGCGTTAAAAGAAGGTCATCCTCAAACCTATATGGTGAAGAAGGGAGATACTTTATGGGATATATCCAAGGTGTTTTTGGATAGCCCGTGGTTATGGCCAGAAATTTGGCATGTTAACCCACAAGTGGATAATCCTCATCTGATCTATCCGGGTGATGTTTTGAACCTGGTGTATATCGACGGCAGACCCAAGTTGGTGGCCAAGCGTAATCGTGAGGTGAAACTTACTCCGCAGGTACGAATCTCTGAATTGGACTTGGCTATCCCGGCTATTCCACTGGATGCGATCTCCCCCTTCCTTACCGAAAGCCGGGTAGTGAGTAATGAAGAGTTAAAGACTGCGCCCTATGTACTGTCGGGAAGTGATGGGCATATTGTCTCAGGCGCCGGTGATCAGATTTATGGTCGAGGTGTGTTCAACGAAGGTGAGGAAAATTTTGGTATTTTTCGTCCGGGCAATGCTTATATAGACCCGGATACTGAGGAGCTATTAGGTTATCAGGCTTTTTCAGTTGCCAGCGGCAAAGTGGTGAGTGTAGAGAAGGACATCGCTACACTAGGCTTGAATCGGACTAGCGAAGAGGTCCGGCGCGGCGACCGCTTATTACTGGATGAAGAAATTCGTATTAACTCCAACTTTTACCCCAGTGCCCCTGAAAGTGAAATCAATGGCTACATCATTGCTGTCGAAGGCGGTGTTTCCCAAATCGGGAGTATGGATGTGGTGGTATTGAATAAAGGTGAACGCGACGGCCTGACTTCTGGTCATGTGCTGGCGATTTACCGGGTTGGTGAAAGTGTTCGCGATACAGTTACCGGTGAGATTGTTAAGGTACCGGATACTCGCGCAGGCTTATTAATGGTGTTTCGCACTTTTGAGAAAGTCAGTTATGGCATAGTATTAAAGGCCACCCGTGCGTTGGTGGTATCGGACCGGGTTGAAAATCCCTAGTTCTATTTCAATAATATTCTCGATGATCAAGGAAGATCAATGCATAACAAGGACGTTAGCACTTATTTAGCGTTACATCGTACCCCTACCCTGACTGATCGAGCGCTGTGCCGCCTATTACAAGCAGTCACCGCGGTAGAGGATATTTTTCAGCTATCGGCAGAACAATTCTTTGCCCTTGAGATCGAGCCATCGGTGCAGCGGATGCTGCATTCCCCCCCTGATGCTGCGCAGTTGGAACAAGATCTAAACTTACTGCGGCAGCATAAGATTCAATTAATACCCTATTTATCCCCGCTTTATCCTGAGTTGCTTAAACAAATTAGTGATCCACCCCCGCTATTATATGTGCGCGGAAATCCCGCATTATTGAATCAACCGCAGCTGGCGATGGTGGGAAGCCGGCGCTGTAGCCGCCAAGGCAGCGAAAATGCGTTTCGTTTCGCAAGGGAATTGGCGATGGAGGGCTTTACGGTGACCAGCGGTTTAGCGCTGGGCATTGATACTGAGAGCCACCGGGGTGCGCTAGACGCTGGCGGTAATACCGTGGGGTATTAGGGACGGGGGTGGATGTGGTCTATCCCCGCCGCAATACGCAGCTGTTTTCAGAAGTTGCTGAACACGGCTTGATCGTGTCTGAGTTTCCACTGGCGTCGGGCCCGCGGCCGGGTCAGTTTCCCAGGCGCAACCGTATTATCAGTGGTATGAGTTTAGGGGTATTGGTGGTCGAGGCCGCGTTGCAAAGCGGCTCGCTGATTTCAGCTCGTTGCGCGCTGGAACAAGGGAGAGAGGTATTCGCAATCCCCGGTTCTATCCACAGTACCGCCAGTAAAGGCTGCCACTCTTTGATTCGCCAAGGTGCAACACTGGTTGAAACGACAGCAGATATTCTAGAGGAGTTACAAGGTTGGATACCTGCTGACGATGTTGTGAGTCAGCAATCGAACGGTGATTCAGCAGTTATGTTGAGCCTGAAAGAGCAACAACTACTATTTTTACTGGGGTTTGATCCGCTGGCAATCGATCATCTGCTGCAGCGCAGCCAATGGCCGTTGTCCGAGTTAAGTGCGACTCTAACGACTTTGGAATTAAAAGGGCAGATAGAATCTATCGGCGCATGCTATCAGCGTGTGGTTTAAAGGTTTCGAAATAGATTATTCCGGCCTGATACGAAAAATCGATAATGCTTGCATTCGTACCCGCAGTTGGGTAATTTTCGCGCTTTTTCTTTGGCCTTGGGCCAAAAAGACAGTGTTGAGGACAAGACCATGACTAACCCTTTTGTTGCCATCTTGATGGGTTCTGATTCCGATCTGCCGCAAATGGAGCCTGCTTTTGCGGTTTTAAAGACCTTTGGTATCGATTATGAAGTTAAAGTGACCTCCGCACACCGCACCCCTAAAGTGACACACGATTATGTAACTACCGCTGACCAGCGTGGTTGCGGTGTGTTTATTTGTGCTGCAGGCATGGCTGCGCACCTCGCAGGCGCGGTTGCTGCAGCAACTTTAAAGCCGGTTATCGGTGTACCTATCAATGCTTCATTAGAAGGTTTGGATGCGTTATTGTCGACTGTGCAAATGCCAGGTGGTATTCCGGTAGCCACAGTAGCAATTGGTAAGGCAGGGGCAAAAAATGCGGGCTATTTAGCCACACAAATATTGGCAACGGGTAATCCCGAGCTACATCAAAAGCTAATTGCTGAGCGGGAAACCAGTGCTCAAGCCGTCATTGCTAAAGACGAAGCTTTGCAGCAAAAACTTAACGCTGCAGGTTGATTTGGCCCGGTTCTCAGGAATAGGGTGCTGAGCGCTAATGGTTAGTCAGTCGCTACAGTTGCAGGCCGCCGTCTCATACCTTCGGGCGGGAGCTGTAATTGCTTATCCAACAGAAACTGTTTGGGGTTTTGGTTGTGATCCGAATAATCGTAAAGCGGTATTGCGGTTGCTAGCTCTGAAGCAACGACCGCTAGATAAAGGCTTGATTCTGGTTGCTGCCAATAGCGCTCAGTTGGCACCTTATTTGGCGCATTTGGATGTTTCATTACAGCATAAATTTGACCGACAAATGGTTCGACCAACGACTTGGCTGGTTCCCGGCACAGTGGCTCCTGATTGGATACGAGGCGATTATCAAAGCGTCGCTCTGAGAGTTAGCACTCACCAACAAGTGGCTAAACTGTGTTTAGCGTTTGGTGGCCCGATTGTTTCAACCTCGGCTAATGAGGCTGGAGCTCCCACCGCTCGTTGGCCTTGGCAATTACAGCGCTATTTGGGACGCGGTTTAGATTATGTGATGCCAGGAACACTGGGCTTAGGTGGCCAACCGTCTATTATTCGGGATTTACTCACCGATCAAATTATTCGAGGCTAGTGTTATAGTGCTTGCCCTCATTACTAAAAATCACCAAATATGACTTCTATCGCTATCGATCAGGTAAAGCAGTACCTCTTGAGCTTGCAAGACACCATTTGTGCCCGGCTAGAGCGGGAAGATGGCCAGGCCCAATTCCAACAAGATGAATGGCAGCGGCCTGAAGGTGGGGGTGGTCGTTCTCGAGTCATTAGTGGGGGTGCGGTGATTGAAAAAGGGGGGTAAATTTCTCTCATGTTTTCGGTAAGAATTTACCACCATCTGCCACTCAGGCGCGACCTGAGTTAGCGGGTCGAGGTTTTCAGGCGATGGGGGTGTCTCTGGTTATTCATCCTGAAAACCCCTATGTGCCTACTAGTCATGCCAATGTCAGATTGTTTGTTGCCGAAAAAGCTGGTGAAGACCCAGTGTGGTGGTTTGGCGGTGGCTATGATTTAACGCCCTATTATGGCTTTGAAGAAGATTGTCGCTATTGGCATCAAACCGCAAAGCAGGCCTGTGACCCTTTTGGCGAGGATATTTACCCACGTTATAAAAAATGGTGTGATGAATATTTTTATTTACCGCATCGTGATGAGCCGAGAGGTATCGGCGGTTTATTTTATGATGACTTATCCAGTATTGCGGGTGATAACAGTTTTGAGCGTTGCTTTGCTTTTATGCAGGCAATCGGTGATTCTTATATTGAGGCATATCAACCCATAGTGGCGAAACGTAAAGCACTGGCTTACGGTGAGCGCGAACGAGAGTTTCAGTTATACCGGCGGGGTCGCTATGTCGAATTTAATCTAGTACATGATCGAGGCACTATTTTTGGATTACAGTCCAATGGTCGTACCGAGTCGATACTCATGTCACTACCGCCGTTAGTGCGCTGGGAATATAACTACCAGCCCGAAAACAATAGCCAAGAAGCAGAACTTAATAATACATTCTTAACCAATAGGGAATGGGTTTAAATCGGTCTAAGCAAATGGTTTCTAGCAGCTATGCTGAAACTACTTTTCATAGCATTATTGTGATCGTTAAATTCAGATGTAAAAATTATGCCAAATACCGATAAATATGCAGTTTTCGGCAACCCGATAAAACACAGTAAGTCGCCATTAATTCACAGTGCCTTTGCTGAGCAAACGCAACAACATTTAAGTTATCGCGCCCATCAAGTAGACGTTGGAAAATTTGCCGATGCTGCTCGGAGTTTTTTTGATAACGGCGGCAGGGTTTGAATATTACCGTGCCATTTAAAATAGACGCGTTTAATTTTGCCGATGAGCTCAGTGCGCGCGCTAAGCGGGCCGGTGCGGTAAATACTTTAGCCTTGCAAGATGATGGCAGCATTTACGGTGATAATACCGACGGCCCAGGGTTAGTTCGTGATATCTGCGAAAACCTTGCCTGGGATGTTACGGATAAGCGTGTACTACTACTTGGTGCTGGTGGTGCAATACGCGGTGTATTGGAGCCGCTCATAAAATTAAAACCCAAACATTTATTGATTGCCAATCGCACGGCAGAAAAAGCGCAAAAACTAGCGCAGTATTTTTCTGATATCGGCGATGTAGGCGCTTGTAGTTTTGAAGCATTAAAT